>NZ_CP042476.1:2479402-2789327 GCF_007993795.1 Antarcticibacterium arcticum | reverse complement strand
AAGCGCTGTATGAGCTTATCATCACCAAATTTGAAAAAGAAAGAGAGTTGTATAATTATTATATGGATAATCTTGAAAAAATAGATGCCGCCCTGGAAAAAGGAGCCGCTAAGGCCACTGCCGTTGCCAATGAGGTGCTTGGGCGGGTACGCATTAAGTTGGGATATTAAATAGCTTCAAACAGCTTTCCCGGAAGGGGCCTAATAGCCCCTTTCAATTCCATTTCAAGTAACAGCCCCGCTGCTTTATATGTTGGGATCTCACAATGTAATGCAATGCTGTCCAGTTGCTGCTTGCCATTTTCTATTAAATAGGTATGAATTGGCTCTTCCTGAGGATCAAGATCTAAAAAAAGCTGTTTCTGAATACCTTTAGTGGCCGGGCCGGTGTCCCAGTTCAACATATACACAAGATCTGCCGCCCCTGTAATAAGGTGTGCATTCTGGGATTTTATAAGATTGTTGCAGCCTTTGCTTTGCGAATCGCCCGGTCTTCCCGGCACGGCAAAAACTTCCCGATTATACGAGTTGGCAATATCGGCAGTAACAAGCGAACCTCCTTTCTCGGCACTTTCAATAACAACGGTTGCTTCACTTAAGCCGGCAATGATCCTGTTTCGCTTCAGGAAATTGTTTCTTTCAAAGGGATTTGAAGACCAGAAATCGGTATAAAACCCGCCATTGGATTCTATTTGAGCTACGTATTTTGAATGCACTTTAGGATAGATCTGGTTAAGGCCGTGAGCAAGGCAACCTATAGTTTGCAGGTTGTTTTTTATGGCAGCTTTTTGTGCTGTAATATCAACCCCATATGCAAACCCTGATACAATAACAGGGTTAAGCGGTGAAAGATCCTCAATAAGCTGTTCGCAAAAAGAAATCCCGTGGGTTGTAATTCTTCGGGTTCCCACAATACTTATGATCTTTTTATTTTGAAGGTCTATGTTTCCCCTGGAAAACAGCAAAATTGGGCCATCGAGGCAATGTTTCAGCTTTTCGGGATAATCCTTGTCCTCAAAATAAGCGTAATCGATTTTATGATCTTCTATAAATTTCAATTCCTCTTCCGCAGCCCTAAGATGTTCGGGCGAGTGCAGGTCTTTTAATTTAGTATTTCCTATCCCGTCAATCTTAAGAAGACTTTCCTTTTTTGCTTTCATTACAGCCTCTGCACTTCCCAGATTCCTAATAAGTTTTTTTGCCGTGCTGTCTCCCAGGTTAGGTACATTTTGTAACGCAAGTATATAATGAAGATCTGTATGTTTCATAAGGGGAACATTACTGTGAGAAAACCAGGCTTTTTAAATTATGTATTAAAAATAGTGTGCGACCTTAACTTATTAATTCATCTGTTATTTTCCGGGCGGTTTACATTGGTTATCAAGAGAGTAGCAAAATAGTATTTATTTAAAAATACTTTAAAAAAGATTTGTTAATAAGATATGTTTAGGTAATTTTATGCTGTAACATAAAATCCTACATTTGCTTTAATGACTATAGCAACCCACATTTCCGACCTATTGTATAGATATGAGTGCGTTATCCTTCCGGGATTTGGCGCATTTCTTACTCAAAGAGAACCGGCACGGTACAATGAAGATTCCCAGGCATTTTTTCCGCCGAAAAAAAGGATATCATTCAATGCCCAGCTGGTAAAAAATGATGGTTTACTGGCGAATTACATTGCAGATGTGAGCCAGATAAGCTATTCTGAAGCAGTCTATAAGATTGGGGAATTTGTGCAGAAACTTAATTCTCAGCTTGAGAAGAAACAACCCGTTTCCCTGGAAAACCTTGGTAGTTTTTCTCTTTCTACTGAAGGAAACCTTCAATTTGAACCGGTTAAAGTTCATAATTTCCTCACAGAAGCATTTGGTTTAAGCGAGGTACCCGCAATTGGCGTACAACGTGAAATTTATAAAAAACAAGTTGAAGCATTGGAAGAAAAAGCTCCAATCCTTTTCACTCCGGAAAGAAGACAAACTTCACCTTACTGGAAATACGCGGCCATTGGGCTTATTGCTTTGGGCCTTTCGGGCTTTGCAGGTTTAAATATTTACAGCAACCAGGTTACAGAACATAATGTGGCTGAACAACAGGTAGCCGAATCTCAATTACAGCAGCAAATACAACAGGCTACCTTTGTAATTGATAATCCGCTTCCGGAAATCACTTTTAAAGTGACAAAGCAGGAAGGCAACTATCATATAGTTGCAGGTGCTTTCAGGGTTGAAGAAAATGCTCATCAAAAGGTGACTGAACTAAAAGCAGAAGGTTTTAAAGCCCGTTATATTGGTGTAAACAAGTTTGGTTTACATCAGGTAGTTTATGGAAGTTTCCCTACCAGGCCGGAGGCAATGGACATGCTCTGGAAAGCCAAGAAAACCAATGAAGGCGCCTGGATGCTTGTGCAGGAACTTTAATAGTTCCTTAACTTGTAAAGCGGCTTAATCCCTTGTACCTTTGCCCAAAATTGGCAAGATGCAATCAAGAACTCCCAAGGATTCCCGTACTATACTCACAGATTTGGTTTTACCCAGTGAGACCAACCCCCTTAATAATTTATTTGGAGGCGAATTACTTGCACGTATGGATCGTGCGGCGAGTATTGCTGCCAGGCGCCATAGCCGAAGGATCGTGGTTACCGCTTCGGTAAATCATGTGGCTTTTAACAAAGCAATTCCGCTGGGTAGTGTTGTTACCGTGGAAGCTGCTGTTTCTAGGGCTTTTAAAAGCTCCATGGAGATCTTTATAGACATTTGGATAGAAGACCGTGAAAGTGGCCAGAGATCTAAAGCTAATGAGGCAATCTATACTTTTGTTGCTGTAGATGAAACAGGAGCCCCTGTAAATGTACCTGCACTGGAACCCGAAACCGAACTCGAAAAAAAGAGGTTTGATGCCGCGCTTAGACGAAAACAACTAAGCCTGGTCCTGGCGGGAAAAATGAAACCTCAGGACGCGACAGAACTTAAAGCCCTGTTTGTAGAGTAATCGCGAAATCTACATTCTCAGGATCCAGTCAGATGGGTCCAATTTATCCATATTCTTATAGATCATGAAATAAAGGGTGGTCTTCCCGGAGCTACTGTTGGTAGCTACCTCTCCTATATCCTGTCCCAGTGAGACCACATCTCCTTTTTTAACCTGCACCTTGGAAAGATTGTTATAGATAGAAAGATAATCTCCGTGACGTACCATCACAGCCTTATTTGCCCCCGGTACGGCCTGTACCTCACTCACCGTACCGCTGAAAATAGCGCGGGCCTGCGCACCGGATTCCGTTTCAATATGTACCCCGTTACTGTTTACCGTCACAGTTTTTACAACCGGGTGCGGTTGAGAAC
Organism: Antarcticibacterium arcticum; assembly: GCF_007993795.1. Taxonomy (GTDB): domain Bacteria; phylum Bacteroidota; class Bacteroidia; order Flavobacteriales; family Flavobacteriaceae; genus Gillisia; species Gillisia arctica. The sequence goes on along the minus strand of NZ_CP042476.1, from coordinate 2,785,981 downwards.
CAAATCTTCTCACTACGATCCCCGATCTTACGGGCCATGGTAATTTCCCTTTGTTACTGGCAAAATTTGCGGCAAGGGCCTTCGCTTCCGGCGTTAATGTATAGACATCACGTGCTGTAGAACCGCTTTCTTTATTGGCTGCGGCAATAGAAGCCCTAATAATCTCATCTATTTTCTTATCAATGGCATTTACCTCTTGCTGTTTTTTGCGTATTTCACTGGCAAACTGCCCTTCTTTCTGCCGTATATTCTTGATAAGGGCTTGTTGGGACTGCTTGTTCTTTTCCAGCTGTGCACGGGTTTCCCTGTTTTCAACAATTAGTTTTTCCTTTTGCTTTTTCTGGCTTAGCAAATTTGTATTAATAGCCTGTAATTCCACTGTACGAAGCTGTATTTCGTCTCCCTGGGTCTTTCGGTAGTTCGCGTACTGTTTCATGTATTGCAGCCTCTTATAGGCCTGTAAAAAGCTTTCAGAAGATAAAAGGAACATTACCCTGCTTTGCTGCGATTTGCTTTTATAAGATTTTTCGATCATTTGACCATAATCCTCTTTCAGCTTTTCAAGTTCTTTCCGTAACGTCTGAATTTTATTCGTGTTGGAATTTATATCCCGGGTAAGAAGATTCGCCTGTTGATTGGTTACTTTAATAAGATTTTCTGTAGTACGTATTTGACGGTCCAGATCTTCCACCTGTGTGAGTACAGATTTCTCCTGTTGTTTGTTGGAACTTCTTAAGGAATTGATCTTTTTGATCTCCTGTTGCAATTCTAACCTACGTTGTTCAAGATCTTCGCGGGTATTTTGGGATTGGGCCGTATAATTACCGCCAATTATGAACAGTAGTAGAAAAAGATGGGGTAGCAGGTTACGCAATTTCATTAGTCTATTACAATTTCTTCATAGCCGGAAGGGATCTCAAAAGGAAATGTTACCGATTCATTTAATATTACAGAGCGCATGGATATTTCTATTTGGGTCCCTTTGCCAGATTCATTGGCCACTATTCTAATATCTTCAGGAATTGTTTGCCCGGAAACCCGTTGATATTTTGGGTAGGTAACCGTAACATTTCTATTCTCGTTCTCCTGTGACAATTGCTGGGCGGTTGCCTTGTAGCTTTGAGGATCAAGGAGGAATAATTTTTTGATAACATCTAATTCATTAGACGGGACGAGCTGATATCCACGGGTAGATTCTGTCAATTTATACCTGTCTTCTCTTAAGTCATATATAGTTTGCCCTAAGAGTAGATTCTGAAGCTTATCAAAATCAAGCGGAGTTCCCAGCCATTTGCTTAATAAACTATAATCTCCATCAAAATAAGTCTTATTGATCTTTTCAAAATAACTTACCCTGTCACGGGTTATTAAGGCTTTGGCAAGCGGTATTCCCAGGAGCTGGGCACTCATCCAGATGGTATTATCTTTTTCCATCCTGAAACTTACCGTAACGCTCTGGGATCTTTCCTCATCCTGATATTTAAGCCGCATCCTGCTGTTAAGGGTCTTAAATTGAGCTTCATTGTTATAATGCATAGTAACCACTTTTGAGGTAGCGGCGTCTTCCATTTCAAAGGCTTTCTTTTTACTCCCGCAGGAAACAATAAAAAATGCAATACTTATAAGGATGATTATTCTTCTATACATTAATTTAGGGTTTTATTAATTTCATTTGCCCTATCCCGATATTCCTTTGCTTTGGCAGCATTTCCCAACCCGGATGAAGCAATGGCAAGTTGCTCTAAAAAGTCAACTTCCATTTTTTTATTATCTATTACATAATCCAGGCCAAATGTAAGTATTTGTTCGGCGCCCTTAAATTCCTTTTGGTTATTTAATGCGATCCCTCTTATTAAATATAAGAGTGGCTGTCCCGGAAAAAGATCCAGTGCCTCCCCGCTTCTTCTTGCTGCTTCATCATATCTCCCAAGGTCCAGTTGTAGTAAAAGAATACGCTGTAACAGGTCAATATTATCCAGGTTTCCGGAAATTCCCATTTCAAAAAAAGTCAATGCCTGTTCCTTTTGCCCCTTCAGCAGGTAGTATTCTCCCAGTTTCTGGTAGATACCTGGGCTGTTTTCACTTTCAGCAAATAGAGTGATAACCTCTTTAAGATCCTTCTCGTATTCAGGATTTTCATTTACAAATCCTAAAAAATCATTCAGAACTTTGAATTTTGATTCAGGATCTATTTCCTCAGAAATTAAAACCGTTTTCATAGATTCTACGGCAGCTGCGGTATTATTTGAATCCAGATAAAATTTATATAAGGCGAGATGCACCACCTTGGAAGAAGGAAATTTTTCCCGCATTTCTTCAGCAGCTTTAAAAGCTTGCTGTGTCATCCCCTCTGCACTGTAAACAAATACCAGGTTGAGGTAATTCATTTCATTTTCGGGAGTTGCCTTAATGGCATCCTTTAATACCTGGATCTGGGCCGGGGTATTATCTGTCATTGTATAGATCTGCTGCCGCAACCCGAGCCTGAATTCATTGATCCCCAACTGGGCATCAAGCTCATCTAGCAGCGCAAGCAATTCATCATATTTTTGAGATTTAAAATATAGATCGGCAAGGTTATTCTGGTATTTACTGTTAAAAGGTACCAGTTTTTTAGCAATCAAAATTGCCGGCTCAAAATCATTATTTAAATAATAGGTCTCCATCAACTCAACCATTACCCACTCCTGATTTGGTTTTAGCCTGTTTGCTTTTTGGAGGCTCTGGATTGCGGCATCATAATCCTTTAAAAACCGGTAATTTTTTCCAAGTTCAAAATGAACAACAGCATTCCCTGGCTCCACCTTTTCACACTTAAGCAAAGCAGTGATGGCCTTCTCGTAATTTTCTATTCCTTTTTGCTTTAGGGCTTCAAAGAAATTTTCCTGAAAAGCATCAGATACATTCCCCAGATCATCTTCATTTACGTCCTGTAAAATAATATCCCTCTCCTGACCCGTTACCGGGAAAGAAAGTAGCAGAGCCATTAAAACAGGAATATATATGCAGATTTTCCTAATCATCCTTTATCTTCTAAACAGGCATTCTTTCAAGTAGCAGGAAATCTTTCCCCGGGACTATTCAAGTACAGAATAATCTCCAATGCTTATCTGGGTAAACCTGCCATTAAATTTAGCAAAACTTCCAATCATCGCGTTATCCAGTTGTGCATTTCTCACTTCTGAAAACTCCTGGATAAGGCTGTTTTTTATGGTGGAATCTTCCACTATACAACCATCTCCCAGAGATACATTAGGCCCTATTTTAGCATTATTAAGCACCACGTTCTCGCCAATGAAACAAGGTTCTGTGATCTCTGAATTTGTGATCTTTACTGAATTGGAAATAAGCTTTATACCATCCTGATGTAAAAATTTTAGCATCCGCCCATTGGTTTCAACCGTTACATCCTTATTCCCGCAGTCCATCCATTCATCTACCTGGCCGGGAACAAAAACAGCACCTTTCTGCTTCATGGCCTCTATCCCGTCATTGATTTGGTATTCCCCCCCGCGAATGATGTTCTTATCCAACACCTCCTGCAATTCATTCTTGAGAACCGAAACATCTTTGAAATAATAGATTCCTATTACTGCAAGATCTGAAACAAATTCTTCAGGTTTTTCTACAAGATCTGTGATCTGGTTATTATCATTGAGTTTTACCACTCCATAAGCCGCAGGGTTGCTCACTTTTTTTACCCATATAACCGCGTCGGCTTCTTTGTTTAACGTAAAATCTGCTTTAAAAAGTGTATCAGCATATGCAATTACAGCAGGGCCGGAAAGCGAATCTTTAGCACACATGATGGCATGTCCTGTACCAAGGGGTTTATCCTGATAATAAATTGTGCCCTTGGCCCCAAGGCTTTCAGCAATATTTTTTAGATCGGTTTCCACTTTTTCCCCAAAATCGGCACCAATAATAAAAGCAATTTCATCAATTTTTTCATCGAGCACCTTTGCTATATCCTCAACAAGACGATGCACTATGGGTTTTCCGGCGATGGGAATTAACGGTTTGGGAACTGTTAATGTATGGGGCCTTAGACGTGAACCACGTCCTGCCATTGGAACTATTATTTTCATTATTTTTTATTGTTGAATAGTGAAATATTTATAGAAATCCGGGCTTTGTGTTAGCTTAGAACTTCTATCAAATCCACTGTTTTAATGTTCTGTTTCTATTTTGTACCTGTACTGCCAAAGCCACCTGCTCCTCTCGAGGTTTCTTCCAGCAAGTCAACTTCTTCCCATACCGCGCGTTCATGTTTGGCAATAATCAACTGGGCAATCCGCTCTCCATTTTCCACAGTAAAGTCTTCATTGGAAAGATTTACAAGGATCACTCCTATTTCCCCCCTGTAATCTGCATCTACAGTCCCCGGGGAATTAAGCACTGTTACTCCTTTTTTCGCAGCGAGGCCACTTCTTGGCCTAACCTGCGCTTCGTAACCAACCGGAAGTTCTATAAAAAGTCCTGTTTTAATAATACTTCTTTCCAAAGGCTTTAACGTAACAGACTCTGTTATATTGGCACGAAGATCCATTCCTGCCGATGCTCCTGTTTCATAATTAGGGAGATCATGGGAAGACCGGTTGATTATTTTGATTGTCATCTTTTAAAAATTAATTGTTTCACAGCAGTTTTTTCCTGAAGAAAGACCAAAGTTAAAAAAGCCAGCCATAAACTTATTCCTATTAAATAATTATTTGGGAAAATATAGAATGATATCCCCGAGATTAATACAGATCCTGTAAGGTATAATCCTATTTTCCTGAGGTCGTAGGGAATTGGATAATATTTCTGGCCAAAATAATACGAAAGGATCATCATTGTGCCATAGGCCCCAACAGTTGCAATGGCAGATCCCATATAGCTCATAGTTGGAATAAGCAAAAAGTTTACCGCCAGAGTTATTATGGCCCCGCCTACAGAAATAAAAGCTCCAAAGCGGGTGCGGTCTGTCACCTTATACCAAACTGACAAATTATGATATATACCCAAACAGAAATTTGCAAGCAATATTAACGGAACTATTTTCATTGCCTCCCAGTAATCGCTGTTTCTAATGAGGAGAATTTTCAGAAAATCGGCAAATACAACCACCGTAACAAGGATCACAGATCCAAAAGCTACGAAATACCGGGTAATTAAAGCGTACGTTTTCTGTGCGTTTTTTTCCCCTGCATGGCTAAAAAAGAAAGGCTCTATTCCCATCCTGAAGGCGGTAGCAAAAAGAGTCATGAAAATTGCAAGCTTGTAACAGGCGGCATACGCTCCCACGGCTTCTTCAGCAATATTTTCAGGTAAAAACCAATCCAGCAGGATTCGGTCAAAAGTTTCATTTATGGCGAAAGCTACCCCCGCGATCAAAACGGGATACGCATAACGCATCATTCGTGTCCATAAAGCTGTGCTGAAGCTATACCCTACTTTAGTGTAAAAGGAGATCACCATTAAAAGCGTTATGCTGCTCGCAATGATCATGGAGATAAAAATATAGGAGATCTCAAAATCAGGAACATACATTTCAGCTACTATCCCACCGGAATTTCCCGCAGCCATTTTTGGCAAAAACAAAAGTAAAAAGACATTCAATCCCAAATTAACGGCGACATTCAGAATTTTAATGATGGCGTATTTTACCGGTTTTTCATTTGCTCTTAACCACGCAAAAGGAATTATCACCAGCGCGTCAAGAAGCAAAATAAATAAGGTATAATGAATATAATCTTCCCTAATTCCCGATAGATCTGATAGCTGACTGCTTAATAAAAAAGCCAGTACAAAGAAGAGTACCGAAGTGAAAATTATTGAAAGCGCTGCTGTTGAGACAACAAGGCCTTTGTCCTTTTCCTTATGAAAAAACCGAAAAAACGCGGTCTCCATCCCGTAGGCAAGGAGCACGTTAAAAAGTACGATCCAGGAAATAATAATGGAGAATTCCCCATATTCTCTTACAGGAAGAACATCTGTATATAAAGGCACCAGTAAAAAACTCAACATTCGCGGTAAGACCGTTGCAAGCCCATAAATAAAGGTTTGCTGAAAAAGTTTTTTTAAACTGCTCAAAAGGGAATTTATTTAGGGTCTAAATATCCTAATTTCCTGACAAACATTACCAAAAACGGGCTATTTAATTTGCTTCCCGCTCCCTGATCCCGGTAATTTTGTAGTATTTGGTCTTGTTGTTTTGGGAAAACACCAGAATAGCTTCATCTTCTTCAAGGCTAAAAGGGGATTTTCCAGCCTTTACAGGCATTTTATTGGCGTATTCCTCTCTTGTATCAGAACTCATAATTAAGTCCGGCTTACCGGTATTAAATCGTGCGCTATACATTCCCGGGGTTAAATCATCTTGTTCCAAAGGGGCACTCATGCCACGAAAATATACACTATCCAGACTTACCCGATTTGTTTGAAGGGTTTTTACCGGTATGAACAAATGAACCGAAGAAGCATCCGTCATCGTATACACACCTCCAAATTGCGCCGGAGGTCGTTCCTGAAGGTCTTTATTGCCTGCACAATTGGTGAATAATGCAGTTGTTATGATCGCGCTGAATAAAAAATAGAAATACTTCATGGTTCTGGAATTAAGTTCTAAAGTTAACAAAACAAAATGCTTGCCAAAAGAAAAACCCCCGCAGTTATGCAGGGGTTTTTGCTATAAAAAAAATATATATCTAGTTATTCAAAGCTTCAGCCCCACCAACGATCTCAAGGATCTCATTGGTAATGGAAGCCTGGCGGGCTTTGTTGTAAGATAACTTAAGGGCATTCCTTAATTCGGTTGCATTATCTGTAGCCTTGTGCATCGCTGTCATACGTGCACCATGTTCAGCAGCAAGCGAATCACTCATAGCTTTGAAAAGCTGCATTTTAAGTGATTTTGGAATAAGATCCTTTACTATCTCCAGTTTACCCGGTTCAAAAATATAATCTAAAGTTACATTTTCGTCAGTCTCAAATTTTTGAATTGGCAAAAACTGTTCAGTGGTGACAATTTGAGTGGCAGCATTTTTAAACTGGTTGTAGATGATCACAATCTCATCATACTTTTCTTCAAGAAATAATTGCATTAGATCTTCTGCGATCTCTGCAACATGGGCATAATCTAAAGTATCGTAAATGGCATTGTTATTCTTTGAAATGCTAAAACCTTTCTTTAAAACATCGGCCGCTTTTTTACCAATGGTCAAAAGCTTCACATCCTTACCTGCATATTGAGTTTCCACAAGTTGTCTAACTCCTTTAACGATGTTGGTGTTAAAAGCTCCTGCAAGCCCCCGGTTGGAAGATATGGCTACGATTAATACTTTATTTACCTCTCTCTGTTCGGCATATTTACTACCTGTATCCCCTTCAAGGGTAGCGCTTAGGCTTTGAAGAAGCTCGGTCAACTTTTGAGAATAAGGACGCATTTTTGTGATAGCATCCTGTGCCCTGTTCAATTTGGCAGCAGAAACCATTTTCATGGCACTGGTGATCTGCATGGTAGATGATACCGATGTGATCCTGCTACGTAATTCTTTTAAATTTGCCATTTTTCTTAGTATTGAGTATTGAGTAGTTAGATATGAGATCTAATTACTCAATACTTTATTATATTCTTTTAACTACAGAAAACTGAAATCTCAATTCTCTATACTCAATACTACTTCTTATATTTATCTGAAAGCTCCTTAGCTACTTTAGTAAGTGTGTCTGTGATCTCATCTGTAAGCTTTCCGGCTTTAAGGCCATCAAGAACATCACGATGTTTCATGTTCAGGTACTCAAGGTATTCTCTTTCAAACTCTTTTACTCTTTCTACAGGAACGTTTCTCAACAGGTTTTTAGAACCTGCAAAGATAATCGCGATCTGGTCTTCAACCGGATAAGGATCATTTTCCGCCTGCTTTAAGATCTCCACGTTTCTCTTCCCTTTTTCAATAACATTCATAGTCGCGGCATCAAGATCAGATCCAAACTTAGCGAAAGCTTCAAGCTCACGATATTGCGCCTGGTCTAATTTCAAGGTACCAGCCACTTTTTTCATTGATTTGATCTGAGCGTTACCCCCTACACGCGATACCGAAATACCTACGTTGATCGCAGGACGAACCCCCGAGTTGAACAAATCTGAAGTTAGGAATATCTGCCCGTCTGTAATAGAAATTACGTTGGTTGGAATATATGCCGAAACGTCTCCCGCCTGAGTTTCAATAAGAGGTAAAGCGGTTAAGGAACCGCCACCTTTTACCAGGTGCCTTATAGAATCTGGAAGGTCATTCATCTGGCTGGCAATCTCATCATTGTTAATGATCTTTGCAGCCCGCTCAAGTAATCTTGAGTGAAGGAAGAAAACGTCTCCAGGGTAAGCCTCACGTCCCGGTGGGCGACGTAACAATAAAGAAACCTCACGGTAAGCTACTGCTTGTTTTGAAAGATCATCATACACGATAAGGGCAGGACGACCGGTATCTCTAAAATACTCCCCGATAGCAGCACCTGCAAATGGAGCATATACCTGCATTGGAGCAGGATCTGATGCATTTGCAGCTACAATAGTGGTGTATGCCATAGCACCTCTGTCTTCAAGTACTTTTGCAATACCTGCAACAGTAGAAGCTTTTTGCCCTATAGCAACATATATACAGAATACAGGTTCCCCTGCATCATAAAATTCTTTTTGGTTTAGAATGGTGTCAATACAAACTGCGGTTTTACCGGTTTGACGGTCACCAATTACCAATTCCCTTTGCCCTCTCCCTACAGGTACCATAGCATCAATAGCTTTGATCCCGGTTTGAAGCGGCTCGGTAACTGGCTCTCTGTAAATTACCCCGGGAGCTTTACGGTCCAATGGCATTTCAAAGGTTTCACCCTGGATAGGGCCTTTCCCGTCAATAGGAAATCCTAAAGTATCCAGAACCCTTCCGGTAATTCCTTCACCTACTTTAATAGATGCAATACGCTCTGTTCTTTTTGCAACAGAACCTTCTTTGATCTCTTTTGATGGTCCTAAAAGTACTACCCCTACGTTGTCTTCTTCCAGGTTTAATACAATTCCTTCCAGTCCGCTTTCAAATTCAACCAATTCCCCGTACTGGGCATTTGCCAAACCATATACACGAGCAATACCATCACCTACGGTAAGAACGGTTCCTACTTCATCAAGAGAAGCTTTTGCTTCGAAACCTGAAAGCTGTTTTTTTAATATTGCTGAAACTTCAGCAGGATTTACTTCGGCCATAATTATTTAGAATAAAATTGAAACGCCTTGAGCGCCTCTGTTTTAATTAAATTTTTGATATATATGTATTGTTGCTAAATTCTCTTTTTAGATCTTTTAAGCTTCTGGCAACACTAGCATTATATTGAAGATCTCCAATCCTAAGGATAAATCCTCCTATGATAGCGGGATCTGTAATGTTTTTTATTGTAGCACTGTTTCCGGTAAGCTCTTTTATCTTATCCTGGATCTTTGCTTCAAGGCTGGTATCCAAAGGAATTGCGGTGGTAACAGTAGCAACCTGGATATTATTCAGTTCATTGTAAAGCTCGTTATATTTTTGAGCTACCGCTTTTAGAATAATGATCCTGTTGTTTTCCAACAGAATGTCAAAAGCACCCAATGTAATTGAATGTGCATCTTTAAAAATTTCGCGAAGGGCGTTCTTTTTAAGATCGGCCTTTACAACGGGGCTAGCCAGAACATCCTGAAGTTCATCACTGGCAGTGATGGTTTGAGATATGGACTCCATATCTTTGTTCACCACCTCAGATACATTTTGATCCTTTGCAAGGTCCAAAATAGCCTTGGCATAACGTTGTGCTGCCCTGGTTCCTTTCATAACTCTAGTTTAAAGTAACATCATCCAACATTTGCTCTACCAAACGTTGTTGTTTTTCTTTTGAGGATAATTCCTCACGCACAATTTTCTCGGCAATTTGAATAGACAAAGTAGCTACCTGATCTTTAATTTCAGCAACAGCAGCATTCTTCTCATTCTGTATAACAACCTGTGCCTGTGCTACGATCTTATCGGCTTTTGCCTGGGCTTCAGCAGAAGCATCGGCTATAACTTTTTCTTTGATCACACGGGCTTCTTTTAAGATGGCATCACGCTCAGCTCGGGCCTCCTGTAACAGCTTCTCATTATCTGCCTGTAAATTCTGCATTTCTTTTCTGGCATCTTCAGCAGAAGCCAATGCAGTGTTGATAGAATCCTCTCTGTCTTTAACAGCTCCCAGAATAGGTTTCCAGGCAAATTTGGCCATTATAAAGATGAGAACTAAAAAAACGATGGTTTGCCAAAAGAACAAGCCAATTTCAGGAGTAATTAAATCCATATCAATTTATATAAAGAATTATATTTTAATCAAAAACATCATTTAAAACCTGTTCGCAACCAACCGTTGCGAACAGGGTCTAAAAATTTTAAGGACTAAGCCGGTACTGTAAGTACCCCTAATAATGCAGCAACAACTCCAAAAAGGGCAACACCCTCTACAAGAGCCGCAGCAATAATCATAGCAGTCTGGATCTTTCCAGAAGCTTCTGGCTGGCGAGCGATAGCATCCATTGCAGATCCACCAATTCTACCAACCCCAATAGCAGCTCCAATAACTGCAAGACCAGCTCCTAATGCTGCAAGTCCAATGTGTAAATACTCCATAGTAATTAAATTAAAAATTAAAATTAATGATGTTCATGTTCCTCAACCGCCATCCCGATGAACAGGGCAGACAGCATTGTAAAAATAAACGCTTGTAGGAATGCAACCAGCAATTCCAATACTGTGATGAAGAGTGCAAATGGAACCGAAATACCGGCTACTCCTGCACTTTCCAATATAAATATCAATGCTAATAAGCTTAAAATGATAATGTGACCGGCAGTGATGTTTGCAAATAAACGTATCATCAAGGCTATTGGTTTAATAAAAAGCCCCATTACTTCTACCACTGCAAGGATAGGTTTTACAAAGGTTGGAATGCCAGGCATCCAAAAAACGTGTTTCCAGTAATCCTTGTTTCCATTTATAAATATTAAAACAAGAGTAAAGAGTCCCAGGGAAACTGTTACCGCAATATTTCCTGTAACGTTCGCCGCACCAGGCAATAATCCCAAAATATTTGTTATCCAGATGAAGAAAAATACCGTTAAAAGGAAAGGCATAAACTTCATATATTTTTTCTCACCTATTTGAGGACGTGCAATATCATCCCTTACAAAAATTACAAGGCTTTCCAACACGTTGTTGAAACCGCTGGGAGCCTGCTTATTTTTCTTGTGGTAACTGGCAAGTGAAAAGAAGAACCAAAGCATCAATATTACAGTTAAGAACATTGCCGCCACATTTTTGGTAATGGAAAAATTCCAGGGTTTTTGAGCGTTTATTGCATTATGGTCTGCATCAAATTCAAGAGCAGTTGCATTATCATCAAGCTGATAGATCTTCTCGTGATAATTTACAAATTTCATCCCATCTCTTTCCACAATATACTTCCCTTCAGTATCGTGATGAAATGCACTTGACATAAAAGTAACAGGCCCATTATCAGTAAAAAGGATCACAGGTAGCGGAAGGGTAAAAGAACTATCCCCACTACCAAAAAAATGCCACCCATGAGAGTCACCTATATGGTGCATAATCATATCTGTAGCATTAAATTTCTTTGCAGCTTCGTTAATTTTACTGCCTTCTTCCTGAGAAAATGTGAAAAAGGGAAGAATAGCCAGTGCAAATGTCACTATAATCCTTAAAGATTTTTGTGCTGTCATAATCCTGTTAAAACTTAATAATTGTGGGCTCAAAATTTCGGTGCAAAGGTATACTTTTAATTTTTATCTAAAAGCCCCCAATAAATATTTTTAATGCATATCGCATTTTTATGAAGCCTCTTGATAACCAAAAAGTTATTTGGCATTTATGAGTTTCACAGCATAAAAGGTTTCAAAAACCAAAAACAAAAAATAAGGGATGAAAAAGGAAAGCAGATTGGCAAAGGGATTACCGCTGTTACTCAATAACATGGGCAGGAGAAAAAGCACCGCCGCAAGCATCTTTAAAAGACTTGCACCCATAAAAGCAAAGCCGGTTTTATCCTGAAAATTATTATAAATTAAAATGAGGATAAAATAAATTATAAGGGTGGCCAGGAAATGGAAAAGGTAAATTGCAAACACCGGATAATAAAGAACCATATCTTCCAGGAGAAAAGCGCTTATTAAATATTGAATCAGGAAAAGGATAATTGTAAAAGGAAGAAGCCGGTAGGAAAAATTTAGTAGTTGTTGTTTCATGAGATATTGTTAGTCCTCCTTACTCATTTGAGTAACTTTCCTTATCACCAGGTAAAGTGATATAAATACTCCCAAAAGGGAAATTCCTATTGTAAAACCTGAAAAATCGTTGGGATATCTTTTATCCAGCCAGATACCCGCAAAAACGCCGGCGGCTATGATTACACCCATCTGGATTGCAATATTAACAAATTCCAGATATTTATTATGCGGTGCGCTCTTTTTGTTTTTGGTCATCTTTATTGAGGGTCTTAACCATATTCTTCATTTCACAGGAAGCGTTAAAGGTTGCCCCCGGCTCTACGGCCAGTTTCCCTGCAGTTACCTCTCCTTCAACCAATGCAGCAGATCTAAGGGTTAAGGTCTCAAGCACAGTTAGTTTACCATTGAATTTTCCTTCAAAATCTGCATTCTGGCAGGTAAGGGTACCATCAATTAATCCCCCTTTACTTATAACTACTTTTCCGGCTGTTTTAACATTGCCTCTTATGGTTCCTTCTACACGAAAACCACCTTTTGCAATAATATCACCGGTAATCACAGTTCCTGCAGAAATTCGGTTTTGTTCCCTGCTGGTCTCAGAGGATGTTTTTATTTTATTGGATTTACTAAACATTTTATTGTGGATTGGGGTTTGAAACAAGGTCTTTATAGGCCTCAATATTTTTATGTAACTGGACTACCCGGTAATTTTCTGATGAGATTACTATGGGCTCCCTGTTTATGGTGTATTTTTTATTGATCTGAAACATTTCCGTAAGGCCTTTAGCACGTTCGGTGCTTTCAATACCATGGATGACAACAAAAATCGTGTCAGGATTATAAACGTCTATTGAAACAGAATATTTTCTATATTCCATTTCCTTAAAAGCATTTTCTGTTTTTTCCTTTACTACAAGTGCCTGTTCTCTTTCTTCAGGATTAAATCTATATAGTAATTTAATATTGGTTTGGGGTTCCTGTATTTTGAATTCCTTATTTTGAAGTTGCGGTAAGGTTGTATTGGTTAACGCCAAAGCCTTTTGGCCCTCCTCAGTTTGCGGATAGTTTACCGCGATATAGTTCAATGCCTCTTTATATGCTTCAAATCCATACAATCGTCCTGTGGCGTTGGCATTTAACAACTCAATTTTTGGCAGCAGTTCATCATTTTGAAATTCCTGCATTAATATCTCACCTCTTCTAAGAACCTCAACATACTCTCCCTGCTCAAAAAGTCGATAAAGCTCGTTGTATCTGTCTTCCGCGGTGTTTTCCAATTCGACTGCCAAACCGGGATTATTTATACTTGCAGCATACCGGGAGTTCGGATAATCTCTCAGCACGGTTTGCTTATATCTATCAGCTTCTGCATTATTTCCCGTTGCATTGTAAATTTGATACAGGTAATAGTTCCCCGGAACCACCAGCCTTTCTTCCCTGGTATAATCCAGCATTGACCTTAATCTTTGTGCAGCAAGTTCATTCTCTCCAAATTTTTCCTTGTAGATCAATCCCAGCCTGAAATAGGAATTATCCCGTTGGGCAGCAAGGCTGTCTATAATTCCCTGATTTGTGGGGATCTGATCTATATAGGTGCGTGGATTGAATTGGGGATTATTGGCAATTATCAATTCAGAAACCTCATCCAGCTCCTCGGGACTTCGGGAAATGAGTCCTCCGGGATCTGTTCGCCAGTTATCCTTAAGTTCACGAGGGCCCCAGATCCTCAAAAAGTCTGACATTCCACCGGCAACGCGACCGGGATTATAAAAATAAAAAGTAGTTCTTAAATTGGGTCCCCCAAGGGAAGGCGGTGCCCCGGGAATTCTTCTTTCAGGCAAAATAGCAGGAGTTTCAGCTATTTCACCGGTTTTTGCCCGTAATACCGCTGATGCTTTGAGATCATTTGTATAACTGGTAAAGTAATTAAGTCTTTCCTCCTCGTTCATAGCAACAAACCGGAGAATACTGTCATTCTTTTCAACGATCTCTTCGTATTGAATAACCTCTTGTAAATTGTCCCGCTTCCTTTTGATCACAAAATAATCCCGGGTTGTAGTTGGGATGTAAGTTAATGTGCTGTCATAATAAGCTCCCGCGATCCTGTATTGGGAGTTGTCGAAATAAATGTTACCAAGGGTTTCGTAGTTGACAGATCGAAGAAAATTATCTGATGTTTGTGCCCGCAGGGATTGATTGTAAAATTCTATAGCACGGTCTACAGAATCCAGGTGATGAAAATATTCGGCCTTTTGAAAATATATCTTATCCAGAAACGGGCGATTTTCTCTGTTGTTTTCTATTTCTTCCAGCCATGCCAATAAAGCGGGGGCATCACCATTAACATAATTAAAATTCCTGGCTTTCTCTAACTGGGCATTAACCAAATACTCCCGTGGGATTTTCCGGTTAAGTTCAATTACCCTGTCAAAGGCCAGGGATGCGCTGTCCCGCTTTTGAAGCACATTATACAACTGGCCTTCAATATAACTATAGCGCCCCTTTTCCTCATGCTCCTTAGTGTAATATGCTGCTACTTTTATGGGAGCAACAGCACTATACAGTGAACCTGTATTTATATAGGCCTGGGCCAGGGTTGCATGAGCATCGGCCATGTCCTGATCTTTCATATTCCCGCCTGCAATTAACCTTTTGAGGTTTTTAATGGCAAGCTTATCATTCTCAAGCCTAAGATTGGTTTTTTCCCTCCAGATACGGGCGTGATTTATGGTATTGCTCTTGGGATATTTATGCAGGATATAATTAAAGGATTCCAGGGCGGGAATAAATCTTTGATCATAATACCGGGCCTTTCCTAGTAGTAAATATGCCTCATCTATCTGCGGATTCTTTTCGGTTCCCTGAATAAGCATGGAATGTCTTTGAATAGCCTTGGTGGCTTTCTCCTCTGCAATCTTGAAATTTTCATTTCTTATGGTGCCCGGAAGAGCAATTTCTTCAGAAACCTGCATTCTTTCTACAGGCAGGATCTCCCAGAAATTTTCCTGATAGGTATCGGCAATTTGTTTCTTTCCCAGGTCAAGCGCCAGATCCCCGTTGTATAAGGTATTAAACTCTGTAGTTACGGCATGGTAGTTCCTGTTGATGAATTTGTCTTTTTTTCGGGAGCACCCCGAAAGACCAATTGCCAATACCAAACATACAATACCAAAGGTAAATCTATTCAAAATCAATACGTTCCTGATATAATAAATAACTGTTCATGGCCTGTTTTAGTATGCTAAAATACGTTTCTTTTTTCAATGCGGGCATTCAGAAATCCTTCTGGATTTTAAAAGCTTAGATCTCTACCCGTTGATCTCCGGAGAAATAGGACTCCAGTTCCTGCAGGGTGGCTCCTGAAGTATTAAGATCCTTTACTATTAATCCTTTGTCCAGCACCACAATACGCTCACAAACTTCAGTAACGTGTATGAGATCGTGGCTGGAAATTAAAAACGTGGTATCCTTATCTTCAGCCATTTCTTTAATTATCTTTTTAAGCCTTATCTGGGTGGTTGGGTCAAGATTGGCAAAGGGTTCATCTAAGATCACCACTTTAGGATCTCCAATAAATGCTGCTACGATGCCTACCTTTTTCTGGTTCCCTTTAGAAAGGTCCCTCAAATATTTGCGTTTTCCAGTGATCTCTCCATTAAAAAAATCCTCAAAACCGGCGAGGAGTTTATCAACATCGGCTTTGTTCTGTTTTCTTATTTCCCCAATGAAATAAAAATATTCCTCGGGAGTGAGGTATCCAATTAAAAAGCTTTCATCAATAAAGGAAGATGTAAAGGATTTCCACTCTTCGCTTTCGCTCACCGTAATTTCATGGTTAAAAATGCTTCCCGCAGAAGGCTGAATAAGATCAAGCAACAGGCTAAAAAATGTTGTTTTTCCTGCCCCGTTATTTCCCACCAATCCAAAACTCTGCCCGGCAGGAATTTCCAGATGATCAATTTTTAGTACGGTTGTACCACTATATATTTTTGAAATATTGCTTACGGTGATCATTAAGTATTGTTTTATTCGCCTTGTTGCTTAAAACCTTCCAGCATTGCATATTTTTTCCTTTTGTAAACCTGGGCAATAAGAGAGATCGCATGTGCCCTAAAAATAAGTCCCATGACACCTAGCCCCAATAATAGTGCAACTCCGCTTTCAAAGGAAATAAATTTATTGAAGATCCAGAATAAAAAAACAGGAATTATAATAAGAGGTATTCCTACAAGCCATTGCGCAACGCCTGTTCCCTGATAGTTCATAAAAGGGCTTTTATCCAGATCTATCCTTTTTCGGTTAAAGGAACCCGCATAAAGCAATAGCGGAATATTAATGCCAATATTATAGACAGCGCAAACAATATTCATCAAAAAAATTTTCCATCCATAATAAAGATAAGGGGTTGCAAGAATGGCCAGGGCGGCGACACTAACAGTGATCAACCCGGCCTTTGCGTTTAAATATTTTGTAATAGGAATATCCTGAGACATGATCAACGGATAATAACCTGCATCCCATGCTGGAATAAACTGGCCAAAATTCATCATAAAAATACCCGTCATAAATATTCCTACAAACACATAGGAGGCAGGCATCCCCAGGTATACCTCCTGCGTATAAAATAAAAGGCCATAACCCAAAAGAAGAATAGACATGTAAACAGCCGTTTTGGGCCTTTTATTTCTCCATATCAATTTCAAGTCTTGTTGTAAATAAGGAGCAAGATCGCCAAAACGTTTGGTCCATAAAAATTCCCTTGTATTGGCGCTTTTAGCTTTTTCCCTCAGGCTTACATCCAGATAAAATTTGCTTTCAAGATTATAGCGGTTCCAAAAGAACAAACCCAAAAAAAGTACAAATGGCACCAATGCAAGAAGTGGATAGACCAAAATTTGGTCAATACCGTCTCCAAACAGAACACTTATTTGAAAGACCTTAAAATAATCGAGAATTCCAAGTACTACTACCAATAGTACGCCAGGCAGCAGAGCTTTAAGATCATCAGTAAATCTCTTTTTAATTATAAAATTTGCAAAATTTACACAAAGCGTTAGACCCAGCATTGCGAACATCCAGGCAATAACAGAGAAGTCTGAATGAACATTCTTATAAATATTAAATATTCCGAAGGGAATAATGATCAATAATGGCAGAAAATTAAAAAAGGACAAAATAGATTTAAAAAGAACGAAATTCACCACCTTTCTTTTTTTTATGGGAAGATTAAGCAGTGGTTTAATGTCCAGAACCGGGAGAGTTTGCAGAAAAAACCTGAGCGCAAATTCTGCCAGAAACCACAAGAGTAGATAGCGGTTCACCACCAACAAGGGGTCTTGACCGGGCATATAATTTTCTATTAAAGGATAGAGGCCAATCCCGGCTAATAAAAAAAGGGTGATGAAATATAATGCCAGGAAAACCATTAGAATTTTTAATCCGATGCTTTTGCCTATACTGGCCGATCGAAAAAAAGCTTTCCATTCCAGCGTGAACAACCGCTTAAACATAGTTTCCGGTTTTTAAAAGAAGTGTGGAAAATTACAATTTTGTTACGATTTAAAATCTTCATCTTTGTATTTTTGCAAACAAAGCTATTAAGATGAATAAATTTTATGCTTTAAAGGTAAAGCAAATAATACGGGAAACCCCCGAGGCAGTGAGTATATCTTTTGACATCCCGGAAGAGCTCAGGGATATTTTCAGTTACAAAGCAGGTCAATATATCACCATTCAAACCCAGTTGGACGGGGAGGAAGTAAGAAGAGCTTATTCTTTATGCTCTTCCCCCGGTTCTGGAGAATTTAAGGTTACAGTTAAAGAAGTTGCCGGCGGAAAATTTTCTGTGCTCGCCAATAATTCTTTAAAAGCAGGAGATGTTCTTGAGGTTCATCCTCCGGAAGGGAAATTTATTTTTGAGCCTGGCAATAAAGCGCAGAATTATGTGGCTTTTGCAGCGGGAAGTGGAATCACACCGGTACTCTCAATTATTAAAACGGTTCTAAGCAGTGAACCCGAAAGCACCTTTGTGCTGGTTTATGGAAACAGGTCTATTGAAGAAACCATATTCTTTAAGGAACTGCTGGAATTACAGGTTGAGCATCCTGAAAGGCTTTTTATCGAATTCATATACAGCCGCACCAGGGAAGAAAATGCTCAATTTGGGAGGATCGAAAACAGCACAGTAAATTTTGTGCTTAAGAATAAGTTTAAAGAAACAGGTTTTGAAAAATATTTCCTTTGCGGGCCCGAGGAAATGATACAAGCTGTTACAGAGATCCTAAAATCCAACGGGGTTCCTGAGGAAAGTATATTATTTGAACTTTTCACCACCAAGGACGCCGCCCCTGTAGAAACTGCAATAGATGGGGAGGTAAAATTAACTATTATTGTTGATGATGAAGAATCCAGCTTCACCATGGATAATAAAAAAACCGTTCTGGAGGTTGCCCTTGATAATGACATTGATGTACCTTATTCCTGCCAGGGAGGGATATGCAGTAGTTGTATAGCAAGGATCACCGAAGGAAAAGCAGAAATGCGCAAGAATATGATCCTTACAGACAGCGAGATCGCAGAAGGTTTGATCCTTACCTGCCAGGCCCAGCCTACAACGCCTGTCCTGAAGGTTGATTATGATGATGTATAAAGTGCTTATCTTTCAAGCACGAGCCATATAAAAAAGTCCCGGAATCACCGGGACTTTTTTATTAGGAAAAAAATTTGTTTAAAATAATTTAAAGGACTTCAAGAACCTTTTGCACCACCCTTTCCGGCGGAATGCTACGCATAACATCTTCATATCCCTTTGGCACCACATTCCCATATATAGAAGTAGGAACGGAAGGGTATTTTTCAAGATCCGGGAGCAAATTATTTTCATCAGGCTGGCCAAATGCCGCAAAACCTGCATAAGGATGGGTAACTCCCCACAGCGTGATAACAGAAATTCCATATAAAGCTGCCAGGTGAGCATTGCCGCTATCCATGGAAAGCATTACATCTAGATTGGAAATCAAATCGAGTTCTTCCTCAAAACTTAGTTTCCCGGCAATGGAGGTAACATTTTCATAACTTCCTGCCAGTGAATCCAATTTTTCGATCTCTGCTGCTCCCCCACCAAACAAAAATATTTTTAAATTTTGTTGTGCATCAAGCCGGTCTATCACCTCTTCCATGAGATCCATAGGATACACTTTGGAATTATGCTGGGCAAAAGGAGCTATCCCCACCCATTTTTTTTGGTCGCTGCCGGTTATCTTCAAGATGCTGGGAGAAAGTTTTTGTTTGTTGTGAAAGGTGACTTTGCTAAGATCTACAGGATAACCCAGTTGGGCAAAAACATCGGCATAACGTTGGAAGGTAGGCTTCAGTTGTGTAAATACCTTATTTTTCTCAGCAGTAAGCGCTTTTTTCTCAGCCCTGCCTTTATCAATTTGCTTTACCGGGATCCCGAATAAATAAAAAATAGATCTTAGGACATTTGTCCTTAATACATCATGCACATCTGCAACGGCGGATACTTCGAGTTCCCTCATTTCACTGGCCAGGCGGCATAATCCCCTGATACCGCTGTGCAAGCCTTTAAGATCGGCATTGTAAACCCAAACGTTAGGAATATTCCTGAAAATAGGAGCAAAAAAACCCCGGGTGAGAACTGTTATTTTTAAGGAAGGATAGGATGCAGTAACAGCCTGCAACACCGGCGCCAAAATGGCAACATCTCCCATCGCCGAAAAACGAATCACAAGAATATGTTCCCCCTCCTTCCGGGTTATCTCCCGCCTGGAGGAAGAGATCTTTTCCGGTTTGGAGGGTGGTGAGGCCATAGTCTTATTTTTTACGAAGCACGGGGTTTAGTTCATCATCATTGTACATCTTCATTTGCCTGTACACTTTCATATATTTATCGCCATTCTCAATATCTTCAAGAAGTTGATCTATGGCTTTTGAAAGGTCTGTCCGTTGTTCCAAAAGAACATTCAGCTTTTCATTGCACTTGGATCTGTGATCCTGGGATGCATCTTCACGGGTAGCCTCTTCATTCATATGAAAGATCTTTAATGCAAGAATTGAAAGGCGGTCTACTCCCCAGGCCGGACTTTCAGTATTGATGGTAGCATTATCCCGTGGGGTTACTTCCCTGTATTTATCAAGGAAATAACTGTCTATATATTCAACAGTATCTGTTCGATCCTGGTTGGAAGCATCAATTTGTCTTTTTAGTGTTAAAGCGGCAACAGGATCTATATTCGGGTCGCGAATAATATCTTCATAATGCCACTGAACAGTATCTATCCAGCATTTTCTGAATAGCAAATGCTCCAATAGCTCATTATCTCTATCGTAGGGATTGGTAAAGGATTGATCTACAGTATTTACTTCATGATATTTTTCAATTACTTCCTGAAATATTCTGTTTGCTTTATCTGAGAACATATTATATTTTTTCTAAAATGTGTAAATATTCGGTTGTTGCGGCAGCGCTATGATTCCGGTTTTTATCATTATCGGCCTTGAATCTCTGGTAATTTGTGGTTTCAAGATCATATTTGCCATAGCGTTCCATTATTTGCCTAATTCCGGCAGCGGGCATAATGCCTTCATTATTGTAACTTAAAAAAATGTAGCGAAAATTTGCATTTTTCAACAGTCTTTCAAAAGATGCTTTCACCTCTCCCGTCCTGCAATAATCTGAGCGGTAATAGTCTCTCAAACCTGTTTTCCCCCGCGGCACAAAGGTATCATATTTCGCAATAGTATTCAACAAATGATAATTCGCGCCGTACTGCCGGGCATTGTATGGAGGGTCCAGATACAAAATATCGCCTTCAATTTCCTTAACCAGTTCATTGGCGTCCCTATTATAAACCTGATGTTCTTCTTCGGAAATTTCAAAGATTGCCGGGCTTATATTAAGTTTTTTTGAGGCTGAAGTCTTTATTTTTTTGAGATAGGCACCATAGACCGAGGCGGTATTAGCTACTTTATCTGCACTCTCAATTAGGGAGGCCAGCAAAAAGTAGTAAAGGTCTTCTTTAATTTCTGCAGAATCTTTCCACTTCTCTATCTGTATTCTCGCGGCATCTGTTTTCATCCCGTTTTCTTCAGAAAAATATAATCTGCCTGCCTTTCCTCCTTCAGAATAATTTTCAAAAACAAAACCTTTTATTCCAGTAAGCGCATTCAATTTTTCAAGCCACGGTTCAAAATCCAGCGATTTGGAATTCCCAATATAATTTTGAAGCAAGACAAAACTGTAAAATTCCACATCATTTGCGATAACGGTTTTTACTGAAGATTTAAAGTTCCTTCCCACACTTCCCGTACCCGCAAAAAGGTCACAGAAAATCCTATCTTTCAAATCTCCCGGCACAACCTTGGCTACATTGGACTTAATGAATTCTGAAAGCTTGTGTTTGGATCCGATATAATTCATTTAACTGCCCATATTATATCAGAAAAAGTAATTTCTCCCTGTTGTAATTCCAATTCAATAAGATTTTTGGATTGAAAACCCCGCACATAATTTTTCACAAGCTCTGCCAGCCAAGTGAGCTCGGCTTTCAACTTCCAGTGTTCCCCGTTCTTTGCATAAACTATAAGAAAAAGCCTGTTTTCCAGGTGTTTTCTTTGCTGGCTACTTTGATTTTCATATAACCACTTTATCAATTCCTCAGGTTTGGATTGGGCAGTTATTAATCCGGGTTTAAAATTTGCCGGAAAGACGCTTGTCTTTAGATCAAACCCAATTCCATTTATATAAAAATCAATAAGCCTGTTTTTTTCATTGTGAGCGGCAACAACCCCTGGGTGATCTGAAAATATTTTTTCCAGCGCCATAGCGCTCATAAAATTATACCAGCGGTTGCTGCAATAATTTAGAAATTCCTGCCTGTTGATTTTTTTTGAGATAGAAACTTCTTCCACTTTTTCAAGCAGGACCTCCCATTTTTTTATTTCATAAATAAACCCGGAAAGTTTATCCCACTCGTCCTGTTGTTTTCTGCCCCATATATAAGGAATTTCCCAGCGCTTTTTAAGCTCAGCTTCGCACATAATTAGATCAATATCCCTCAAAAGAAAACAGGAATTAGAATTGGCATAAGAATAAGCCCTATGAGCAGTATTTCCTTGAAAGTCCTTTCGGTTTTGCTTTCAAAGTAGTTGGAAGCGATAATTGCCAGTGGAACAAAAAAGAATAACAATTCGCTTCCGTTTTTAACCGGAGAGAACAAAGCAACCCCCACCGCAACCAGAAGTGTAAGGAGAACTAAAATATAGGTAGGCCTGGAATTAATGTTGGCCTTTTGGAGTATCCCGAAATAAAAAAAAACGGTCCAAACGGCAACTGCCAATATAATACTTAAGGGTATTAATAGTTGAGGGTCCTGGTAAAGTTCAAAGTTAAAACTGCTTTCCTGGAACCAGGTAGAAAAAGTATAAAACTGGTCATAAAAAATAATATTGAAGCCCGTAACTAGGGCACTTACTGCAAGGATCGCCACCGGCGGTATAAGCCAGTTCTTAAAATAATGGGAGGTGTGTAACAGGATTCCACTGTAAATAACAATCAAAAAAAGAACAGACCAGAAATAAAAAAGAGAGGCGATACATATCCAGAAAGTAGCATCAAAGATCTTTTTTTGCACATCTTTTTGAGATTTCAGGCTTATAATTCTTCTTAGGGCAAGTAAGACACAAAGGTTTGAAACTAGAACCGCATCATTTCTGAGAATTGCAAGGAAGGAAACCGAAAAAATGGCAAAGACAACAATCTTATAAGCGCTTCTTTTGGTAAGATCATTCTTTTTGGCAATAAAATCCAGTACCGGAACACTTAGAATATAACAGATAAAAACTCCCGCTTTTGCCGATATAATGGGAAAAGAGAAGGAAGAAATAATGACCTGGAAATTTGCAAGTATATAAAACACTGCCATAAAAAGAACGACAGCTATAAAATTAATAGGTTTTGATTTGCCAAAAAAGCTTGTTAGCATTGCCGTTTTTTATATTTTTGTGCTATAATATAACAAAGTTATACAATGAAAGATTTTTTTGAAGGAATTGCCTGGCTTTTTGAAGAAATATTATTTCTTCCATTCAACATGCTTAGAGAGCTGGAATTGTCCTCATGGTTCCTGGCTAATATATTAAACTGGATCTTTGTGATTATTGCATTTGCTGCATTTATATTCTGGATGTTACAGCTTAAAAAATTCAATGAGAACGATGAGGAGAACCGTGATCCTACGGCTCATTCTTTCCTAGGTTAAATCAAATCCAAGATCTTTTCTATAATACATCTTATCAAAATGAAGTTTATCTACATTTTGATAAGATTTTTTTAATGCCTCTTTGTAATCATTTCCAAAGGATGTTACGGCAAGAACCCTTCCTCCGCTAGTCACGGTTTTACTGTCCTTTACGCCGGTTCCGGCGTGAAAAACAAGGGAACCTTCCACCTGGTTGATTCCTGTGATCTCCTTTCCTTTCTCATATTCCTCAGGATATCCTCCTGAAACCAACATTACAGTCACTGCCGTTTTTGCTTCAATCTCTACATCTACCTCATCCAGTCTTTGCTGAGCGGTTTTTTGAAGTAAAACCACAAGATCAGATTTTATTCGCGGCAAAACCACCTCTGTCTCGGGGTCGCCCATTCTCACATTGTATTCAATTACAAAAGGATCATCTCCTACTTTCATGAGGCCAATAAACACAAATCCTTTATAATCTATGTCTTCTCTCTTTAATCCGTCAATGGTTGGTTTTATTATGCGTTCCTCCACCTTGTGCATAAACTCTGCATCTGCAAAAGGTACAGGAGAAATGGCTCCCATTCCACCGGTATTAAGGCCTGTATCTCCTTCTCCTATTCGTTTATAGTCTTTTGCGGTGGGTAAAACTTTGTAATTCTTCCCATCTGTAAGAACAAACACACTTAGTTCAATACCCGATAGAAATTCTTCTATCACGACTTTGGCGCCTGCCTCCCCAAATTTACTTTGTGTAAGCATGTTCTCCAGTTCTGTTTGCGCTTCGTCCAGATCTTCCAGGATCAAAACACCTTTCCCCCCGGCAAGACCATCGGCCTTTAAAACGTATGGAGGGGTAAGTGTTTTTAAAAATTCCTTTCCGGCGTCAAGGCTTTTCCCCGTGAAGCTTTGATAAGCTGCCGTAGGGATCTTATGAGTAAACATAAATTCTTTCGCCCTTTGTTTACTTCCCTCAAGCAGGGCTCCCCTTTTTGACGGCCCAATTACCAACACATCCTTTAAACGGGCATCTTGGGTAAAAAAGTCGGTGATTCCCTCTACCAGTGGGTCCTCCGGTCCTACTACCAGCATTTGAATATTTTCTTTCAGAACAAAATCCCTGATGGCTTCAAAATTGGTTACCTTCAAATCAATATTTTGGGCAATTTGGGCTGTGCCTGCATTTCCGGGAGCTACAAAGAGCTTTGAACAATGTTCACTTTCCAAAATCTTATAAGCAAAAGCATGTTCTCTGCCTCCGGCACCCAGGATTAAAATATTCATAGGAAGTTATTTTTAAGTTCTTGCGCCAAAAATAATTGTTTGTAAATTGAGGCACTAATATATTCCGATAAAAATAAAGCTTATTTCCCCTTGAACTGGTTTAAGATCTCCCTTCAACTTAATAAATTTCCCATAAACCGGGCTCAAAAACTCCTGCGGGAAATTCAAAAACTCCCCGAGGAAGGCTACCGTGAATATCTGGAAAAACAGCGCAAAGAGATCGTAGAATATCATCTCATCCATAATCCTTTTTATCAAAAGTTCTTCGGGAATAAATATTTTAACAGCTGGGAGGAAGTCCCAGTAATGCAGAAATCTGACCTGCAACGACCTTTAAAGGAACGCCTGAGCAACTCATTTTCCAAATCCAACTCTTATGTGGGTAAAACTTCAGGTTCAAGCGGGCATCCCTTTATTTTTGCAAAAGACAGATTTTGCCACGCCCTAACCTGGGCTGAATTTATTGACCGCTATCACTGGATAGACATTAACTTAAACCAATCTCTTCAGGCCAGGTTTTACGGGATCCCTCTGGATTTCTACGGAAATATGACCGAGCGGTTTAAGGACAGGGTAAGCCTGCGCAGAAGATTTAATGTATTTGACCTTAGCGAGAAAAAAATGCTGGAATTTTTGGAAAGGTTCCGCAAATCTAAGTTTGACTACGTAAACGGCTATACCAGTGCTATAGTTCTTTTTGCCAAGTACCTGGAAAAGCATCAATTCATCCTGAAAGAAATATGCCCCAGTTTAAAAGTTTGTATTGTCACTTCTGAAAAACTTTTTGACAATGACAGGACCCTTATCGAAAGATCCTTTGGAGTTCCTGTAGTGAACGAATATGGAGCCAGTGAGGTAGGACTTATCTCTTTTGAAAATTCCAGTAAGGAATGGATCGTTAATTCCGAAGGTCTCTTCATTGAGATCCTGGACGAAAATAACAGGGTACTTCCCTTTGGAGAAGAAGGAAGAATTGTGATCACCTCCTTATATAACAAGGCTCATCCAATGATACGTTATGAAATTGGAGATACCGGTACCCTATGCCGTTCAAGTACCTGGAAAAGACCTGTGCTGGAGAATTTAACCGGAAGGACCAATGATGTTGCCCGCCTTGCCAATGGAAAAGTGGTTCCCGGGCTTACGTTTTACTATGTAACAAAATCAATTATTGAAGATGCCGGCAGTATTAAGGAATTTGTAATTATTCAAACTGAACCCGATACCTTTAAGATTGAATATGTAAGTGAAAAAGAATTCACCCTCCTGCAACATCAAAAAATTCTTGCGGCTATAGAAACATTTGTTGGCAAGGATCTTAAAGTGAATTTTGAGCGTATGGATGTGTTGGTAAGAAATAAAAGCGGGAAACTAAAGCAGTTTACTTCCCTTATCTAAAAGCTTTACCTGTTTTCTTTTTATTATAAAATGCTCCCATAGGAACCTGCCCATAAAAAAACAGCTCTTAAGGAAACCAAAATTTAAAAAATTCCGGTAGATCCTGTAGTTATAAGCTATGAGGGCTGTTTTATTTTTAGACAAAGACTCTTTTCTCACACGGTAAACAGCCAGGGGCCTTGAAATTGCCCTGGTCTCTCCCTTATTTTTAAGGATTGTAAGCCATAAAGCCCAATCCTGACGTTTTCTTATCTCAGGAGCAAACACTTTACCAATTTTTGCAACATCGTAGATACCAGTGAGATTTCCAACGTAATTGGATTTCAATAGTTTCCTGTAGGTTAGAACCTCCGGTGCCTGCACTATAGCAAAGGGCTGTTCCTCATTTTCCTTTAGAAGATAATAGCTGGAAAAGCTCATCTCCAGATCGTTCTGCTGCATAAATCCGATCTGGGTTTCCAATTTATAAGGCAGCCATTGATCATCTGAATCCAGAAAGGCGATGAATGAACCTTTTGCCTTTTCAATACCCAAATTGCGGGCAACCCCCGGGCCTTTATTGCTGAGGTTTTTTATTAAATGGATCCTGTCCTCTTTGGCTGAAAAAGAATTTACAACCTCAACGGTATCATCTGTAGACACATCATCTATAATAATTAATTCCCAGTGAGCCCAGGTTTGCTTAATGACAGAATCTATAGCCTCCGCAATAAAATTTGACGTATTATACGCCGGCATGATCACAGAAACCAGGGGCGTATTCATCATAATAGCTTTTTAGCGCTTAATATGCTTTGCAAAGTCCTTATGTTCACTTTTAAAAAGTTCTTCTTCTGTAAGGCCCTTAAAATAATCATAGGTGATCCTCATTCCTTCTTCCCTTGAAACTTTTGGTTCCCATCCTAAAATATTCCGGGCTCTCGTGATATCGGGTTGACGTTGCAGGGGATCATCGGCCGGCAAGGGTTTGTAAATTATTTTCTGGCTGGTATTGGTAAGTTTAATGATCTCCTCTGCAAAATCCCTGATGGTAATCTCTTCAGGATTACCAATATTCACAGGATCGCTGTAATTGCTAAGCAGCAGGCGGTAAATTCCTTCTATTTGATCATCTACATAGCAGAAAGAACGGGTTTGAGATCCATCACCAAATACGGTGAGGTCTTCCCCTCTCAACGCCTGGCCAATAAACGCGGGAATTACCCTTCCGTCATTTAACCTCATCCTTGGCCCATAGGTATTAAAGATCCTCGCAATGCGGGTCTCCAGTCCATGAAAGCGGTGGTACGCCATAGTCATAGATTCCTGAAATCGTTTGGCTTCATCATATACCCCACGCGGCCCTATAGTATTAACGTTCCCGTAATAATCTTCAGATTGCGGATGAACCAGCGGGTCGCCATAAACTTCAGAAGTAGAAGCTATAAGTATTCGCGCATTTTTTTCTTTGGCAAGCCCCAGTAAATGCCATATACCCAGGGAGCCGACTTTCAAGGTTTGAATTGGGATCTTTAAATAATCAATAGGGCTTGCCGGGGAGGCAAAATGAAGTATATAATCAAGCTCTCCTGCAACATGAACAAATCTTGTAACATCATAATGAAAAAATTCAAAGCTTTCCTCCTTCAAAAGATGATCAATATTTTTCATGTCTCCGGTTATAAGGTTATCCATACCAATAACCCTGTAACCTTCACTTACAAATTTGTCACATAAATGTGAGCCCAAAAATCCTGCAGCGCCTGTTATTAATATTCTTTTCCCCATTCAATTTTATTTATTCCTGTAATTTTTTTTTAACCTAGTTTGGCAAAGCTTCTTTACAGTATAATTCCTTAACCCCTTCTTCCCATGCGGGTATCTGGTGGTGGAATGTATTAATTAATTTAGATTTATCGAGCACACTATAAACAGGCCTGGAAGCTATGGTTTTATAAGAATTGTCTTCTTTTAATTTCCCCTTGTCCTGGCAAGCAATATCAAGGATCTCCTTTGCAAAACCATACCAGGTTGTCTCCCCTGTATTACTAAAATGATAAAGGCCATAACTGGAATTTCCCTCTTCGATTAATTTCACTATAAATCTTGCAAGGTGGTGGGCATTGGTGGGGGTTCCGGTTTGAGAAGTTGTAATATTCAACTCCTCCCCATTTGCTGCCTTCCTTAGAACTGTTTTATAGAAATTGTGCCCGTATTGCGAATACAACCAGGAAGTCCTGAAAATAAAATACCTGTTAGCGTGCTCTTTTATATAATTTTCTCCCGCCAGTTTTGAGGCTCCATACACATTTATGGGATCTGTAAGGTCTGTTTCCAAATAAGGCATTTGAGCCCTTCCGTTAAAAACATAATCTGTAGAAATATGGAATAAAACAGTGTTGTTGCGCTTACAAATATCGGCCAGGCTTCTAAGTGCTTCTGCATTTATAGAAAATGCTGTTTCCTTGTCGGTTTCGGCTTTTTCAACATTTGTGTAAGCCGAACAGTTTATACAATAATCTATTCTCTTACTGTTAAAACACTGCTGAAGGTCATAGCTGGAAGTTATATCAACCTCACTGGAACTCATGAAAAGCCAGTCTATTTGATTATCTGCCGAAGTTATTTCCTGTATACATAAGCCCAATTGGCCGGATGCTCCTAATACTAAAACGGTTTTCATGGAAACAATGTTCTTAGGGTTGGTAAATGTTTATCCTTTTCAGATAATATAAAGTCCTCATGCGGTATCCCCCAGTCTATGGCAAGATCCGGATCCTTATAGAGAATACCCGATTCTGCCCCCGGAGAATAATACCGGTCACATTTATATGAAAAAACTGATATTTCAGACAGGGTTAAAAAACCGTGTGCAAATCCCTGCGGAATAAATAACTGGTGATGATTTATATCATTCAGTAAAATACTGAAAGATGATTTAAAGGTAGGGGAATCAGGTCTTAAATCCACTACCACATCTAAAACTTCTCCATAGATCACCCGTACCAGTTTAGCCTGAGCATGGTCCCCTCCCTGGAAATGCAGGCCACGTAGAACTCCCCGGGTAGAAACCGACTGGTTATCCTGAACAAAATCAATATCAAGCCCTGTACCCTCTTTAAATTTATTTTTACGGTAGCTTTCCAGGAAGACTCCCCGGCGATCTCTAAACACATCTGGTGAGATATAGAAGCAATCTTTTAAGGGGGTAGAGTGAAATTTCATGGAATTAAGAGTTGAAAATTTGTTCAAGTATCTTTTCGGTTATAAGATAAGTGGGTTTTACCCCGGCTGTTCCCAATCCTCCGGAGGCAAGAGTGCTACCTGTAACCAATGGATTATCTGATGCATAATAGGCATACCTCACCTGTACATCTTCCCTTATATTTCCACGTAGGCGGGACGCAGCCTGAATAGCTTTTTGATAATGCGCTCCCTCCATTTCCAAACCAACCACATTCCAGGTAGATTCCTGAAAGAATTTCAAAATATCCTTGTTTTGTAAAGAAGTTCCTAAAACCGAGATCATTGTACCATCTACCACTTTTATTCCATGCCCGGTAAGATCTTCTTTTGTGAGTTGGTTAATAAATGGGTAATTATCGGCAGTGCCCTCAAATAAGTGGGCAGACGGGATCATTATGTCCCCTTTTCCTCCATCCAGGATCCCCGCTTTCCCCATTATGGAAATGGAAACTACGTTAAGATGAATTATATTTTCTTCAAAAGTATAAGGTTTAAGCAGCTCATCCATAGTTTCATATGCCTGTTCCCCAAATGCATAATCCATTACAATGATAACCGGTTTATCATCCTCCTTAACATCCTTAAATTTTGAATTTCCAAAGCCGTTTTTCAATTGGGCGGTGTCAAAAACCTGAACATCAATATTAGTACCGCTGGTATCTTCAATAAATTTCATCCCGCTATCCAGTGCGGCTTTCATGATCTTATTGCGCAACTGTCCATTCCCTTTGTCACTGAGTTCTTCATAGATCTCCATTGAGGTCTTTCCCTTAAGCTCGGTTTTTAATGCCAGGGGAGTAAAAAGGGTGTTCATTACACTGTGCATATTGGCACTTATTATGTGAATGGGACGGTGCATTAAATTATTTTCAAGTAAATATTGCTTAACCCCATCGGCCCAAATTTCCCCATGAATATGGTGCCCAAGCCTTTCCCGTAATACAGGGCTAAAAGTTACTATCCGCTTATTATTTTCAACGGTTTCTTCCAGGGCAAGTTTCCCCAGCCAGTAAATTATATTTAAAAACCGCTCTTCATTTTCCGGCAACATAAATTTAGGGTACATCAATGTTACCTCCTTGAAGGTTCTGCCAAGAATGTTTGCCGTGTGTGTGAGTGCTATTTCCCGTTCAATCTGGGTAAGTTCTTTTTTCTGAATTGCCGCTTCCAGTTTTAGCCAATCTCGTGAAACTGTCCCGTCTTCATGGATAATTACCCTTCTCATGATCTTATGGGACTCAAGGAATAAAAAAGTAAGATGGGTAAGAATATCATAGATTTCCGACCGGCCCCGGGTGATCTCAATATTCATTTGTTCCTCATCTATGCGGTAACAATTCCTTCTTCTTTTTGGGGGAACAATAGGTTTAAAATGGGAATTTGCATAACCCTCATCGCTGGTCAAATTAATGTATCTGCATTCCTCAATTCCCTTGGGCAACCTGTCTACCACATAAAGTAAGCCCTCCAGTTCCACTTTTTCCTCGGCTATGGAACCATAGATCTCCGGTCTTAAGGTCATTAAGGATTCCCTTAATGTTTCTCCCGAAACTCCCATGGGTTTATAGAACCCGCGGTTAAAGAGATGCCGCATGGTGATATACATTCTTTCAATCGCATTTGTGCTTTCCTGTGCACGGGTCCTTCCCATCAATTTTAAATTCACCATATAATTTTATTGCTTTTTTATTTTCTCCAGCTGCTCAGCGATCTTACGGTCATTAGAGAGCCTTGGTAATTTATTTTGTCCACCCAGCTTTCCTATAGATCTCATATAATCCTGAAACCCATTTGCAGGCATAGTACTTATCTTTAACTTCTGAAGGATCTTCCCTTCTATAAGATCAAAATAATAAGAATTTTGTTCCTGTAAAGTTTTGTCCAGAACATCCCTGAAAACATCCATATTTTCAGGTTCTTTTTCAAATTCAATAAACCATTCGTGGTAAGGCAGTTCATCTCCTTCCGGAGTTATTTGGGGGGCCACTGAAAACTCTGTTATCCTGGCTCCGGTTGAGGATGTTGCCTCTTGCATGGCTTCCTCAACTTCCTTGGCGATCACATGCTCCCCAAATGCCGATATAAAATGCTTTATCCTTCCAGAAACTATCACCCGGTAGGGAGACAGGGAGGTGAATTGTACGGTATCTCCAATATTGTACGCCCACAAGCCCGCGGTGCTGGAAATGATAAGTACATAATTAACTCCGGTCTCTACCTCCCCAATAGTAAGTCTTTTTGGCTTTTCTTCAAAGAATTCGTCAGCTTTTATAAACTCATAGAATATCCCTGAATTAAGTTGGAGTAACATACCCTTTTCATTTTGCTTATCCTGAAAAGCGAAGAATCCTTCAGAGGCAGGAAAAAGTTCGATACTATCTACTTTTCTGCCAATTAGGTTTTCAAATTTTGCGCGGTATGGCTCATAATTTACCCCTCCATAAATGAAGAGGTTAAAATTAGGGAACAGTTCCCCTACCGGTTTTCCGGTCCTGGCCTTTAAATTTTCAAAATACATTTGAACCCAGGATGGGATCCCGCTTATCACGGTCATATTTTCATTCCTGGTTTCTTCAACAATGGCATCCACTTTAGATTCCCAATCCTCAATACAGTTGGTTTCCCAGCTGGGAAGGCGGTTTCTTTGTAAATAGGCCGGTACATAATGAGCCACAATCCCGGAAAGTCTTCCCAATTTTACGCCATTCTTCTCCTCCATTTCAGGGCTACCCTGCAAAAAGATCATTTTGCCATCTACAAACCGGGAATTACCGGTCTCAGCTATATAGCATAAAATTGCATTTCGTGCTGCTTCAATATGGGTAGGCATAGAGTCCCGGGTTAAGGGAATATACTTGGCACCACTTGTTGTACCGGAAGTTTTGGCATAATAAAGAGGTTTTCCCGGCCATAGGATATCTGGCTCGCCGGCCACCATTTTATCCACATAAAACCGCAGCTCTTCATAGTCTCTTACTGGAACTTTTTCCGCGAACTCCTTATGGTTGCTTATATTGAGAAAATCGTGATCTTTCCCAAACTTTGTTGATCTTCCTTTCTTTATGAGCTTCCTGAATACTTTTTCCTGCACTTCTACAGGCCTGCTAGCCCAATTGTCTATTTTTTTCCGGATGTAGCCGGCAAAAATTTTTGCTGCAAAAGATTTTATAGACATAGTTTTATTCGAAATCAATATAATCTGTAGGATTTACGGGATTGCCCTCCAACCAAAGCTCAAAATGAAGGTGGGGTCCGGTACTTAATTCTCCGGTGGAACCGGCTGTTGCGATAACTTCTCCAGATCTTACCTGGTCACCCTGCTCTTTTGTAAGCGAGGCATTATGTTTATATACAGTGGTAAGTCCATAGTCATGTTTTATTATAATCACAAATCCAGTTGCCGCACTCCATTCAGCAAAAATAACCCTGCCGGATGCTGCTGCTTTAATAGGGGTGTTTTTGGCGACTACCACATCTACTGCATAATGCCGCGTTTTAAGATCATAGCGCTCGGTGATGGGTCCTTTGGCAGGGGGAAATAATGAAAAGTCCATGGAGCCTCCGGCTGTTTCCAAAACATTGTATTTATCTTCCTGGGCCACTTCTTCTCTTAACAAGGAATCTGCCCGTGAACGGGTGAGATCAATAAGAGAAGGGTCTATTTGCTGCGCCCTCACAAGAGAATCCCTGTTAAGAATGCCTGCTTCCAGGTCTCCGGTAAGCACTTTTCTTATTGATTCATAGTATTGATTATTTAACAGGATGGTATTTTGCAATGAATCTGTTTTATAAGCGAGATCTGTTGCTTGTTTTTTCAATTGGGCAGGAGAATAACCCGGAATATATTCCCTGAGGCCGGTAAAAGCTATTAAAAATGTTGTTCCTGCTATAAGGAGAATTACACTGGAAGTTACAAGTACAAAAACATTAAGCCGTGTGAGCTTGAAGGAAAGTCTTTCCTCAAATGTATCTTCATTTAAAATTACCAGCCTGTATTTATGCAGTAATTTTTTAGTGAATTTTTTTTTGTTTTTTCTTTCTTTAGCCATAGAATTTCCTGCTATAACAAAGATAGCATAAAGTTAAATTTATACTATTTATTGTCCTCAAACCTTTAATTAAATGTTTTCTTAGTAACTTTGATTTATAAAATAAAAACTATGAACTCACTTATTTTACCATTGATGATTGGAGCGCCTCAAATAATTTTAATAGTTATTGTGGTGCTATTGTTGTTTGGAGGTCGTAAAATCCCTGAATTAATGAGAGGTTTGGGAAGTGGAATTAAAGAATTCAAAGATGCCTCCAAGGATGACTCCGAGGATAAAACCAATATTCCAAAAGAGAATAAATAATTTATAAATACTATAAAAAAGGCCCAATATAAATTGGGCCTTTTTTTATTGGATCTTTACAGATTGTAAAATTGCATCCAGTTCAAACATATTATCGCGTTTGGCGGTTGCAGGGGAAAACGCAAAACCTTCAAGAATAATGTACCTGTTATTGGCTTCATCCCTTACTGCATAATTTATGAATGGCCCAGCCATAAATGCGTTCTTGACTTCCCAGGTTCCCCGGGTCTCATAAGCAAATTTTCCGTCAAGGCTGGAGTTGAATAAATAGGGTGCATAAGCGGCCTCTGTGATCATATGACTTCCTTCCACAGGGCCCGGAATGTGGGCTTTCCCAATAGAATCTCTCATTTTAATTATATTTCCAATAACATTGGTATCGCTATCAATTACATGCATAGGCACTTCATAGATCATAATCTCCATCATACCTCTGGGTATATCCTTTCTAATCCAGAAGAAATCCTCTTCTTCAATGGCATAGCGGTATGCTGAAGGAAATTTAAGGGACACTCCCAGTTGATCCCGTAAGGTTTTATCATCTTTCAGGGATTTTTTTATACGGCGTTGTTTCTCTTTAATTTCGGTAGTTTTAAAAACCTTTACGATTTCTTCTGAATTGGCATCAATTTGCGCAACAATCTCTTCATTATTAAGGCCGGTGATCAATATTCCGCTTTGAGGAAAGGCAAAAGGATCTTTATAAATTTTAAAACTAGCGGGCTTTCCGTTTTCTACCTTTACAAATAACCTGTTTTTCCTAACAAAGCCCGTAAAAGCTTCGGGTGGCATTTGGTTTAGAGAGAACAAGGGTTCTTCCTGAGGCAACCCATCTACCGGTGCGGCCAGGTTACGCCTAAGGGCTTCCCCAATTGAACCTTCCCATTTTTCATTTTCTATTACGATGGAAACATTATTGATATTCCCTGAAGAATCTGTAAGTACCCTGTCATTTTTATTTTCCTCACTATCATTACAACCCATCAAAAGAAAGGCGAAGAGAGCGGTTAAATACACTAAATTCTTCATAGATTATATATATTGCAGATGGCCGCTTATCCTTTTGAAAGCTTCAGGACCATTCCCGGTTTAAGATTTGTACTGGATATTTGATTCCAACTCTTCAAATTCTGTACCGTAATGCCCGGAAATTTTTGTGAAATACTCCAAAGAGAATCGCCGCTTTTAACCGTATAGGATTTAGAGGCAGATGTAGTGCTGTTTTTTGCAGGAGCAGCCTGAGAAAGCGAGACAGTTTTGGCGGAATATATGGTTAAATATTGTCCTACCCGTAAATTATTATCGCTTAGGTTATTCCAGCTTTTTAGGCTATTTATTCCTACACCATACTTTTGGGCAACTTTACCTAAATAATCCCCGCTTTTTACCTTATATCGAATTTTTTCCTCCGCCTCTGCAAAACGTGGGAGTTTCTTTTCCTTTTCGGCAATTTCGGTTTTAGCGAAATTATAGATCTTATCCTCGTTGTTCACAAATAATCCAACGCTGCTGCGCGGCAATCTAAGAGCGTAGGCTTCATCTTCAACATAAGGTATAAGGTCCAGCTTATAACTTGGGTTTAAGAATTGTAGTAACTCTTTTTCAACTCCGGTAACTTCGGTGATTTGATCAAAAGTTAGAGATTGTTTCACGTGGAGGGTATCTGTTTCAAAAAAGGCAACAGAAGGTCTTTCCGGTTGAAAATCATGTTCTTTAGCATACTCAAACAGATAAAGCGTGGCAAGGAAAGCCGGAACATACCCCGCTGTTTCCTTCGGCAAGAACTTTCTAAGATCCCAATAATTGGTAGAGCCGCCACTACGTCGAATGGCTTTTGAAACATTTCCCGGCCCTGAATTATAGGAGGCCAAAACCAGGTCCCAGTCGCCAAAGGTCCTGTATAAACTCGCAAGATATTCGGCGGCAGCTGCAGTAGACATAATAGGATCCATGCGTTCATCTACATAGGAACTAACGTCCAGCCCGTGCATTTTTCCCGTAGCAAACATAAATTGCCATAATCCAGTGGCACCCATATGCGATCTTGCCCGCGGATTAAGTGCAGACTCAACAATAGCAAGGTATTTTATCTCCAGCGGAACATCCAGCCTGTCCAGCTGCTGTTCAAACATTGGAAAATAGTATTCGCTTAACGCCATAAGGCGCTCCATTGATTTTTTATTTCTCTTTAAATAGGATTTTATAACACTTTCCAGGATGGGATTGTACTCAACATCAAAAGGTGTACGGGCATTTAACCTGGCCAGCCTGGCCTTTAACGTATCTGTAGGAAGCTCTTTATAAACCACTTCAGAATAATCCTGATTAAGGATCTCCTTTTGCATATGGTCATAGAGATCTGAGTTTAAAAGTTCTTTTTTCCACACAGAATCAATCACTTTTGCCCTGGGCAGGTCCTGTAGGGAGGAAAGATCTGTCTTTTCTATTTTTGCTGAAATAGGAAGGCGCTTTTTAAAATCGGGGTCAGCTTCTTCCAGCTTTATATCCGCTTCGGTCTTTTTTTCAAATACCTGGACACGGAAATTTGCTTTTTTTGTTTCAGTAGTATTGGTGTTGACTGATTTTTTAGGAGTTTGGGCACCAACTCCCATAAATATTAAAAACAGGAGAAAAGAAACTACTTTCTTCATAAAATTTAATTTAAAATGAAAACGAAAAACTCAGGTTTTTCGTATTACTCATTTGTAATTGCCAGAATCCCGGGCAATGATTTCCCTTCCAGCATCTCAAGCATAGCACCTCCCCCGGTAGATACATAACTCATGCGATCTTCAAGGTTAAATTGTTTTACTGCGGACACTGAATCTCCTCCACCAACAAGTGAGAAAGCCCCCTTCTCGGTTGCATCACCTATTGCTTCCCCAATTTGTATGGTCCCTTTTGAAAAAGGCTCCATTTCAAAAACCCCAACAGGTCCATTCCAAAGAATAGTTTTGGAGGCTGCAATCACATTCGAAAAATTTTCTATGGTTTTAGGTCCTGCATCAAGGCCCATCCAGCCGTCGGGAATAGAATCTGTATCAGTAATATCTGTACTGGCCATTTCTGAAAAGCTGTCAGCTATTACAGAATCTATAGGCAAATGTATTTTTACACCCTTTTTATCAGCAATTTCCAGTATTTCAAGGGCAAGATCCTGTTTATCATCTTCCACCAGGGAACTTCCCACCTTGCCTCCACGGGCTTTAATAAAAGTAAAGGCCATACCGCCGCCAATTATCAGGTGGTCTACCTTATCAAGAATATTTTCAATAACAGTGATCTTTGAAGAAACTTTGGCTCCACCAAGTATGGCTGTAACAGGTTTTTCTGCCGATTTTAGTACCTTATTAAGGCTTTCTATTTCCTTCTGCAATAAATATCCAAAACACTTATCTTCAAAATAGTTGGCAACAATTGTAGTGGAAGCGTGGGCGCGGTGTGCTGTTCCAAAGGCGTCATTCACATATATATCACCCAGTTTTGAAAGCTTTTGAGCAAAATCTTTATCGCCCTCTGTCTCCTCGGGATAATACCTCAGGTTTTCAAGCAATAATACTTCCCCGGCTTGTAAATTTTTCGCGGCGGTTTCAGCCTTTTCCCCTACACATTCATTAACGAATTTTGTTTCAACTCCCAGGATTTCTGAAACTGTTGGAACAATTTGTTCGAGGGAATATTTCGCTTCTTTATTTTCAGGGCGTCCTAAATGAGACATTAAAATAACGCTCCCGCCGTCTTCAAGTATCTTAATTATAGTAGGTTTTGCGGCCTCAATGCGGGTAGTATCTCCCACTTCACCTTTACTCACGGGTACATTAAAATCTACCCTGATCAGTGCTTTTTTATTTTTAAAATTATAGTCGTCTAATGTTTTCATTTTTTTTCTTGTATTGGAAATTATACGGGAAACCGCAGCTTAACCATTTAGCAAATTTCTCCTGGCCTCAAATGACCTTTTTTAGCAAAGGTCCATTTTACAAATATAATTTTTTCTGAAGATATAAAGTGAAGATTAATTTTATCTTTGCTTATGCTTTTTTCGGAAGTCCCGGGCTTATCCCACATTAAAAATCATTTAACCACCACTGCCAATAGGGGCCGTATACCCCATGCCCAGTTATTTACCGGGAATCATGGGAGCGGCATCCTTTCAATGGCTATTGCATATTCCCAATATATTTTATGCAATAATACCGGCCAGGAAAATGAAAATGGCAATAAAGCCTGTAATTCAAAATTCAGGAACCTTTCTCATCCAGACCTCCATTTTGCCTTTCCGGTAGCAACCAATGATAAAATAAAATCTCACCCGGTTTCCAATAATTTTTTGGATTCCTGGAGAGAGTTTATTGCAGAAAATTCCTACGGAAGTTTATTTGACTGGTATCAAAAAATTGGTATAGAGAACAAACAGGGTCAAATTGGTGTAGATGAGGCTCAGGAAATTGTAAAGGCTCTTGCATTGAAATCCTATGAAGGTGGTTACAAGATTATGATCATATGGGGCGCAGATAAAATGAACATAGCAAGTGCCAATAAGTTGCTGAAATTAATTGAAGAACCACCGGAAAAAACTTTATTTATTCTTATTGCTGAAGACGAGGAACAAATAATCCAAACTATACGTTCCCGCTGTCAAATTTTGCGGTTTCCCCCTCTCCCGGAGGCTGTAATTGCAGAGTGTTTGGTTACCAAACATCAACTTCTCCCGGCCGATGCCAAAAAACTTGCTATCCAGGCGAATGGGAGTTATGCCAATGCCCTGCACCTGTTAAATCATGATCCCAGCGATGAACAATTTGAAGCCCTTTTTATAAAATGGGTAAGAAGCGCATTTAAAGCTAGGGGAAATAAAGCATCTATTCTTGACCTCATTTCGTGGAGCGAAGTAATAGCGGGGATGGGCAGAGAGACACAAAAAAGCTTTTTATTGTATTGCCTTGCATTTTTCCGGCAAGCAATGCTATATAATTATAATGCCTCCAATTTGATCTATATGCAGGTTAAGGATCCCAGTTTCAAACTGGAAAAATTTGCCCCTTTCATAGACGGCTTAAATATATCGGGGATTACATCTGAGATCGAAACGGCAATTTACCACATTGAACGCAATGGAAATGCAAAGATCATTCTTACAGATCTATCTATAAAACTCACAAGGCTGCTTCATAAAAAAGCCGCATAAATCTTAATATATGGAATACTTCAACCCCTTTATTACCGAAATACTTATCCTGCTATTTATAATAATCACCTTCCTGCAATCCGGGCTTGATAAGATCACAGATTGGAAAGGTAACACAGGTTGGTTACAGGGACATTTCTCTAAAACCTTTCTCGCGGGTCAAGTTCCTCTTATGCTGGGGGTAATTTTAATTCTGGAAGTTTTAACAGGTATCCTGGCAATAATAGGAATCGCTCAGCTTTTAATGAACGGGGCTACCACTATAGCTTTATATTCCTGTGTCCTGGCCGCAATTACTTTATTAATGCTGTTGTTTGGCCAGAGAGTAGCTAAAGATTATGCGGGAGCATTTACTATTACAGGCTACTTTGTAGTGGTTATTCTTGGAGTTTATATTTTGTCATAAAATAAAAAAACCCCGGAAATTCCGGGGTTTTTTTTTAATATAAAGTAGGTTTATTCGGTTTTCTTGTAACCTGAATTAAGCTTTTCAAGGATCTCTTCTGTGATATCCAATCCGTCTTTTGCATACATGATGTTCGCAGATTCATTGGATCCAAATATGTAAGTGTAGCCGTTATCTTTTCCGTATTCTCTTACATATTCCTTAACCTTGGTAACGATAGAATCAATCACAACATCACTTTCCTGGCGCAATTGGTTGCCCATTTGCTGTTGCTGTTGCTGTATTGCCTGTTGCTTACGCATCAATCTTTCCTCAGTTTCCTGTCTTTGAGTATTGCTTAAAGCACCCATATTTTGCTGGTATTCCTGAACTTCCTGTTGAAATCCTCTTGCAAGAGAATCCAGTTCAGTTTTAACCCTATCAGACTTAGTAGTGAATTTTGCTTCCACATCTTTCATCTCGCTGTACTCCTGGATAAGTTTAGTAGTATCAACATAGGCTGTTTTTTCCTGATTACAACTTGTAAGACCGGCTGCAATCAATACAACCAAAAATAATTTTTTCATATTGCTTTAATTTGTTTGCCGCAAAAGTAATAAAGTATGCTCAATAAAATAATTTATTTTAAAGATTCAGGATTATAAGAAAAACTTATCAAAAACATTCCGGATATAGAAAACTTGCATTGAAATCTAACTCAACAAATGCTTTATAACAGGTTTTTAGAAGTGAGTAAAGGTGTTTCCTTGGTTTTGGAAGTATGAAGGGCTTAAATCGCCTGAAAATGGTTTTTTAGCTTATTTTTCTGAAGAAGTAAGCAATAGATGAATACTCTGCAGTGCTTCGGGCTTTAAAATTAGATTTAAGGCCAATAATGAGAGGTTTTATAAAATTGGATTTGCCGGACTTATATTTTTCAGAAAGCAGGCTCACATAAAAGGAATCGAAAATAAGTGGTTTGGAATCTGTTTGTTTGAAACCTGTTCCGGAAATTAAATGCTTAAAGCTATTTCGGGAAAAATGCCATAGGTGTCTCGGCACATCATAGGCCGCCCAAAATTCTTTATAATATTGTGCATCGTAACTTTTATAATTTGGAACGGCAATGATCAACAAACCCCCTTTTTTTAAAAGGTGTTCCAACTCTATAATTTGAGCTTTAAGGTCTGGCACATGTTCCAATACATGCCACAGTGTGATAACATCAAATTTATTGGACCTGAAATTTTCAGAATTGGGATAAAGATTTAAACCTTTTTCCTGTGCCAGGTTACGGGCACTTTCGTTTGGCTCTACCCCCTTTACTTTCCAACCTCTTTTTTTGGCCTCCAGTAAAAAATCTCCGGTTCCTGCACCAATATCCAAAAGCCTTCCTTTTGCAGGGACCTTCTTTTCAATCCATTTTAGTTTTCTTTGAAGCATATTGCTTTTTACAAGCTGATACACTTTGTCAAAAAATGACTTCTGGGAATCTGTATGTGAAATGTATTTCTCGCTTTTGTAGTATGAAGGTAGATCTCCTATGTCGGGTGTTGGAAATGTTACCAGCATTTCTCTTTCTGCATCAAACAAAAGTTCGAATTCTTTACCGGTTACGGTATGATCTTTACAAACGAGATGGGGTGTCGTAGATAATCCCAGGGATGAATTTTTCACTTTTTATTTTGTAAAATGCGGCGATTAAAGTACAAAATTTCTTTATTGTTCCACGTGAAACATTTATCTCCCCATATAAACCAATAACACCGAAATATCACTTGGACTAACTCCGCTTATCCTTGATGCTTGAGAAACGGTAACAGGTTTAATCTTATTCAGTTTTTCCCTTGCCTCAAAAGACATTGATTTTATCCCAGAATAATCAAAATTTCCGGGGATCTTTACGTCTTCAAGTCGGTTAAGTTTATCCGCATTATTTTTTTCCTTATCTATATAGCCGGAATATTTTACCTGGATCTCGGTTTGCTCCAGCATCTCTTCATTAAGCTCGTTCTCGTCAATAAATTCCTGAACTCCCGTAAAAGATCTTACATCCTCCATCGTAATATTAGGCCTAGAAAATATCTTAAATATCTTATCGCTTTGTTTCATCAAGGCCGAATCTTTTGCTTCTAAAACCTTATTGGATTCGTCAGGTGAAACACTCGTGTCCTTTAAAAATTCCACAAATTTCATGGACTTCTCCTTCTTCTCCTCCATCTTCCTCATTCGTTTTTCAGAAGCAAGTCCCATTTCAAAGGATCTTTCCGTAAGTCTGAAATCGGCATTATCCTGCCTAAGCAAGGTGCGATACTCTGCTCTTGAGGTAAACATTCTATATGGCTCTTCAGTACCTTTAGTGATAAGGTCATCTACCAGAACACCTATATAAGCTTCATCGCGTTTAAGAATAAATGGATCTCTTTCCTGAACTTTAAGGGCGGCATTTATCCCCGCCATTAATCCCTGGGAAGCGGCCTCTTCATAACCGGTGGTTCCATTTATCTGCCCGGCAAAATACAATCCTGAAACCAATTTTGTTTCCAGGGTATGTTGCAATTGTGTTGGCGGAAAATAATCATATTCTATCGCATAACCCGGCCTGAAGAATTTCACTTTTTCAAAACCTGCTACAGAACGCAAGGCTTTAAACTGCACATCTTCGGGCAGGGAAGTTGAAAACCCATTTACATAAACCTCGACGGTATTCCATCCTTCGGGCTCTACAAAAAGCTGATGACGATCCTTATCGGCAAAACGATTGATCTTATCTTCAATAGAAGGGCAATATCTTGGCCCCAAACTTTTAATGCGGCCATTGAACATAGGAGACCTGTCAAAACCTTCTTTTAGAATATCATGAACCTCCTGTGAGGTATAAGTCATATGGCAGGAGCGTTGCTTCGTCAAAGGTTTGGTTTCATCCAGATAGGAGAATTTTGACGGAATATCATCTCCTGGTTGTTCCACCATTTTGGAATAATCCAGCGAACGGCCGTCTACCCTTGGCGGGGTTCCTGTTTTCATTCTGCCCGATTCAAATCCCAGTTGAACTAGTTCTTCTGTAATTCCCGTGGCAGCTTTTTCACCAGATCTTCCACCACCAAAATTCTTATCTCCTATATGAATAAGCCCGTTTAAAAAGGTTCCGTTTGTTAGCACTACAGATTTCCCTTTAATCTTTAAACCAAGGGAAGTTTTCACACCGGTCACTCTTCCGTCTTCAATAAATAAACCCGAAACCATTTCCTGGTAAAAATCCAGATTAGGAGTTTGCTCCAGTCGCAGTCTCCAATGTTCTGCAAACATCATTCTATCACTCTGCACCCTTGGACTCCACATTGCAGGGCCCTTCGATTTATTAAGCATCTTGAATTGAATGGCACTTGTATCACTTACCAACCCACTGTATCCGCCAAGCGCATCTATCTCCCTTACAATTTGCCCCTTTGCAATCCCACCCATGGCAGGATTACAGCTCATTTGAGCAATATTTTGCAAATTCATTGTAATTAAAAGCGTAGAGCTACCCATATTTGCCGCAGCTGCCGCAGCCTCGCTTCCGGCGTGACCAGCCCCAACTACTATAACATCATATTCAAAATCAAACATAAATCTATCCTTTTCTTAAGATTGTTCCACGTGGAACAATTGCATTTTTTCCTCTTCCTTCTGCCTCATTAGCAAAGATTGTTCCTTTGTTTTATCCTTATATCCGCAAAGGTGAAGCACTCCATGAATTATTACCCGTCGCAGCTCTTCATTAAAACTAACATTAAATTCAGTAGAATTTTCTTTTACCCTTTCCGTACTAATATAAATATCCCCCTGTAATATTTTACCTACAGAGTAGTCGAAAGTTATAATATCGGTATAAGTGTCGTGTTTCAGGAATTCCTCATTGAGGTTAAGCAGGTAGTCATCATCACAAAAGATATAACTTAACTCCTCAAGTTTTTTGGCTTCTGAAGCAATAACTGCTTCAATCCATCTTCCATATTTCTCCTGCTCTTCAAGAATGAAGTCGTTTTCTGAATAAAAATTAATCCTGTGTGGTTCCAAAATAATCCCTGACTTTTG
Organism: Antarcticibacterium arcticum; assembly: GCF_007993795.1. Taxonomy (GTDB): domain Bacteria; phylum Bacteroidota; class Bacteroidia; order Flavobacteriales; family Flavobacteriaceae; genus Gillisia; species Gillisia arctica. Next base: position 2,742,525 of record NZ_CP042476.1, on the reverse strand, counting down.
CTTTGTAAATTTGCCGCAAAGGTAAGGTTTGTCTATTTAAAATTTCAGTGGATCTAAAATATTCTTTGGCTTTAAGAATTTGATCCTGAGCAGAGTTATTAAAATTCTCAAGATTGGTACGGGAAGTTCTCCTTTCCTCTTCTTCCTGTTCAAGGGTAGAATTCTCCAACTCAAGCAACCTATGCGTAATCCTGTTCATCCTGTCCAGGGTTTCATGTGTAAAACCCTTTTCAAGAATATCTTTCTCCACCCGCTCCATATCCCTAATTAATCCGGACTTGTTTTGATCCAGACCAAGTTCCTTTAATTTATTCTGTAGTTGCTGTTTGAGGAGTTGTTGTTGTTTATAGATCTCGAACTGGCGCCCGCTTAATTCTTCATTCTGTTCCTTGCCTTCCCGGCCCTGTTCGCCATCTTTTCCCTCTTCGCGTGGCTCTCCATTTTCACCCTCCTGCATTCCCTCTTTCATTTTCTCCATAAGTTCTTCCTGCGAAATAATTATGTCCTGCAATTGATCTCCCTTGCCATCACCTCCGGGAGAAGGACTGGGATTTGCCATTTCCTGCATATTCCCCAATACTTCATTGAGCATTAACGCCAACTCATTTGTACCGGTCATTACATATTGCTGGCTTGATGTTCCCTGTGGGATCTCATTTTGCGCGAGGCGCTCAAGGGATTTGTTTATATCAAATTCTATATCTGTAAGTTTGGATGTGATCTTTTCGGTGATCATAGGATTGCTTACCGCCAGTGCAAATAAACTGTCGTCTATATGCTCAAAATGTTCTTTTAATACCTGTTGCTTTTTAAGTTCAGATGCATAGCGCGGATTATTAGGCCTCATTGTCCTGAACTTCAATAACAATTCTTCCTGCTCAAATGAAAAGATCAGGAGGTTAGATAAGATCTGTCTTAAACTTTCTATATTGGCATTTAACTGCTCCCCTTGAGACATCATTTGCATGGCTTGCATTTTCTTACTCATCTCCTTCATTTTTTGGGCGGCACTTTTCTGATTTTTTTTAGCGTCCTCTTTTTTACCTTGTTCCAGATTTTCTCCCGCCTTTTCTTGCTCCTGCTCTATGTCCTTTTCCTCCTCTTTTTCCCTCCCAAGGTCAAAGGGTTTTTTTAAACCTTCATTTTCCTTTTCCAGATCGTCCATTTGCTCCTGAAAATCTTCAAATTTTTCATTTACACCCTCCTGTTCCTGCTGTTCTTTTCCACTTTCCTTTTCCGAAATTTTTTCCTGCTCCTCTGCTATCCTGGAAAGGTCTGAAGCCAATTTTTGTGTCTTTTCCTGAACATAATAGCGTTTGGTAAGTTCCAGCAGCTGTTCAAGGGTTTTTTGTTCTGTGGTGTTTTGTTTTGAAAGTTCTTCAAGTTTTTTGGCCAGCTCCTCCCGGTTTATCTTATCTGAATATTTCTGAAGTTCTTCCAGCAAGGCTTCATTCTCTTCAAGTCTTTCTTCTTTTCTCTCCAACCTTTCCCGGAGTTCTTCTTTAAATGAATCTGATTTCTGAGGGGTTTCTTCTTCCAAACTTTGCTTTAATTTTTCAGAATAATTCTTCATCATCTGGTTTTGCTGTTTCTGTCTCTCCAAGAATTCATTCAGCTTCTTGCGGTCATTGAAATTTAACTGCTCTTTCTCCTTCTGAAGGCGGGAGAGTTCCTCCAGCTCTGTTTCATTCATTTGCATTTTATCAAGGGATTGGGAAAGGTTCCTGATAGATTCTCCCTGCTTTTGAAGTTGTTCTTCTTTTATTTCGGCTTCACTTTTCTTCTGAAATGAATAATTATCAGTACGGCTACGCTTTGGACCCCTAATTCCATCATTATCAAACACTTCAAAATAAAAAGTGTAATTTTTTCCTCTTTCAAGGTTTAGATCACCTGGAAAGGTATAATAGAATTCAGCAAATACTTCCTTATTTACAGGTATGCCAATTTTATTGGCATTACCTTCCTCACCATCTTCAAAATACACCAGATTTAAAGCTGATACTGCATGGTCATCACTTACGTTTCCGTAGAAATAAAGATTTTCTTCCCTAATGGTATCTGCTTTCCGCTCCACTTTAATTTCGGGAAACTGGTCTTTAATTACCTCGATATTGTACTCAAGAGTTTCATGGTCCTTTATTTGTTCATTGGAGGTTTTTACCTGGTAAGCAGTATTGGAAAACAATGTTTTTGAAAAAGTAAAAGCATCTCCAGTTCCCGTAAAATCCATTGCTGTATCCTGAGTGGCTAACACCACCCTATCTGTTGTCTTCGTCTTTAGATTCCAGGTAACTTTAGTACCCTCGGGTATAGTTATATTTCCTGTTCCCCGAACTTTATCCTGAGGCCTGTTTAAATAGCGGGATATTGCATGGCAATTTCAAAATCTACCAGTTTGGGAACCTTTACTACATGTATCTCGTAGGGACGGGATCGCACCCCGTTTGCACTCAAATAAAAAACCATATTCTCCTTAATCCCCTGGAAAGTATATTGGAATTGTGAGGGTTGGTTTGACTTTAAAAAATACGTCTCGTCATTAAAATGAATGGATGCATTCTCCGGAACTATTTTTCCACGGGTTGCTACATCAAGGGTAAAACTACTCCCCTCTTCAACCACCAAATCCGGATTGCTAACAAGAAATGAAAATGGTGCGGGCGGCTCATAAGCAGTTTTATAGTGGATCACCCTGGTATAACTTTCAGAAAACACTTTAGAATTGCCGGTGAAAATTACGGCAAGAATAATAATAACAGGAAAGGCTGCATATTTAAGATAACGTAAGCTGTTGTTATAATTCACAGCCATTTTAAAAGGGACCGGTTTTAATTCCCTCGATTTTTGAGCAATCCCCGCCAGCAGAAGATCAGATTGGTTGGGGTCCCTTTGTAATTGAAGCACATTGAGAAGCTTATCATTAACCTCAGGGAAATGTTTCCCAATTATCCTGGAAGCCTCCAGTTCATCAATCCCTTTGGAGATCCTGAATAATTTAAAAACCGGGAGCGCAATGAATTTATATAATAATGCAAGGGATACCACAATACATACCCAAAAAAGAAAGCTTCTATATGGGGGCGACAGCCATAAGAAATGCTCAATAAGCAGGATAAAAATAAAGTAGAGCAACCAGATGGAAAAGAACAAGATGGAGCCCTTAAGTAATTCATTAAGATAATATCTCCTTATAAATTCTTCAAGCTGTTTTTTTATGAAATTTAGATCATCCATACAATCCCCTTCGTGACCGGTCTTAAAACTACAATTTTCTTTTATAATTTTAGAGACAAATCGGTTTAAAACAGAATTTTGCCGGTGGCATAATCTTCAGTACCCCACTTTCTGTTTTAAATGGCATTTCCTCAGGGAATCTCTTACCTTTGCATTTAAAATTTTTACTATGTCACAGAAAGTACGGGTACGTTTTGCTCCCAGTCCTACCGGGCCCCTGCATATTGGAGGTGTAAGGACCGCCCTTTATAATTACTTGTTTGCCAAAAAACATAATGGCGATTTTATACTTCGAATTGAAGATACAGATCAAAACCGATTTGTGGAAGGCGCCGAACAATATATAATTGATTCTTTGAACTGGTGCGGTATTCCCTTTAATGAGGGACCTGGCAAGGACGCTGGCTATGGCCCATATCGCCAGAGTGAAAGAGCTCATCTTTATGAGGAATACGCAAGGGAATTAATTGATAATGGTAATGCTTATTATGCATTTGATACCACTGAGGCTCTGGACAATCAAAGGGAGGAACATGAAGCACAGGGAAAAACTTTTATTTATAACTGGCATAACCGCCAGAAACTGGATAATTCCCTATCCCTCTCTAAAGAAGAAGTAGATCAAAAAATAGAACAAAATATTCCTTATGTGATCCGTTTTAAAACTCCCCAGGCTGAAACCCTTCAGTTAATAGATGAGATTCGGGGAAATATGGAAATTGACACCAGCATTCTTGATGATAAGGTTTTGTTTAAAAGCGATGGGATGCCAACGTATCATCTTGCCAATATTGTAGATGATCACCTTATGGAGATCACCCACGTTATTCGCGGGGAAGAATGGTTGCCTTCTATGGCTTTGCACATTCTGTTGTATCGCGCATTTAACTGGGAAGCACCAAAATTTGCGCATCTCCCACTCATACTTAAACCGCAGGGTAAAGGAAAACTTAGTAAGCGGGATGGCGATAAAATGGGATTCCCGGTATTCCCACTGGAGTGGAAAGATCCTAAAACCGGCGAGATCTCATCTGGCTATCGCGAGGAAAATTATTTACCTGCGGCCGTGGTGAACATGTTAAGCTTTTTAGGCTGGAACCCGGGCACCGAACAGGAGTTCTTCAAGCTTGAAGAACTCATTGAGGCTTTCGACATATCACGGGTACATAAAAGCGGAGCAAAATTTGATCCTGAAAAGACCAGGTGGTTTCAGCAGCATTACCTGCAACTTGAAAAAGATGAAAACCTTGCAGCGCAATTCCTTGAAATACTGGAGAAAAAAGGAATTAGTTCAGATCTGGATTATACCACTGGTATCGTTGGTTTATTAAAGGAACGGGCTGTTTTTGTGGATGATTTTTGGGAACTGGGAAGTTATTTCTTTCAGGCACCGGAATCTTTTGATGACAAAGCAGTAAAAAAAGTATGGAAGGAAGATACGGCCGCGATAATTGAAGACCTTATAAAGGTGATCACTCAAACCGAAAATTATACTGCCGAAAATATCCAGGAGAATGTAAAGTCCTGGATCACCGCCGGTGAACTGGGCTTTGGAAAGGTAATGCAGCCCTTTCGTCTTTCTCTTGTGGGCGCCATGCAGGGACCTGATGTTTTTGAGATCGCAGCGAGAATAGGAAAAAATGAAACCCTTAGAAGGCTTAAGTATGCTATAGCAAGTCTTTAATCTTAAAAATATACTACCATTCCCGCAACCGCCATTCCAAGGTTCCCTTTAAGGCTGGTAATGCGGGAATCTTTTTTTTGTAATTCCACCAAATCAAGATTTCTAAGCATATTGGTAATCCCGTATTGGTACTGGCCCCAGAATTTTATTGAAGGAAATCCAAAGGACACATTTGCAGCAAGATTAAAATTGAGGCGGGAGATATCCTGAAGATCTTCAGCTACCAGATTATAATCCCTTAACCTGTATTTGTCCTTTCCTTTCTCCGGGATCAATTTACTGTTTATTTGCACTACAGGGCCCGCTCCAAGACTCAAATGCTCTCCAATGAGCTTGTGCCCCAAGAAAAGGTTTATTTGCACTCCTGTAGCTTTAAAATCAAATTCAGTCTGGGTTTGACTGTTTTCTACCATTGCATCAATCCCTGTATTAAACTGGTAAAAATTCACGCCGTAAATCACCAGGAATTTATTGACTGTGTTAGCCCTTGTAGTCAATCCCGCCATAAGGCCGGGCCTGTATTTAAAAAGAAAGGTGTCACTTTGCAGCCGGGTATAATTAATTCCCGCCTGTATCCCAAGGCGGTTATAACTGTCTCCGGTTAATCTTGGTTGGGAATAAGATGTAAGGGAACAAAAGATTCCCACCAATAGAATTAATAATAATTTCATAGATACTTTATTAAAATTCCGGTTGAATAAATGTAGGTTATTTATTAGTATCTTAAGGTCCTAATAAATTTTCAACCTTATGATTGGTTATATTTTAATTTCCTTAATAATATTGTTTTCACTGGTTATTCTTTTTTCAGGAATATTCACGGTGAAGCAGCAAACCTCTGCAGTACTGGAACGTTTTGGAAAATTCAGGACAATTCGAAATTCCGGGCTTCATTTCAAGGTTCCCCTTATAGACCAGATTGCCGGCAGGATAAACTTAAAGGTCCAGCAACTGGATGTTCTTGTGGAAACCAAAACAAAGGATGATGTGTTTGTTAAACTGAAGATCTCTGTACAATTTCAGGTTATAAAAACAAATGTTTATGATGCATTTTACAAACTGGAAAGCCCCCACGACCAGATCACCTCTTATGTTTTTGATGTGGTAAGGGCTGAAGTTCCTAAAATGAAGCTGGATGATGTATTTGAGAGAAAAGATGATATAGCCATTGCAGTAAAACAGGAATTAAACCAGGCAATGTCAGATTATGGATATGATATTATAAAAACCCTGGTTACAGATATAGACCCCGATGCCCAGGTTAAAGCGGCAATGAACAGAATCAATGCTGCGGAAAGAGAAAAAGTTGCAGCCGAATATATTGCCGAGGCCGAAAGAATAAAGATAGTGGCAAAAGCCCGCGCAGAAGCCGAAAGCAAGCGATTGCAAGGCCAGGGTATTGCAGATCAACGCCGGGAGATAGCAAGAGGCCTTGAGGAAAGTGTTGATGTACTGAATAAGGTAGGGATCAATTCACAGGAAGCGTCGGCTTTAATAGTGGTAACCCAGCATTATGATACCCTGCAGGCCATTGGGGAAGAAACAAATTCAAATCTTATTTTACTTCCCAATTCGCCGCAGGCAGGAAGCGATATGCTGAATAATATGATAGCCTCTTTTACTGCGTCCAATCAAATTGGAGAAGCAATGAGAGCCAGGAATGCTGAATTAAAAGCTACGAAGGAAATTAAGAGCAGAAGGAATAAAATTCAGAGAGATCAAAGAAATTCAGATACAGATACAAGAGAGGAACTGTAGAACTTCAGCAATAAAAAAATCCGGATATTTATTTTGACCTTCGATATATAAACGAAAAATCAAACTAATATCCGGATTTATAAATTATCCGTTTATAACCTGTTTACCCACCGCAGTTACAACAGCCTTGAATTCCTGAACCTTTTTATACGCCGCTCTCACAGAACTTCCAATTATTGATAAGGGACTAAGAGCTTCTTTGGTTTTTTCAATGCTAAGTTTAACCTCTTCTTTGTCTATCTGGTTCTGTAACTTAAGAATTTTGATATCTCTGTCTATTTCCTCGAATGAACTGTATTCTTTCATATTAAATATAGTTTAGTCATTAAAGAAATTTCTGGAGGATTTGATAAGTACTGTTTTTTCAAGTACTTTTCTACCAAACGCAAAGAACAGGATTAACAGGAGGACATAAAAGCCTCCAACTATATAATAACCGGCACTTGGACTATCCAGGGCATTGCTTATACTTATTGCAACAGCAATTGACAAGAAAAGCAGGGCAATCAGGCTTACAAAACCAATCAATAATATATTAACAAGGGAAAGAGCGCTTTTTACTATTTTTTTATAGATAATAAGCTTGAGATATTCCGCCGTACTATGTTGGTAGGCGCTAATTTGTTCTTTAAGTTCCCTTATACTATTGGATTGTTTTTCGAATGCCATAAATTATACTACTGCCTGATTCGGTTTGTTGGTGCTGGTACGGGCGGTATCTTTCTTCTCATCCTTTTGCAACTTGGCATTTTGCTTTCTAAGATCATCAAGTTTGGTTTCCATTGCAGCAAGGATCTCATCTGCCTTATGACTGGCTGAAGATAGAGTTTCTTCCAAACGGTGCTCAAAATCTTTTCTGGCTTTTTTAGCCTTAGTGCTTAGGTTTGAAGTAGTTTCATTATATTTTTTATTGAATTGATCCTGGGCTTTTTTAGCATCCTTGCTAAGTTTTTCCCGGGTATGTTCTCCACTATCCGGAGCATATAATAATCCAACAGCAGCTCCAATTGCTGCACCGGTTAATAAAGCCAATAAAGTACTTCCAGAATTTGCCATAATTTTGTGTTTTTTAAAATTAAATATCTATCAAAGATAATTTAAAGCAAATGGCCGGCCTGTTAATAACCGGTTAAAAATATTGCCAATTAATTCTTAAAACACCATATTTTACTGGTTATTGATCAATTTTACCCCAGGAATCCCTTAAGGTAACGGTACGGTTAAAAATGAGATTTTCAGGGGTGCTTTCCTTATCTACACAAAAATATCCTATTCGCTGGAATTGAAATTTATCGGCTACTCCCGCATCCTTTAATGAGGGTTCAAGATAGCCGGTAATAACTTTGAGCGATTCTGGATTAATGAATTCAAGAAAATCCTTTTCCTTATCGGCATCCGGTGATTCTACACTAAAAAGCCGGTCATACAATCTTACCTCTGCCTCAATGGCATGGGGAACAGAGACCCAATGCAGTGTTCCTTTAACCTTCCTAAGGGATTCCTCAGTGCCACTGCCACTTTTGCTTTTAGGGTCATAGGTACAATGAATTTCCAGGATCTCCCCGTTTTCATCTTTCACAACACTATTTGCCTGAATGATATACGCACTCTTCAGTCTTACTTCCTTACCTATACTAAGCCTGAAGAATTTTCTGTTGGCCTCTTCCTTAAAGTCTTCACGTTCTATATAAAGTTCCTTGGAGAAAGGGATCTCCCTTGTGCCGGCATTTTCATCTTCGGGATTATTCTCTGTCTCCAGCCATTCTTCTTTGCCCTCCTCATAATTAGTAATTACAAGCTTAACAGGATCCAAAATTCCCATAACCCTTGGGGCTGTTTTATTGAGGTCTTCCCTAATACAGAATTCCAGGAGAGAAACATCAATAACATTTTCACGTTTTGCAATTCCTATGGTATCAGCAAATTTCCTGATAGATGCCGGGGTGTAGCCCCGTCTTCTTAATCCTGAAATGGTAGGCATTCTTGGATCATCCCAGGATTTTACAATTCCCTGCTCCACCAGTTGCAACAATTTACGCTTGCTTACAACGGTATGACTTAAATTCCTTCTGGCGAACTCCCGTTGTTTTGGTAAAAATTCTCCATTTTTACTAACCTTTTCCACAAACCAATTGTACAATTCCCGGTGCGGAAGAAATTCCAGGGTACAAAAAGAATGTGAGATTCTCTCAATAAAATCACTTTCTCCATGGGCCCAATCATACATTGGATATATATTCCAGTCATTTCCAGTCCTGTGATGTTTTTTATGCAAACTTCTGTACATAACAGGGTCTCTCATGATCATATTTGGGGATGTCATATCAATTTTTGCCCTTAAAACATGAACTCCTTCGGCCGTTTCCCCATTTTTCATTTTTTCGAATAAATCGAGATTCTCTGCTACCGACCTATTTCTGTAAGGACTGTTCTTCCCTGCTTCGGTTGGAGTCCCTTTTTGTTCGGCAATTTGAGCAGACGTTTGACTGTCTACATAAGCATAATCATTTTTAATGAGCTCCACAGCCCAGTCATATAACTGCTGGAAGTAATCTGAAGCATAACATTCCTCTGCCCATTTATATCCCAGCCAAAGCACATCTTCTTTAATGGCATCTACATATTCCTGCTCTTCTTTGGTTGGATTTGTATCATCAAACCTCAGGTTTACAGGAGCATTGTATTTTTCTCCCAGTCCAAAATTCAAACAAATAGATGAGGCATGCCCTATATGCAAATACCCGTTGGGCTCCGGCGGAAACCTGAATTTCAGGTCATTTTGAGTATAATTGGTTTTCAGATCTTCTTCAATGATCTGTTCAATAAAATTCAGGGATTTCTTATTCTCGGTCATAATCTTTTTATCAAAAAAAATAGTGAGCAAAGTTACCAAAAATAGGTGGTTATTAGTAACGGCAGGTATTTTAAAAAATTCAACTTGGGGCAAGCCTTTTTCCAGGACCGGGATTTAGGATTTGAAAGAATAATACCCGGAAAATCTGTAAAAATTAAGCCGGATCTCATTAAATTACCGAAGTGAGTTTTAACTTTGTAAAAAAGATCAAAGTGGGTAAAATTAAATTAAAGAATATAAAGGTCTTCTCCTACCATGGCTGTTTGGTTGAAGAAGGGAAGATTGGAAGCGATTACAGAGTAGATCTAAGCGTTAAGGGTGATCTGGCCCATTCTGCAAAAACAGATGCCCTTAGCGACACTATAGACTATGTTCATTTAAACCGAATAGTGAAAGAAGAAATGGCTGTAAGGGCCAAACTGCTTGAGACTGTGGCTGAAAGGATCCTCAACAGAGTATTAAAGGAATTAATACCCGTGCAAAAGGTAAAAGTGGCGGTTTCCAAAATTAACCCCCCAATTGGTGGAGATGTAGGTATGGTTACCGTTTCCAGAAGTAAATCCAGATAGTTTTTTCTTCGGTTACTCAAAAATTTTATTACATTTGCCAACCAAAATAATGGCATCGTGGCCGAGTGGCTAGGCAGAGCTCTGCAAAAGCTCGTACAGCGGTTCGAATCCGCTCGATGCCTCAAAAGCTTCCTTTCCAAGGGAGCTTTTTTTGTTTTAAGATTTATTGTAGGAAAGCGAATGAAACAGAAGTAATGGCGAGAGTATTTCTCTACTTCTTTTCAAATTCATAGACCACATTTTCCGGCTGGATGATCTCTATTCGATCCTGGAGACGTTCTATTTTCTTCGGAAAAAAACCTCTTCCAATTAATATTCCGCCGAAAACAACCATTACTATACTAATGCCTTTTTTCATTTTGTAAATACGGTCCGGCGTTAGTTTTCGATTTAGTTTTTTGGCAAGCAGGATCTTAAAAATGTCAATTATAAGATAGGTGCCAAGTACGGTACCGAAAAACACGACTATCCTGTTGGTTTGCATATCCAGCGTAGGGCCAAAAACTATAATAAGGCCCAGCCAGAAGCCCAATACCCCAATATTTATAAAATTGAGAATAAATCCCTTAGCAGAAAGACCCAGATAATCTGTGCGGCTTAATTTTCGAACTTCCGGGGTATCATCTTCAATGGGAATGGCCTTTTTGGTTTGAATATAGGTCATAATGCCATAGGTAGCAAGGATCATTCCGCCGAAAATAAACAGGGCAGGATCATCCTTAAGGCTTTTTAATAGTTTAGAGGTACTAAAATAGGCGATTAAAAGAAAGACAATATCTGCTACTATAACACCAAGATCGAAGAAAAAAGCAGCTCTAAAGCCCTTTATAGCAGCGGTTTCAAGCAATACAAAAAAAACAGGCCCCAGGAGAAAAGCAAGAAAAAATCCCAATGGTATAGCTGCTAAAATGTCCTGAATCATACACAAAGGTGATTTTCACAAATGTAATATATTAGTTTATCTTTTTAATGGAGCCTCCAAAGGTGATTTTTTCGTGAATTTCTTCAGGATTTCCATAGATAAATATATTACCCCCTGCTCTAACGCTTGAATTTACATATTTCCTGGCAAAAACATGGGCAAAACCTCCCCCATTTACCATAACATTAATATTGCTGCCTACAAGATTTTCACCTCTTAAAGAACCTCCTGCCTTAATATCTATCTCCTGTATTTCTGCCTTTCCATAGACTGTTAATGAACCCCCGGTTACCGCGGTAGCTACAAGATTTTCAACTTCTACATTAGCCAAAACCCTTGCGCCCTCCCGGGCTTTGATTTTAAGAAGAGGTTGCTTTATTTTTGTACAGAATTCTACATTAGAATTTTGCCGGGCATCTATTTCCTGAAGGTTTTTAAAATAAATGGTCACCAGGGTATTATCTGTTTCCAGCAATTGTTTTAACCGGGATCTTATTTTTAAAACACCTTTTTCCACATTCACCCGCACCTGTTCCCTGCTATTGCCTATAATTACGGCTTTATTTTCCTCTGCCGGAACAAGGTTTACAGTTAGGCCCCGGGTAACTTCAATTTCAGAAAAATTACCAAGTTCTATCTCAATTTCCTGCGCTGTTCCCTTTAAGTTAAAGAAAAGCAGCATAATTAAAATTTTATACTTCATTCCAATACTATAATAGCCTCTTAGTCTGGCTTTTTTATTTCTGGGCTCCCAGCAAATTAAAATCCAGGTGCCTTTTTACCAGATCGGCATTTTTGACTGACACATAAACTTCATCTCCCAGAGTATATACCTTTCCGGTTTTTCTTCCTTTAATAGCATATTGCTCCTGGTCAAATTCAAAATGATCTTCCTTTATATCACGTAAACGAACCATCCCTTCACACTTATTATCAATGATCTCAACATATATACCCCACTCAGTAACCCCTGAGATCACTCCAAGAAAACTTTCATCCTGGTGGTCTATCATAAACTTTACCTGCATGAATTTAATAGAATCTCTTTCAGCATTGGTCGCCAAACTTTCCATTTCACTGCTGTGATGGGATTTTGCCTCATATTCTTCCTCCTTGGCACTGGATTTTTTATCCAGGTAATGCTGCAATAACCTGTGGGTCATAACATCAGGATACCGCCTTATTGGAGAAGTAAAATGGGAGTAATAATCAAAAGCAAGCCCATAATGCCCAATATTTTTTGTGCTGTAATACGCTTTGCTCATGGTGCGGATTGTAAGGGTATCTACCAGGTTTTGTTCCTTTTTTCCCTGCACATCAGATAACAAGCTGTTAAGGGAAGAAGTGATGGTTTTCCTGTCCTTCAAATTGATTTTATAACCAAATTTGGACACAACGGTCTGTAAAGCTGCCAGTTTAGATTCATCCGGCTCTGCATGGCATCTGTAAACAAACGTTTTCTTTGGAGATTGTTTTCCAATAAACTCCGCCACTTTCCTGTTTGCAAGCAACATGAATTCTTCAATAAGTTTATTTGCATCCTTGGTGATCTTATAATAAACTCCAACAGGTTCATTTTCCTCGTTAAGTTCAAATTTTACCTCAACTTTATCAAATGAAATTGCACCATCTTTCATCCGGCGGGCCCGCATCTTTTTGGCCAGCTCGTTCATGGTTATAACCGCATCAACAATTTCATCGCCTACAACATATTCCTTTTCCTGGATAGAAACTTCCAGCGGAATTTCTCCTTTTTCTGTTTCAATGATATGCTGTGCTTCCTCATATGCGAATCTTGCATCTGAAAGTGTTACTGTTCTCCCAAACCATTCGTTGATAACATAGCCTTTTTTATCCATTTCAAAAACGGCAGAAAAGGTATATTTCTCTTCATTAGGCCTCAGGGAGCAGGCATTATTGGATAATATCTCTGGTAACATGGGCACCACCCTGTCTACAAGATAAATTGAGGTTGCCCTTTGATATGCTTCTTCATCCAATACCGTATCCGGTTGCAAATAATGAGAAACATCTGCAATGTGAATTCCTATTTCAAAATTTCCGTTTTCCAGCACTTTAAAACTCAGGGCATCATCAAAATCCTTTGCATCTTCAGGATCAATAGTGAAAGTGAGTGTTTCCCTTAGATCTCTTCTTTTTTTGATTTCATCTTCCTTGATTGAAGTATCAATGTTTTGCGCAAAATCCTCCACTTCTTTTGGAAATTCCACGGGTAGCCCATATTGCGCAAGAATTGAATGGATTTCGGTATTATGTTCTCCCGGTTTCCCAAGTACCTGTTTTATACTTCCTGAAGGAGAATCAGATTTTTCCGGCCATTCTTCCATAGTGACCACTACCTTATCCCCATCTTTTGCATCCAGTATTTTATTCCTGGGTACAAAAATATCTGTATACATTTTTGGATCCTGTATTGCTACGAACCCAAAATTTTCTTTTAATTGTAAAACACCTACAAATTCTGTACGCTTCCTGTTTATAACCCTTACAACTTCTCCTTCAGATTTCCTTTTTTTCCTCCTGTTGTAAATATAGATCTCTACTACATCCCCATCAAGGGCTTTATTTAAGGCATTTACCGGTATAAAGACATCTTCTTCCAATTCTTCTACCACAACATATCCAAACCCTTTCGTTGTCATATCAAGGGTACCTGTGTAGTATTCAAAATTTCCTACGATCTTAAACTTTCCCCGATCAACTTCTTCAATTTGTTTTTTGGCGGCCAGTTGAGAAAGTTTCCTTATAATTTTATTCCGGGTATTTGCGTCATTTACACCCAATTTTTCTGCTATCTGCTTATAATTAAAAGTAGCGTCCGGAGTCTTTCTTAAAATGTTTAAAATACTTTTTGAGAGATCATTTGCTTCCGGAGTACTTTTACTATTTTTCTTTTTCTTCATAAATTTCTAATAATGGCTAAAATTACGGCTTAATTGTGACTTTAAAATGTTCTCCAAATAAATTTTTGTTAAGCTGTAACATATGTTTTATTTAGAAAAAATAAGGCTTTCAACTGATTAACAATTATTTAAGTAAAAAATATTTTGGATAGAACGTTGGATTTATTAAAATTTTCTTAAATTAGTGTTTACATCTTTCTTAAAATTTCCCCTCAAATTTTGAAAGGAAAAAGTGATGATATGGTAAAACTTACTAAAATATCGCTTTTATTCTTCCTGATTTTCCTGCTAGGGGTTCTGGGGGTAATAGCGTTCGTAAACAAAACACTCAATAAGAAATCGAGTGTTGATTTCCAGGCAAGTCCAACAACTATTGTGAGCGTTCAGGAGGTTCAATATTATCAATACCCAAATTATTAACCTACCCTCTATTAAAAAAATTTAAATTTAAAGTACTTATATTCAGTTTGTTATTATTCAATTAATAGCTATCTCTTTATAATTACCTGAAATTTAAATCTCAACTCCCGGAATTACTCCGTTTCATTTTCCTTCAATTTTGCTCTTTGCTTAAGAGACTTGTTAACACATATATTTATATATTCTTTTTTATTCTTTTTTAAAAAATTAAAACTGTTGCTTATTATAGGGTGTTAATTTGTACAATAACTTTTTTGAAAATAAATAGGATTTCTCGCTACCTACAATTGAAATTGAGTTGTTAACAAAACCATAATTTCTTAAGCTTCTGATTTAGATAGGGTTTTAAGATTTACTTAACAGTAGTTAATAAAACTATGTTAATAGAAATACTTGATAAGTTACTTAAATTCTCTTGTTCACAATCTCGTTTTTGATGCTCATAACTAGATTGAAAATTCCATAGTTATAATTTGTATCTACGGTTATTTTTTTTCTATTCTATATTTTACCCAATAAACCAAATTTGTTTGTGATTTCCTCACCATATGTTATTCACAATTCTATGTAAATTTCAATCCCTTTAAAATTAAGGAACTGCCGGAAGTAATTAACAATGGTAAATTGATTGGTTAACAACCTATTTTTTACCTTTGTTTTCTAAATATTACAATTATGAAAATAGCAATTGGGAATGATCACGCAGGAACTCAGTATAAATTAGCTGTAACCACTTATCTGGAATCTAAAGGAATTGAAGTTACTAACTATGGTACCAATAGTGAGGAAAGTGTTGATTACCCAGATTTTGTGCATCCCGTCGCAAATGATGTGGAAACCCAAGCTACAGATCTTGGTATTATTATTTGTGGCAGTGGAAATGGAGCTTCGATGACCGCCAATAAACACCAGGGTGTAAGAGCTGCTTTATGCTGGAGTGTGGAGATTGCCAAACTTGCCAAAGAACATAATAATGCTAATATTTTAAGTATCCCTGCCAGATTTGTGTCACAACAACAGGCTATTGATATGGTACAAACCTTTCTTGATACAAAATTTGAAGGTGGACGTCACCAAAACAGAATAGATAAGATACCATTATAATAGTACCTCATTATATCTCTATCCTCTTGAAATGGAAATAAAGATTAGAACCTTTGAACAATTAAGTCAGCAGGAACTCTATAAAGTCCTCCAGTTGCGTGCAGAGGTGTTTGTGGTCGAACAGAATTGTGTTTACCAGGATATAGACGGGAAAGATGAAAAGGCACTGCATATTTTAGGCTTTGAAAATAATGAACTCGTTGCATATACCCGCTGTTTTAAACCGGGAGATTATTTTGAAAATGCTTCTATAGGAAGGGTGATTGTAAAAGAAAATTATCGAAAATTTGGGTACGGACACCAAATTATGAAAGCCTCGGTAGAAGAGATAGAAAATAGATATAATACATCTGCCATAAAACTTTCTGCACAGCAATATCTCACCCAATTCTATGAATCCCATGGTTTTCACATCACTGGCGAGGGATACCTGGAAGATGGTATCCCGCATATTGCGATGATCAAAGAATAATTTATTTTAAAATTCCCGCATATTTTGTGGGATTTCCCAGCACTCCCCTGGCTTCAAGTATTTCCGGGTCCTGCTTTAAATAATATTCATACAATCCTTCCTGGTAGAAATATCGTTTAATTATTTCATCGGTTAATAAACTAATGATCTCTTCTCTTTTATTATCAATTTCAGCATTCTTTGACTTTTCTATTCCTGTGATCATTTGATTATAATGTGCAGAGATTTCCTTATCCAAACCTTCTTCATTTGCCGCAGTAAGTACTTCTTTCAGCTGGCTTTCGGTTTCTGTCTCATAACTGAAATTGGTCTTTTTAAGGAATTGCTTAAAAACATTATAATCGGCCTCCGTAAACCTGAAATTTTCAGGATTTTCGAGGGAATGAGAATAATAATATTCGGTGGCAAAATCAAAAATAGCCTGATGCTTCAGCAAAGCATTGGTGATAGGATTGAATTCAGAAGTTTTTAACTGGATATCAGGCAAGATCCCACCGCCATCATAAACGCTCCGGCCGCTCTTTGTTTTGAATTCATTATAATTTTCACTTTCTATACGCAGTGCATTCCCGTCTTTGTCCCTTGAGCGGTAATCCAACGCCTGGATACAGCGCCCGCTAGGAGTATAGTATCGTGAAATTGTCAATTTAAGCTGGGTGCCATAAACCAGTTCCTTAGGGCGTTGTACCAGGCCTTTTCCAAAACTCCTCGCCCCTATTATAACTCCCCTGTCCAGATCCTGTATTGCCCCTGCCACAATTTCACTTGCAGAAGCACTTCTGCCATCAATTATCACCGCTAAAGGTATTTTTGTATTAATAGGTTCTTTAGGAGTAAAATATTGCTGGTTGTATTTGTCAATTACAGACCTGGTGGAAGTAATAAGCTGGCCTTTATCCAGAAAAATATTACTCACAAGAATAGCTTCGCTCAACAAACCTCCGGGATTTCCTCTAAGGTCCAGAATGATTTTTTCTGCACCCCTGCTTTGCAGGTCTTTCAGGGCTTTAATGGTTTCTGAAGAAGCATTGGAATTAAATCTGGAAAGCACTATATAGCCTGTTTTATCCTCCAAAAGCTCATAAAATGGAACAGCTTTCAAAGCTATGGTTCCTCTTGTTAAAGTGGTGGTTTGGGTTTTACCCTGCCTCACGTATTCCAGTGTAATATTTGTATTAGGAGCGCCATTAAGCAGTTCTCCTGCATCTTCTTTAAAATCACTAACCAGTATGCCCCCAATTTTTATAATTTCATCCCCGGGCTTTAAACCGGCTTTATCTGCGGGAAAATCTTTATAGGTTTCCAGAATAGTAAATCTGTCCCTGCTTATTCTTACAGCAGCCCCTATTCCCTGATATTCTCCTGCGGTATTCATTCTTGCCGCTTCCACATCCTGTTCATTCCAGTAATTGGTGTAAGGGTCAAGGTCTTCCAGCATCGCCTTTATGGCTGTATCCATTAATTGCGCCGGATTGGTTTCATCAACATAGTTCATATTAAGTTCCTTGAACAAGGTGGTGAAGATTTCAATTTGTTTTGCAATAGCAAAAAAATCCGATTTAAAACCTGAAGTTCCCACCAGCAGGATCACCCCAAGCAGGACCAGGAATATTCTTTTGATCACTCTATTTTTCATTGTTTCCCTCTCTTTCGGTTAATTTCTCAAGTATATTGATCACAGCAGCCAGAATCACATTATAATCCAGTGTTTCCCGCCCGGTATAAATAAACATCAACGCATATTTTTGATGTAAGTTGTTGTCTACAAGATACTTATTTTTTCTAAAAGCTTCCCGCATGAGCCGCTTTAAATAATTACGGTCAACGGCCTTTTTAAAATTTCGTTTTGGTACCGAAACCCCTGTTTTATGAGTGGTAATTTCAGGATTTGCAATGGGTGCATAAATGAGCTTTATAGGGTATTTTTGAACTGATTTTCCTTCTAGAAACAAACGGTCTATAAGAATCTTGCTTTTTAGTTTTTCTTCTGAAGGAAAATTTTCACTCATCATCACATATTATAACAGGCTAAAATAAAAAAATCCGCTTCGGGAATTCCCAAAACGGATCTGTTTCTTTTCAGAAGCCTTTATCCTTCTGAAACCTTTTTTCTTAATCTACAATTTTCTCCCTGGAAAAGGTATTGTTTTCCCTGTTGATATCTGCCATTAATCCGGACTCATCAATTGTGATCCCTGAAATTTCAGAAAGGGGTTTTTCCAGGATAAGTTCGTAGGTAGGATGTGCCCACGCCCATCTTGCAGCTACTTTACTTTGCTTACCTTCTTCTGCAGGCTTATTCCAACGCATCATTTGCAAAGGGATATAAACAACTTCCCTGGAACCGTCTGCATAAGTAACCTGAATATCCAGTGGCATTGGCATATTACCAATACGTTCTAATGTCACAGTTGTTTTTCCATTGTTTTCAGCAACATTTTTTATCCCGTAATCTATGGTATTGGTGGTTTGAGCCCAGTCCATTAAATACCAGTCCAGCTCTGCTCCCGAAACTTTTTCAGCAACCCTTAAAAAATCATTTGGGGTAGGATGCTTGAATTTCCAATCGTGATAATAGCGTTTAAGGGTTTTCTTAAGGTTTTCTTCTCCAATTAGGTATCCAAGCTGAGAAAGAAAAACTGAACCTTTGGTATACGCAGCAACACCATAGGCGAAATTTAATTTATACCTGTCAGCATGTGTACTTAAAGGTTCCTCCACTCCAGATTTTGCCAATCTTTCATACCCTCTGTAATTTCCTTCAAAGGGTTTTTCCTTATTGGTACCCATAACCTTATCCATTGCAAGGGTTGAGATGTAAGAGGTAAAACCCTCATCCATCCACTCATGTTTACTTTCATTGGTGGCCATTAAATGCTGAAACCAGGCGTGAGCAAGTTCATGAGAAGTTACGCCAACAAGGCTGCCAAAGGCGCGCTCGCCGGTAATTAGGGTAAGCATTGCATACTCCATTCCCCCGTCTCCACCCTGGATCACTGTGTACTGGTCCCAGGGATATGGTCCTATATTCTCATTAAAAAACATTAATAATTCTTCGGTTTTTGGCTGAAGATTGGTCCAGTTTTCCTTTATTGCAGGATTGTTCTTATAAATAAAATGCAACACTGTTCCATCCTTTGCTACACGTGTGTCGTGCACATAATCTGGATCTGCTGCCCAGGTGAAATCATGAACTTTAGGCGCAACAAAATGCCAGGTCAATTTATCTCCTTTAGGTTTTTTCACCTTAACTCCTTTATCCTCATAGCCAAAACCAATTTCGTTAGGATTTTGAAGGTAGCCTGTACTTCCAATAAGGTAATTCTTATCAATGCTTATTTTTACATCAAAATCTCCCCACACCCCGTGAAATTCCCGACCTATATAAGGATCGGCATGCCATCCTTCAAAGTCATATTCAGCAAGTTTTGGGTACCACTGGCTCATGGATAATGCAACCCCTTCAGAACTGTTCCTTCCAGACCTTCTTACCTGCTCCGGCACCTGACCTTGAAATTCCATTTTAAATGTCGCTTTTTCACCAGGCAGGA
The DNA here is from genome assembly GCF_007993795.1 of Antarcticibacterium arcticum. Classification (GTDB taxonomy): domain Bacteria; phylum Bacteroidota; class Bacteroidia; order Flavobacteriales; family Flavobacteriaceae; genus Gillisia; species Gillisia arctica. The sequence goes on along the minus strand of NZ_CP042476.1, from coordinate 2,723,030 downwards.
TGGCCTCATTTAATTCTACTTCCAGAACGGTTCCCACTTCCTGCATTTTAAGGGTTTTACCATTTTGCGTAAGTGTTGAAACCCTTAAAAAACCTTGTTGCTCTGGGGTTAACTTTGAGATCCTGTCTCCTACCCGTGTATCAGGATCTTCAATGGTTCTTGAGCGAATGTCCATTTCGCTACCGGGTTTAAATGCATTGAAATACAGATGATAAAAAACCCTGTTTAGGGTGTCTGGCGAATTGTTGGTATAAACCAGTTCCTGTGTTCCCGTATACCTGAAGTTCTTCACATTCATATCAACTTCCATTTTATAGTCAACGTGCTGTTGCCAATATGTAGTGTTGTTTTGCGCTGAAGAGAAACCCAGGGTTAATAATGCTAATGCTAAAAAATATATTTTCATTTAAAATTGATTTTATTATGCGATTAAGAAATCTCTATTTGGCCATTTTATCGGCTAAAATAAGGGCATTGTACAAATTGACCATTTTTCCGGAGGCGGAAAGCTCAGTAAATCTTTTATTGGCTTTTTCCTCCCCTACCAAAACTGAAGCAGTAGTGCTTAAACCACTGTCCATAATTACCTGCTTCACCTGGGCTGCAGTTAATTTTGGATAAAAAGACCTTATTATTGCAGCAACCCCCGCGACTGCCGGTGCGGCCATGGATGTACCCTGCAGGTATTCATAACCATTGTTGGGAGTTGTAGACCAAATTTTGGTACCCGGAGCAAATACATCCACATTGGTTTTTCCGTAATTGGAGAACCCGGCAACCATACCTGAACCATATTGATAATTTAAGGCACCTACAGTTAAGAAATTTTTGGAGATCTCCCCTGTTTGACCGGGAAACTGGTCATTAGGATAAACGCTTGTCTGGTCTAAATTTGTTCCGTCATTTCCTGCAGCATTTACAATTAATACATCTTTTTGGGCTGCATATTTTATAGCATCTGTTACCCATTCCGGATTTGGAGAAAAATATTTTCCAAAACTGGTGTTGATTACCCTGGCACCATTGTCTACCGCATATCTTATTGATAAAGCTATATCCTTATCATACTCATCGCCGTCCGGTACTGCTCTTAATACCATTATTTGCACATTATTGGCCACCCCTTTAATGCCAATATTGTTATCTCTTTGTGCAGCAATAATACCGGCTACGTGCGTACCATGTTTAACATCTTCTTTGTCTGCTGTTGGCCCCGAGACTTTGTTGTTTCCATATTTGGTATCGGTAATATCATAAGGATCATCTCCAACTATTGCTCTTCCATCCAGTTCCAGGTTAAAGTGTGAAGCCAGCCTGTCATCAAAGTATTTGATGGCATCGTCAAGCTCTTTTAGGGCGGTAGGGATATTCTCATTTACATTATCCTGGATTTGCATCAGCATTCCTTTATACTGCCTCATTTGATCTGTAGTAGCAGTCATTGCAGCAAGTTCCTGCTTGGTATAATTTTCCTTTCCAAGTTGGGATGAAACAGCGGCATGTGCTGCCACCAATTGGGTTTTTATTTGCCTGTACTGGGTCTGGTTTTGAAGGGTTTCATTATATTCTTTATCGAATTCGGCTTTTGCTCTTTGATATTCAGCAAATTCAGCCCTGTCTGCCGGGGAAACTGTTGCAGAGGTTTTTCCTTCATATTTAGGCTTCAGTCTTTTAATTATCCTGGTGTATTCCATGTTTTCCTTTACCGCATCTCCCAGGAAATTCCATCCATGAATATCGTCTATATAGCCGTTATTATCATCATCTTTTCCATTATTAGGGATCTCACCACGGTTCACCCATAATACACTTTTAAGGTCTTCATGCGCAATATCAACACCGCTGTCTATCACCGCCACGATCACAGACTGGCCTTTGTTGTTTTTAATTATCTCATCATAAGCTTTTTGCACACTCATACCGGGGATTGTATCCCGGGTGAGGTCGGCCCCACCCCATCCCTGAAGTTCAATTTCTGTAAGATCTGTAACTTTTAAAGGAATTGCATCTATATTCTCAATAGGAGTAGAAACAATGGTGGGGGATGTAGATCCACAACCCGCAAGAAAAATCGAAAAACCAATAGCGAAGAATGGTTTAAAAACTGGTATTTTCATATGTAGTTATTTATTGTTTTTAATTGATTTTACAGGCATTTATAAATTTTAAGACGGCACTCATCGTGCAGGCAATTATTGATTAAAAAGTTCATTAAAAGAAAAAGTTTGATCCAACCGTACGCCTTTTTCAGTGTGTTTAACGGTGATTATTTGATTATGCGCATCATGTTCCAAAAATAAATAGTAATTCTCATCTGCAGCTTTATTCAAAAAGTTTTCCTTTTCCGTCATTGTTAATAATGGCCTGGTATCATATCCCATTACATAAGGCAGGGGGACATGCCCTGCCGTGGGAAGAAGATCGGCCATAAAAACTAGGGTTTTGCCCTGGTAATTTATGTGTGGTATCATTTGCTTATCTGTATGCCCATCCGCAAAAAACACACCAAATGCAAGAGGGGTGGTGTCCAGATAACTGTTGGTAGGGTCCTTTTCCACGAAATGCAGTTTGCCGCTTTGTTGCATAGGAATTATATTTTCCTTTAAAAAGGATGCTTTTTCCCGCGGGTTAGGAGTGGTGGCCCAATCCCAATGATCTTTATTGCTCCAGAATCTCGCATTTTTAAAAGCCGGTTCATATCCTGTGCGTTCCTTATTCCATTGAACAGACCCGCCACAATGGTCAAAATGCAGGTGCGTCATAAATACATCTGTCACATCATCCCGGTGAAAACCATATTTTGTAAGGGATTTATCAATAGACTCATCTCCCCACAAATTGTAATATCCGTAAAATTTTTCGCTTTGCTTATCTCCCATGCCGGTGTCAATGAGAATTAGTTTTTCGCCTTCTTCAATAAGGAGACAGCGTGCAGCCATATCTATGAGATTGTTCCCATCTGCCGGATTTGTGCGATTCCAGATGGACTTGGGTACAACCCCAAACATAGCTCCCCCATCGAGTTTAAAATTCCCGGCTTCAATTGGATATAGTTTCATATGAGTTTTTAGAATAATAGGTATTGCAAATTACTAAAAGGATTAGATATAAAAGGAAAGTTTTAATTCTTAAGAGGGAATTAACGATTTAGTAGAAAATCATCCTGAGATAAAAAAACAGTATTAAAAAGATCTTTTATGGGAGAATTCTGGAAGGTATGAAGTGTAATACCTTAAATCCAATAGCATCCCGGGGACTATTTGTCAATTGTTTAAAAGGGTAAATTTTAATTAATGTCTATATTTGTTTTTGCAGAACAAGCTACCGGTAAAAGAGAAAAATATGAATGAATTTTTAGAGATCCTTTATCACGAATTCGAATTGCCTTTTAGTAATCCAGTGCTTGTTTTTTCGGTTATACTTTTAATAATACTTGTTTCCCCAATCCTTTTCAGAAGATTAAAGATTCCCGGGATTATAGTTTTAATCATTTCAGGAATAATAGTTGGGCCTTACGGCGCTGGGTTGCTTGAGCAAAATGCCGCCATTGATCTCTTTTCAAAAATAGGTTTATTATATATTATGTTTATTGCAGGACTGGAGCTGGACATGAACCAGTTTAAAGTAAACCGCAATAAAAGTTTCCTGTTTGGGGCATTTACTTTTACAATACCATTAATAATAGGCTTCCCGGTATGTTATTACTTTTTAGGCTATAATTTTAACGCGAGTTTTTTAACAGCCAGTATGTTTGCTACCCACACCCTTATTGCATATCCCATTGTAAGTCGCCTGGGAGTTTCAAAAAATGAAGCTGTAGCAATTACCGTTGGTGGTACCATACTTACAGACACAGCGGTGCTTATCATCCTGGCAATTATTCTTGGAAATGCTGAGGAAGGGGGCCTAACTGCCGATTTCTGGATACGGCTTATGATCTCTCTTACTATTTTTGTTGCAATAATGTTTTTTTTAGTCCCCAGGATCGCCAAGTGGTTTTTCACCAAAATGGAAAAGGAAAAACATTCCCATTATATTTTCGTATTAACGGTGGTGTTTCTTGCAGCATTTCTTGCAGAACTTGCAGGGATAGAAGATATCATAGGAGCCTTCCTTGCAGGTCTGGGGTTAAACAGGTTAATTCCTCATTCTTCGGCTTTAATGAACAGGATTGAGTTTATGGGGAACTCCCTCTTCATTCCCATATTTCTTCTGAGTGTGGGAATGCTTGTAGATGTGCGGGTAATTTTTAGTGGCTATATGGCAATTGTAGTGGCAATTACCCTTTCCATAGTAGCAATATCTGGAAAATGGCTGGCAGCTTTTTTTACACAGCTGGTTTTTAAATATACTTCCTCCCAGCGAAAGGTGATATTTGGCTTGAGTAGCGGGCACGCGGCCGCAACCCTGGCGGTGATACTTGTGGGGTTTAATGCGGGAATAATTGATAAGAACATCTTAAACGGGACTATTATCCTTATTCTTATTACCTCAATAGTTGCAACTCTTGCTACTGAAAATGCAGCAAGAAAAATGGTGGCTGAATCGGAAGAAGTTAATCCTGAAGAAGTAAAGAATTCAGAAAGTTTCAAAATGGAAACTATCCTGCTTCCCCTGGCCAATATTGTTAATTTTGATAAACTGGTGGAATTTGCGATCCTTATTAAGGATAAATCTTCGGAAAATCCGGTTTCCATTTTATCTGTAGTGCCTAATGATGAACAGGCAGAACTTAATATTGCCCAGGCGAAGACCAAGTTGGAGGAATTTGTTGTGCAGGCATCGGCTTCTGAAACTATGGTAGATATTACAGCGACCATTGATCAGGATGTAGCTGAAGGGATCTCGAGGAAATCCAAAGAATTGATCGTTGATCTTCTTGTAATGGGATGGCCAACCAGCTCTGCCAAGGATGTGGTAATAGGAGAAAAAATGGCAGGTATCATAAACAGAACTACTAAAACCATTATGATATGCCAGCCACTAAAACCGTGGGCAACCCATCAAAGACTGGTATTGGGCGTTCCGGAAAGATCTGAGGAAATGGAGGGCTTTGAACTTTGGGTAAAGAAAAGTATTAAAATTTCAGAAGAACTGAGTGTTCCTATTTTGGTTTTTTGTTCAGACAAAACCCAGCAGGCAATTATAGAACTGGTGGAGGATCTTAATCTGAGGGCTCCTTTTGAATTCCGCACTTTTCAAAACTGGGAGGATATTTCGCTTATTGTTGAAAGTATAGAACCCGATGATATTTTCATGCTTGTGAATGCGCGAAAAGATAGTGTGGCATACCAGCCGGTCCTGGAAAAGCTACCCCGTAGGTTAGAGAAGATGTTGGGCGAGACAACTAAGATCCTGGTGTATCCTCAATAATAAATTTCAGTGCAGATTCTACCGAGATTCTTTCAGCTTGCGCACTAGCGAAGCCTTCAGAATGACAATTTGTATTTTTATTCTGTCCTTAAACAAAAACCCCCACCTATGAGGCGGGGGTTATTTCTTATATAAACGAAATTATTTCTAATCATTCAGCTTTAATACAGCCATAAATGCTTCTTGCGGAATTTCAACATTCCCAACCTGGCGCATTCGCTTTTTACCTTTTTTCTGCTTCTCTAAAAGTTTTCTTTTTCGGGAAATATCCCCCCGTAACATTTTGCTGTTACATCCTTTCGTAAAGCTTTTACTGTTTCCCTGGCAATGATCTTTGCGCCAATAGCGGCCTGGATAGGAATATCAAACTGCTGTCTCGGGATTAACTCCTTTAGCTTCTCACACATTTTTTTCCCAATGTCATAGGCATTATCCACATCCAGCAGTGCCGAAAGAGCATCAACAACACTACCGTTAAGCAGCACATCTACCCTTACAAGCTTTGAGGCGCGCATTCCAATAGGTGAATAGTCAAAGGAAGCATATCCTTTGGAAACCGTTTTAAGCCTGTCGTAAAAATCAAATACAATCTCGGCCAGGGGCATATCGAAACTCAGCTCTACCCGCTCCGGGGTAAGATAGGTTTGGTTTGTAATTAATCCCCTTTTTTCAATACATAAAGACATTACAGGACCAACAAAATCAGATTTGGTAATGATGCTGGCTTTTATATAAGGCTCTTCAACTCTCGCAAGGCTGGAAGGCTCGGGAAGGTCTGTTGGATTATTTACCAATATCGCTGTATTGGGATTTTTATGGGTATAGGCGTGATAAGATACGTTTGGAACTGTTGTGATAACTGTCATATCAAATTCCCGCTCCAGCCTTTCCTGGATGATCTCAAGGTGTAACATTCCCAGGAAGCCACATCTAAAACCAAATCCAAGCGCAGCAGAGCTTTCCGGAATAAAGACCAGGGACGCATCATTTAATTGCAATTTCTCCATAGAAGACCTAAGATCTTCATATTCTTCGGTATCTACCGGGTAAATTCCCGCAAATACCATTGGTTTTACATCTTCAAATCCTGCAACCGCCTCGGTGGTTGGATGTTTGGAATCTGTAATTGTATCCCCTACTTTTACTTCACGGGCATCTTTGATGCCGGTAATAAGATATCCCACATCGCCGGTTTTAACTTCCTGTCTTGGAAATTGTTTGAGGCGAAGGGTACCAACCTCATCTGCATAATAGCTTTTATTGGTAGCTACAAATTTTATTTGTTGCCCTTTTTTTATAGAACCGTCAAAAACCCTGAAATAGGTTTCTACTCCTCTAAAAGGGTTGTAGACTGAATCAAAAACCAGGGCCCGTAGCGGTGCATCTGGTTTTCCTTTAGGCGGGGGAATTCTCTCTATTATTGCTGAAAGAATTTCTTCTATTCCAATTCCTGTTTTTGCGCTGGCCGGGATAACATCATCTTTGTGACATCCAAGTAATTCTACTATATCATCTGTTACCAACTCAGGATTTGCACTGGGAAGGTCAACTTTGTTTAATACCGGAATTATTTCAAGATCATTATCCAGTGCCAGGTAAAGATTTGATATGGTCTGGGCCTGGATACTTTGAGCTGCATCTACAATAAGCAATGCGCCTTCACAAGCAGCGATTGACCGGGATACTTCGTAAGAAAAATCCACATGGCCGGGGGTATCAATTAAATTAAGAATATACTCCTCACCCTTATAAGTATAATTCATTTGTATTGCATGACTTTTAATGGTAATGCCGCGTTCCCGCTCCAGGTCCATGCTATCCAGCAATTGTTCCTGTTTTTCCCTCTCTGTTACAGATCCTGTGAAATCCAGCAACCTGTCTGCCAGGGTGCTTTTACCGTGATCAATATGGGCAATTATACAAAAGTTACGTATATTCTTCATGAATCAATTTCCAGATAGTAGGCAGGCTTTCCTGCCAACTTATTTAAGGCTACAAATATAGTTTTTTTAAAAGTCTTGTTATAAATATTTATACAGCGCATTAAGCCGGAAAAATCTTGAGAAGTTGAGCTTGTTGCGAACTTAGCTTTAATTCAATTTTTTAATATCTCCTGCTTAATCTTAAAAAAATTTATTTAAGTGTTTGGAAAATCTAAAAAAACAAACCTTCTTTGTAATATTGTTAATGTTATATTAAATACCGGAATCCAGGGAATAAAAAAATGTTTTTTATGGATATAATTCCGCACTCTTATAGCGTCAAACCTCAACAATCCTTCACTGTAAATCCATGAAAAACCCAACATCCAATCCAACAGGCAATACAACCCGCTCTATTATCATAATTGGGGCTTTATTCTTCATATTCGGTTTTGTCACGTGGCTGAATTCAGTATTAATACCCTATTTAAAAATAGCCTGCGAGCTCAATAATTTTCAGTCCTATTTTGTGGTAACGGCTTTTTATATTTCGTACCTGGTTATGGCTCTTCCCTCTGCCTGGGTGTTGCAAAAAACAGGTTACAAGAAGGGGATGTCCCTGGGGTTACTCGTGATGGCTGTTGGGGCAGTAATTTTTATTCCTGCGGCATATTCCCGCACTTATGAGTTATTTTTAATAGGATTATTTGTTCAGGGTACAGGGCTTGCTCTACTCCAAACCGCCGCAAACCCTTATGTTGTTGTGCTGGGCCCTGCGGAAAGTGCAGCCAAAAGGATAAGCATTATGGGAATTTGCAACAAGGTAGCCGGGGTTTTGGCGCCAATTGTTTTAGGTGCAATTCTTTTTACATCGGGGGATAACCTGGTTGAAACCGTAGAGATTCTCCAGGGTGCTGAAAAAGCCACTGCCCTTGATGAGCTGGCGCAACGGGTTGTTACTCCCTATTTGGTAATGATGGCAATTCTTTTAATCCTTAGTGCCTGGATATATTTCTCATCCCTGCCGGAGGTTGATGCCGATGCAGAAGATGAAGAACTGGCAAAATCTAACCTGAACAAAACCAGTATCTTTCAATTCCCTCATTTGTTCCTTGGAACTTTCGCCCTGTTTCTATATGTGGGGGTTGAGGTAATTGCCGGCGATACTATTATAAGTTATGCAAATGAAGCTCAGGGAATTCCTTTGAGCGAGGCTAAGTTCTTTGCAAGTTTAACCCTGGGAGCCATGATAGTGGGTTATGTAATAGGGATCTTCACTATTCCAAAATATATTACCCAGGAAAATGCCCTTAAAATTTCTGCAATCCTGGGATTGGCTTTTGGTTTGGTAGCCATATTTGGCGACGGATTCATTTCGGTGTTGGCCGTTGCACTTCTGGGAATAGCCAACGCACTGGTGTGGCCTGCAATATGGCCAATGGCCCTTGCCGGTTTGGGACGTTTCACCAAGGTGGGTTCCTCTTTTCTAATTATGGCCATTGCTGGTGGAGCGATCCTTCCGTTGGTATATGGTTATTTTGCCGATCTTTTTAATCCCCAACAAGCCTATTGGGTCATCATACCCTGTTATGCCTTTATCTTGTATTTTGCTACCACAGGTTATAAAACCGGTCGCAGTGCCTGATTGAAATTTAAAACCTACAATATGTCCCATTTTAAAAATTTTATTCCACTTGTTCTTATTCTTCTCCTGGCATCGTGTAAAATGGGAGATACTGTTTCTGAGAAAGTTCTTTTTATTCCTGCGGAAGGAATTTCAATTATCCCCAAGCCTACCGAATTAAATTTTGGAAATGCTACGCTAATTACCCCGGCTGCAAATATTCTTTGTTATAACGCAGAAGCGGAGGAAGCTGCCGAGTGGTTGTTTCATTTACTGAACAAAGCCAACCTCGATCTCTATAAAACCCCGGTGAGTCCTGTGGAAACTGGAACCTGGATTTAAATACAAATCTCACAAAAGAATTGGGACCGGAAGGTTATATCCTGGAAATAAACGAAAGCGGAGTGTTTATGAAAGCGGCAACTACTGCCGGTCTATTTTATGCCATACAAAGCCTCAGGCAAATTTTACCTTCTTCCCTGGAAGATACCCCGCTGCAAAATAAAAGAATTCAACTGCCCCACCTTTATATAAAAGATGTGCCGCAGTACAGTTGGAGGGGAACCATGGTTGATATCGCGAGAAGTTTTTTCGGCCTGGAATATTTAAAGTCGCACGTGGACAGGATGGCCTTATATAAAATGAACCGCCTTCACTTACATCTTACAGACGACCAGGGGTGGAGAATTGAAATTAAAAGTAAGCCCGCATTAACCAATGTTGGCTCTAAAGGGGCAGTTGAAAATGGAAGGTACGGTTACTTAACCCAGAAACAATACCTGGAATTACAGGATTATGCCCTGGCAAGAAATATAGTTATTGTTCCTGAGATAGATATGCCGGGCCATATATACTCAGCCCTGGTGGCCTATCCAGAACTTAATTGTGAGGAATATTCCAATATTGAACCAAAGATGGCCACCCCACCGGAATTATTTACCGGCACCAAAGTAGGCTGGAGCAAACTATGCCTTACAAAACCGGAGATATATAATTTTGTTTCCAAGGTAATTGGGGAAATATCTACCATAACCCACGGCCCGTGGATACATATTGGAGGTGATGAGATCAAAGATGATTTATATGAAACATTTGTTGTAAAGGCCGATTCTATTGTACAACACCACGGAAAAACAAGCATAGGCTGGGAAGAAGTTACAAAGGCCAAAGTAAGCAACTCCCTTATAAGTCAGCAATGGCATGGAAAAGTTGAGAGTCTTGTAGATGTGAAGGTTATTGAATCTATTTGCACCAGTTTTTATTTTGACCATGCCAATATCCCGGGACAGGAGAAAACCAATAATTGGTGCAAGAAATCTGGTGTTACCCTGGAAGAGGTGTATAGTTATAGTAGCAGCAATAAAAATGTAATTGGCCTTGAGGCTCCCGTATGGACCGAATTTGTTTGGGATGATAGCAGCCTGGATAACCGTTTTTGGCCCAGAACTATTGCGGTGGCAGAACTTGCGTGGAACCATGATGCACCCAGGGATTACAGGGAATTTTCAGGGAGATTGCAACAACACCAGGATAGATTACAGCGTATGGGGGTTAATTACTTTCCTGCAGAGGAGTTATCCTGGAAAGAAAACCAAAATACCCGTATCAAAGCAGATGTTTTCAGAGGTTTTATTCCTGAAAGCTTTAAAAGGACAACTTTATTGAATTTATAATATGAGCGATCAACATAAACCTTCAACCGAACAGAGTTCGCGATATAATGATCTTGAATTGATGAGCACAGAAGAATTGCTCCGCAATATGAATCGCGAGGACAAGACCGTGCCCGAATTAATAGAAAAAGAGATCCCAAAAATTCAGGAGTTGGTAGATGTAATTACCAAACAAATTGAAATAGGAGGAAGGCTGTTCTACATTGGTGCAGGAACCAGTGGCAGGCTTGGAGTGCTTGACGCATCCGAATGTCCTCCAACCTTCGGGGTTAGTGATGATGTAGTGATAGGCTTAATTGCAGGCGGAGATGTAGCTTTGAGGAAAGCAGTTGAAAACGCTGAAGATAATAATATTCAGGCCTGGAAAGACCTTCAGGAATTTGATATCAATGCGAAGGATGTACTTATTGGCATTGCCGCTTCCGGTACCACTCCTTATGTTATTGGTGGAATAAAACAAGCTGCTGAAAACGGACTTATCACTGGATGTATCACCAATAATAGAAATTCCCCTCTTGCAGCTGCTGCAAAATACCCCATAGAGATTGAAGTTGGTCCTGAATTCGTTACCGGAAGCACAAGAATGAAATCTGGCACTGCTCAAAAACTTGTTCTTAATATGATATCCACTTCTGTTATGATAAAATTGGGACGAGTAAAAGGGAATAAGATGGTAGATATGCAATTAAGCAATAAAAAATTGGTAAACCGTGGCATCAAAATGATCATGGAAGAGTTGGGGGTTAATGAAACAGAAGCCTCCCGCTTATTGAATGAGCATAAGAATGTAAGAAATGTGCTTAAAAACCGCCAATAAATTCCAAACCACTTCACTAAAAATTTTATAAAAGAATAGTCGTTAATAAAATAATATCATTATTAACACAATTCTTTTTAATAATATTTTATCTTTCCGCTTTACATATTAACATTTATTTGTTAATTTTCAACCCTAACAAACAAACTAACACGATTTAATTAACCACATTATGGAGCAACAATTAAAAAAGTTTATTTTAATCTTACTCTGCTTTGTGAGTGTCCATGCTATGGCGCAACAGAGAGCAGTGACCGGACAGGTCTTGGATCAAACCGGATTACCCGTTCCCGGGGTCTCTGTTTATATTAAGAATACCAGCACGGGTACCACCACCAATATGGATGGAAGATTTAGTCTAAATGTTCCTGATAATGCCACATCAGTATTGGTGTTTTCCTCTCTTGGTTTTCGAACTCAGGAATTTCCACTTGGCACCCAAACCACTTTTAACGTGACCCTGGCAGAAGATCAGGAAGGTTTAGATGAAGTTGTGGTAACAGCCCTTGGTATAAAGCAGGAAAAAAAGGCGCTTGCATATTCTGTAACTGAAGTAGCCGGCCCTGTAATTGCAGAAACCCAGCGGGAAAATTTTATAGATGCCCTTGCCGGACGGGTAGCAGGTGTTGAAATAAATTCTACCTCTGGTCTTCCCGGATCTTCCACATCTATAGTAATTAGGGGAATAAGCTCCCTTAGTGGTAATAACCAACCACTTTTTGTAGTAGATGGTTTGCCCATAAGTAATAACACAATGTCAACCGGAATGTTAGCTTCTGCCGGTACGGCCAGATCTTTTGAAAACAGAGGCGTGGATTTCACCAACAGGGCGGCAGATATTAATCCGGAAGATATAGCTTCCATTACTATACTTAAAGGTCCTGAAGCATCTGCTCTGTATGGAATAGAAGCCGCTTCCGGTGCTGTGGTTATTACAACCAAAAGAGGTCAGGCAGGAAAAGCGAGAATAGATTATAGTAACAGTTTTAGAGTTGACCAGATCGTAGAGTATCCTGAGATCCAACAAAAATATGGACGGGGATCCCAGGGCTTTACCACAGATGATGATGAAAATCTTTATTATTTTGGATCTGAATATCCTGCGGGAACTCAATTTTACGATAACGTTGGGAACTTCTTCCAAAATGCCGTTACAAAGAGACATAACCTATCATTTTCCGGAGGGACAGAACTCAATCAATACAGGGTAGCTGCCTCTCATACAAATTCTGAAGGTTTTGTTCCTACTACTGGTTTAGATAAATTAAATATAACATCTGCCATTACTGCAACCTTGAATGACTATATTTCTACTGATGTAACTTTTGATTATACCCGGTCAGATAATGATCAAACCTTTAGAGGGGCAGGAGGACCATTATTACATTTATTGCTGTGGCCTTCAACCGATGATGCCAGCAATTATTTAACCCCGGGAGGACGAAGAAGAGACTATGCTCCATTTGCGGCAGCTGTTGAAAATCCATTCTTTAACGTAAATAAGAATGTTTTCAATTCTTTGACAGACAGATATAAATTAAATACCCAGCTTAATGTTGCACCTGCAGAGTGGTTAAAATTTGTGGGCCAGGTGGGTGTAGATTACTTTACAACCAAAACCACGATTGTGCGGCACCCTGAAGCTTTAAGCGGAAGAAATTATGGTGGAGTATTTGACCAGGCGCTTGCTACTACCAGAAACCTTACTTTTCAGTCCTATGCCCAAATTACCCCGGGTTCTTTCTTTAACGGATTGTTGGAAACCGATCTTAAAGTAGGGGGTGCAATTTATGATTACAATACCTTTAGTGCCTCTGCAGAAGGCCTGGATTTCCAGGCGCCAGATCTTTATTCTATAAATAATACAAGACTTGATACGCACCGGGCGTTTAACAATTTAGCGCAAAGGAGGTTAGTGGGTGTGTTCGGAAGCTTCAATGCCAGTTATGATAATATGCTGTATCTAACACTTACGGCCCGTAATGACTGGAGTTCTACCCTTCCCGTCCAAAACAATTCATTCTTTTACCCGTCTGCAGGTTTAAGTTTTATTTTTACAGAGCTTGATGCTTTTAGTGGTATTAAAGATGTTTTATCCTATGGTAAACTTAGAGGATCTATCGCACAGGTAGGAAAGGATGCCAATCCTTATAGCATTCGCCCGTTTTATACTAATGCTACCACAACAGGTGGAGGCTTCAGATATGGATTTACAGGGCCAAGTTTAAATTTGGTGCCAGAAATGACAACCTCTTACGAGTATGGTACAGAATTGAGATTTTTCGGAAATCGTCTTGGTCTTGATGTAACTTATTTCAATAAAAAATCTGTAGATCAAATCGTTCAAAACTTACGTTTAAGTTATGCCACCGGATTTGTTTTGATGACCTTCAATGCCGGGGAGATCCAAAACGAAGGGGTAGAATTGCAGTTAAATGCAACACCTGTAAGAACACCAGATTTCTCCTGGGATATTCTGGCCAATTACACCAAGAACTGGAGTGAGCTGGTAAGCCTTCCGGGTGATGTGAGCGAATTTTACAATTCAGATACCTGGTTATATGGTAACGTAAGAGGTGGTGCCAGAGTTGGTGGGCCACTTACTACTTTTACAGGTTATGATTTCCAGAGAACAGAAAACGGCGAGATCCTGGTAAACCCTGCCAATGGTTTACCCTTACTTGATACAAGTGAATGGATTATTGTAGGAGATCGTCAGCCAGATTTCACGGTAGGATTATCCAATACATTAAATTATAAAAATCTTTCTTTAAATTTCTTGTTGGATTTTAGAGTTGGAGGAGATGTTTATAATGCCACTGAACATTACCTTACAACAAGAGGTTTAAGTACCAGGACTCTTGATAGGGATACCCCACGTATTGTTGAAGGTGTGCTGAAGGACGGAAATGAAAATACCAGCCCTACCCAAAACAATATCCCATTGGATATGTCTAGAAATTCAACTTACTGGTCTTCTGTTTACCCTTTCCAGAGTTTTATTGAAAAAGACGTAAACTGGATGAGACTTCGCGATGTAACCCTTAGATATAATTTTACGCCTGCGCTCCTTGAAAGAACAAATGCCATTCAAAGTGCAAGTGTATTCGTAACCGGAACTGATCTTTTTCTTTTAACCAATTATTCCGGGCTGGATCCTGTTGGAAACGGAAACTCTGCTGCCGTTGGTGGCGCCGGTGGTTATGGATTTGATTATGGAAATTTCCCTATGCCAATGGGAATTAATGTTGGACTACGAGTAGGACTATAAAAAATATAGATATGAAAAAAATTAGAAATATTTGTTTGATCCTTGCCGGTGTTTTTACACTCGCTGGGTGTGAAGATTACCTGGACGTAAATACTAATCCAAATGGTCCTGATGCGCTGCTACAACCTGAATTGTTCTTGCCACAAATACAGTCGGAACTGGCAGTAGCAGTCCAATGGGATGGAAGATTTACCGGATTTTATACCCAAAACTGGGCTTATACTTCGGGTGCTTCCTATTCACTTAACTTACATGCAAATCCGCCAAACAGCGATTTTTACGCCCAATTATGGCGTGCTGTTTACTGGAGCATGGGTTATAACCTGTCTGATATGATTGAGAGCGGTGAAAGGAATGAGAAGTATGATTTTGTAGGGGTTGGTCATATCCTGCGGGCGTATGGTTGGCAAATGCTCACAGATTACCACGGGCCCGTTATTGTAACTCAGGCCTTTGATGCTGATAGAAGGGTTTTTGATTATGATGAGCAGGAGGTAGTGTATGCAGAAATTGAAAGATTACTTCTCCTGGGAATAGAAAATCTTGAAAGAACTGATGGCCTTAGTCCGGAGGATTCCGGATTAATGGAGGCAGACCTTATTTATAACGGCGATCGGGAGAAATGGAAAAGATTTGCCTATGGGTTGCTTGCCATTAGCAAACATAGACTCACCAATAAGAGCTTTTATGATGCGCAGGAGGTAATTGGGTACGTAGATCAGGCACTGCAAAGCAATGCGGATAATGCGATGATACGCTTTGAAGGAACGGTAAGCGCCAATACCAATTTCTTTGGACCACTAAGAGGAAATATTAATTTTTACCGTCAAACCAAATTTATTGTAGGGCTGTTGGATGGAACTAATCCTGAATTGACAGATCCGGCGTTGGAAGGAGTTGATCCGGTATTCGAGGGTCAACATTTAAAGGATCCACGATTAGCGGCTATGCTCGCACCTGCACCAGACGGAGAGTATCGTGGGATTTCTCCGGAAATAGGAATTAGTGAATATGCTGCAGAGCAGGTTCCCAATAACCTTTGGGGGAATACCGGAAGCCTGAATACAACCCCAAATCCACAGATTTACTTTTTTAATAACAGCGAGAGATTTCCATTGATGACTTATTCCCAGCTTCAGTTTATTAAATCTGAAGCCGCTCTCTTATCTGGTCAAAAAGAGTTAGCCTTAACTGCCTATAAAGAAGGGGTGGAAGGACATCTTGATTTTGCACGTCAATATGCACCAGATCCTGCCACCTATGACCAGAGAAGAGTTCTGTACGAAGCAAGCGAGGAATATTTCCCTTCTTCCGCAGAGGATCTCACCTTATCCAAAATTATGCTTCAAAAATATATCGCGACCTGGGGCTGGGGGTTCTTTGAAACATGGAGTGATATGAGAAGATATCATTATGACAAGGATGTCTCCGATGAAGAAGCCGTTTATAAAGGGTTTTCGTTACCAGATCCTTTATACGTAGATAATAATGGCGAACCGGCCTATAGAGCAAGACCAAGATTTAATTCTGAATACATGTGGAATCAGGCAGCGCTTCGCGAATTAAATGCTTTTGAGTTAGATTACCATACCTATGAAACCTGGTTTAGTAAACCCGAATAAACTTAAATTATGAAAAATATTATAAATAGAATTATTCTTATAATAGCAGCTGGCCTGGTTCTCACCGGTTGTGAGGAAAATGCCATCCCTGAACTTACGGTACCTCTTACGGGGGAGATGACAAAAGCAAAGTTCTTTTTTCATTCTGATGATGCTCCACCGGCAAACTTTTATTTTGGAGATACAAAAGTTACGGCCGCAGGTTCCACAACGGCAGGAGATCCTCAGGGGTCAGCATATAGGGCAGTTTATCCTGCAAATGCTTACGCTGTTATTCCTTCCGGCAACACAAATATTAGGGTGTTAGATTTAGAGATGAATGAACTGGCAGCTACCCAGGCCTCATTAAATTCAGGATCCAACTACTCTGTATATTTAGTGGGTAATGAAGGGAATCATGAAGTTTTTGTAATGGAAGATGTACTTCCCGCAGATGATAATGTTAAGATCTACTGGAGATTTGTGCATACGATGGCGAATGTTCCTTTTACTGTAGATGTGTACGCCGTACGGGCTGCAGTACCTGCTACCGAAACTTCGGCTGCTCAACCTGCAAGGGTAGTTTTGCTGGGATCTGATATAGATTTCAAAGAAGGTGGTGAGTATGTAGAGCTGGAACCGGGAAATTACACGTTTAAGGTTTTCAATTCCACTATAGATTATGACCCTTTGACCTCAACCCCTTTCATTCAACATTCAGTAAATGTGGGTACACTGGGAAGGACATACACTACCCAAATAAGAGGAACCTATTCAGACCCAATTGGAGGAGGAAAAATAGATTTCTGGAGAGACCGTTAAAAGTATGGCCTGTAATTATAAATAAAGAGGAAGAGGCACATTTGTGGCTCTTTCTCTTTTATCTTTATGCCCAAATTCCAAAGGTTTATTCAACTCAATAATTCATCCAAGCGCTATGCCATTTAAAGTAAAAACCCTTACTGCACTTTTTATTCTCTTTCTATTTATCACAGCTTGTTCTTCATTAAAAAAAGCTGAAGACACACCGCCACCACCCACAGCCGAGATCCCTGCTGAAACTCTGCCGGAAATTCCGGATGTTGAGGTAGAAGAGGCACCCACGGTGAGCCCGTTACCTGCTCCTGCCCCGGAACCCGATGAAATTAAGGATTACATTACAAGGCCCAAAACCCCGGTAATGAAAGAATTTCGTGCGGCCTGGGTGGCTACGGTTGCCAATATTAACTGGCCAAGCAAAGCCGGTCTAAGTACAGCAGATCAACAAAAGGAAGCGATCCAGCTTCTGGATTATCTTAAAGCACATAATTTTAATGCAGTGATCTTCCAGGTAAGACCCCAGGCAGATGCATTATACCAAAGTGATCTTGAACCCTGGTCTTATTTCCTTACCGGGCAGCAGGGAAAAGCCCCAGAGCCTTACTACGACCCATTAAATTTCTGGATTAAGGAAGCGCATGATCGTGGAATAGAAATGCACGTATGGCTCAACCCTTATCGCGCGCACCATACTACAAAAGGAGAAATAAACCCAAAATCCATCATTAAAACCAATCCGGAACTGGTTGTTAAACTAAAGAACGGGTACTGGTGGATGGATCCTTCTTTAAAAGGCACGCAGGATCATTCTGTAGCAGTGGTGATGGACCTGGTAAAGCGCTATGATATTGATGGAGTACATTTTGATGACTACTTCTATCCCTATGCCTCCTATAACAATAATGAAGATTTTCCAGACCACGTGAGTTGGAAGGCATATCAGGCAAAGGGAGGGAAACTTTCCCGGGCAGACTGGAGGAGAGAGAGCGTAAATGTTTTTATTGAGAGACTGTATCGTGAGATAAAAGCTGAAAAGCCGAAAGTGAAATTTGGGCTTAGCCCATTTGGGATATGGAGACCGGGATATCCCGAATCAATTGCCGGGATGGACCAGTACAATGAATTATATGCCGATGCCAAACTCTGGCTTAACAAGGGCTGGATAGATTATTATACCCCGCAGCTTTACTGGAAAATTGCCCAGGCACCTCAAAGTTTTCCCGTTTTACTGGGATGGTGGGCTGGTGAAAACACCAAGAACAGGCATTTATGGCCGGGAATGAATGTGGGTCTTGGAGGTGATGAAAAGAACAGCACCGAAATTATCAACCAGATCATGATCACAAGGGGTATGTTACCTGATAGTAAAGGCGCAGTGCACTGGAGCATTGGGCCATTGATCAAGCACCCAGAACTTTCAAAGGCCCTGGTAGAAGGTCCTTATAAAACTCAGGCGCTTGTTCCTTCAAGCCCCTGGTTGGATTCTGATATTCCTGCTGTGCCCATAGTCGCATCTCAAACCGTGGGAAATAAACTCAATGTAACCTGGCAGCACAATAATGCTCAGGATGTTTTTAGATGGGTGGTGTATTATAAATACAATAACGGGCCCTGGCAATATAAGATCGTAAGCAAGAATGACCGCTCCATTGAGCTTCCGAGAGTTCAGGAAGGAAAAACGGCCACTATAAGTCATATAGCAGTAACAGCAGTGAACCGAAGCGGGAATGAGAGTGATCTAAAAGAGATCAGAATTAAGTAAAAACCATAGCAAATGAGTCCTACGCTTGTATTTGGCGTCATAGCTGCCTATTTTATTTTATTACTGGTAATAAGTTATTTTACATCACGAAAGGCAGATAATAACACCTTTTTTACGGCAGATAAGCAATCCCCGTGGTTCCTGGTAGCCTTCGGGATGGTGGGGGCAACACTTTCAGGAGTCACGTTTATATCAGTACCGGGCGAAGTGGGGAATACCAACTGGACCTACCTCCAGTTTGTGATGGGTAATATGGTGGGATACGCAGTAATCGCCCTGGTTTTAATTCCTCTGTTTTACCGCCTAAAACTGGTGTCGATCTATGAATATCTCCGGGATAGATTTGGGCAAAATTCCTACCTGTCTGGCGCCTCATTCTTTCTTATATCACAAACTATAGGTGCATCTTTCAGATTATTCCTGGCTGCGCTGGTACTACAACTTGCATTTTTCGATGCTTTTGGAATCCCCTTTTATGTAACGGTGCTAACCAACATCGCATTGATCTGGTTGTACACTTTCCGGGGAGGAATTAAAACCATTGTTTGGACAGATACCCTGCAAACAACCTTTCTGTTGCTTGCGGTAGTGGTAAGTATCATTATGATCATTAATCACCTGGACCTTAGTGTGCCTCAGGTGTTTACTGTGGTAACGGAAAGCGACCTATCGACAATTTTTGAGTGGGACTGGCGGTCCGGGCAGAACTTTTTTAAGACCTTTCTCGCAGGGATATTTATTACAATTGCGATGAATGGTCTTGATCAGAACATTATGCAAAAGAACCTTACTATTAGCAACACAGGGGATGCTCAAAAGAACATTCTCTGGTTCTCTATTACATTCTTTATAGCAACCGTACTTTTTCTCTCTCTGGGGGTGCTTCTCTATGAATATGCAACTACACAAGGTATTGCCCTTCCCGGTAGATCAGATGAACTGTATCCTATGCTGGCGCTTAATCATTTTGGGGCTGTAGCAGGAATAGTATTTTTGCTGGGTATTATTGCCGCTGCATTTTCCAGTGCAGATTCCGCGCTTACCGCTCTTACTACCTCTTTCTGCGTAGATATCCTTGGTCTTAAAAGGAAAGAACACAAAAACCAGAACAGGACAAGAATGCTGGTTCACATAGGTTTTACCATATTAATGTTCTTTGTCATCATAATTTTTAGCAGCTTGAATGACAGCAGTGTGGTTAGCGCTGTATTTAAGGTCGCCGGATTTACCTACGGGCCATTATTGGGATTATTTGCTTTCGGGTTGCTGTCAAAACGAACTGTCAATGACAAATTTGTTCCATTTGTGGTTATATTATCACCGGTAATTTCGATCATACTTGACTATAATTCTGAAGCCTGGTTAAACGGCTATAAATTCGGATTTGAAATATTGATAGTGAATGCAGCCATTACCTGTCTTGGGTTATTTTTGCTAAAAGGCAATGGAAAAAATGAAAGATTAAATGAAGCTGAAAACCTATAAATATAAATTAGAATTAAAGAACACCTTTCGCATAAGTCATACTGCGCGTGATTTTCAGGAGACGTTGATCGTGGAACTTTCAGATGGAGGATTCACAGGTTACGGCGAAGCAGCAGCTACTTCCTATTACGGGGTTGATGTGGAAAGTATGAGCGCTACGATCAAAGCGATGGAACCTTTGATCGCTGAAAATATTCACAAAACCCCTGAAGAACTCTGGGAAATTACCAATCCGCATTTTAAAGGAAATTCCTTTGCGCAATGCGCCCTGGATATAGCAATGCACGATCTTCACGGAAAAAGAAATGGCCAGCCTCTATATAAAATGTGGGGTTTGGAATTGAAAGATCTGCCTCTTTCCAATTATACTATCGGGATCGATACGGTTGAGATAATGGTACAGAAAATAAAAGAATTTCCCTGGCCCCTGTACAAGATCAAACTTGGAACAGATGAGGATGTTGAGATCATAAAGGAACTTCGGAAACATACAAACGCTATCTTCAGGGTAGATGCCAATTGCGCCTGGACTGCAGAACAAACTATTGAATACGCTCCAATAATGAAGGAGCTGGGCGTGGAATTCCTCGAACAACCATTGCCCGCCAATGATCTGGAAGGAATGGCAAAGGTTTTGCAGCATTCGGTTCTACCGGTGATTGCAGATGAAAGCTGTATCAATGAAAGCGATGTAAAGAAATGTGCCGATTATTTTCACGGGGTAAATGTTAAGCTTACCAAATGTGGCGGACTCACACCCGGCAGAAGGATGATCGCTGAAGCCCGGGAGCTTGGTATGAAAGTGATGGTAGGCTGTATGACAGAATCTACGGTGGGATTATCGGCCATTGGCCACTTATTGCCTTTATTGGATTATGTTGATATGGATGGCGGAATGCTGATTAAGAACGATATAGCCGATGGCGTAAAGGTTTATGACGGGAAAACCCATTTCCCCAACCGAAACGGCACTGGTGCAGAATTGCTTATTATTAAAGAAGAATTAAAGAATGCATAATATGAAAAGAACAGGAATTTTAAAATTTTGGGCCCTCGGACTAATATTATTGTCTGTTTCCTGCAAAACTGCAGATGTAAATACCACAAGTAACACAACCGCCCAGGCTCCGGTTGTAAACGCTTCTGAACAATATATCAAAGCTGTGAAATCTGAATACGCTCCCGATGGCAGAGTTGCTTTATTTGATGTAGAATCAACTAACCACAATGGCACGTATATTTTAAAAGGAGAGTCTAACCTCCCTGAGGCGGTGAGTGATCTGAAACAAAGACTCAAAGCTCAAAATATTGCTTTTACAGATAGTATTGCGATGCTGCCTTCAGCTGAAATGGCGGGGAATACCAAAGGGGTTATTAAGATCTCTGTTGCCAATCTAAGGTCAAAGCCCTCACATTCCTCTGAGCTTGTTACACAGGCAATACTTGGAACACCTGTAAAGGTTTACAAGAAAGACGGGGGCTGGTATTACATCCAGACTCCTGAAGGTTACCTGGCGTGGGTGGATTACGGCGGAGTAACACCTTTTTCAAATAATGATCTCTCTAAATGGAAAGCGGCAGATAAGGTGATCTACCTTGAAACTTTCGGCTTTGCTTATGAAAGTGCAAATAAAGAATCCCAGGTGGTATCAGATCTTGTGGCTGGAAACATCCTGGAGTTGGTAACAGAGGAAAACGGGTTTTATAAAGTAAAGTATCCTCACGGAAAGGTTGGATATATTGAGCAATCAAAGGCGCAGCCTTATGAGCAATGGCTTTCAGCTTTAAAACCTTCCGGAGAGAGCCTTGTTGAAACTTCTAAATCATTGATGGGAATTCCTTACCTGTGGGGAGGAACTTCAGCCAAAGGCGTGGATTGCAGCGGTTATACCAAAACAATTTTCTTCCTAAACGGAATTATCATTCCTCGTGATGCTTCTCAACAGATCCACACCGGAATTGAAGTCGACACCGAAAGAAATTTTGAAAACCTGATACCGGGAGATCTTTTATTCTTCGGAAGGAAAGCAACCAACAACACCACCGAGAGAGTTATACACGTAGGTATGTGGATTGGCGATAACAAATTTATCCATTCGATGGGGGATGTGCATATAAGCAATATGGATCCCAATGCCGAAGATTTTGACGAATACAACTACAACCGGTATTTGAGAACCAAAAGGGTTTTAGGCCAGGAAGATGAAAAATTGATACAGCTTACCCAAAGTGATCTTTTTTGGGAAAAGAGTAAATAGGTTAATTTGTTGTAGGTTGTAAGTTGTAAGGGTTGTGGGCTTAAACCTTGGAAGGTAGAAGGTGAGATCCCATATTGAGGTCTTCCCGGGGAGTCCATTGCATTTGTAACTGCTGAGCTGAAATGGAGCTTGCCAAAACCACCATTAAAAGAATAAACAAAACTACCGGCTTATACATCTTAAAAAACTATTAGGAATTTTTAATAGAGCAGATATTTTTCCCTTTCCTTTCTAAAACTATCTTCAGCTTCATCCCATTCCCTTACGATTTGCTCCGGGGAAACGCCGGCCTGTAATTTTTCTCTCACATTTGTAGTTCCCAACAAACCATCCATCCTGGCATTACGCCATTCAAATTTATCCGGATATAATTCCAGCAAAGCGTGAAGGATATAAACCCCGGCTTTAGCCGATTCCAGCTTATCGCGGTCCGTAATAATGATCTCAACACCTTCTACCTTTTCTCCCATAAATTTAGGCGGATAGATCTTGATGCCGTCAACAATACTGTCCGGCACAAAGGTTTTTGGTTGAAATTTTAATCCCTGCAGATTATAGGAATTTAATTTTTCGGCTAATTTCTCTCCGTCTACCCAGGGAGCCCCTAAAACCTCAAAAGGCTCCATTGTACCTCGTGCTTCAGAATAATTTGTGCCTTCCAGTAAGCAGGCTGCAGGATACAAAATCGCAGTTTTTAAATTCAGCATATTTGGGGAAGGCTTCACCCACGGAAGCCCGGTGTGGTCATACCACTGGTCCCGTTCATAATTTTTCAATGGAATCACCGTGAGTTTTGCCGCCGGTAGTCCTTTTTCCTTTCGTTCCCCGTTAAACATTTTAGCAAGCTCCCCAACCGTCATTCCGTGAGCGATGGGAATATTCCCTATCCCCGATGCCGATTCCAAAGGTTTACCCATTGGTCCGTCAACATATGTACCGGTAATTGGGTTTGGTCTGTCAAGAATAATATAGGGAACTCCTTCTTCCGCTGCCGCTTCAAGGACGTTCAGCATTGTTTTGATATAGGTATAGTACCGTGCCCCGATATCCTGAATGTCAAAAACCAGCACATCTACCTTTTTCAGCATTTCCTTTGTTGGTTTACGCACCTTTCCATAGAGAGAGATTATAGGTAAACCTGTTTTTTTGTCTACCCCATCTGCCACGTGGGTATCCTCTTCCCCTCGCAGTCCGTGTTCCGGGCCAAAAAGCAAAGTTAATTTTACATCTTTATGATCATTTAAAAGATCAATCAAATGGGTGCCATCAGGTAGAAGTCCCGTGTGGTTTGTCACCAGGCCTACACATTTGCCTTTGATAAGGTTTAAATATTCGGGAGAGAATAGTTGTTCAGCGCCTATTTTGACCCTGGAATTCTCAAGATCTTCAACCTTTTCCCAAAGCTGCGGGATCAAAATATCGAGATTTTCACCGGGACAGGTGGTTTCTGCCTGGTCTTTATGTCCCGTAATTCCTTCCGCGGTAATTTTATATTTTTTAGCCAGGGCAAATACCAGTTGTTCCAGTTTCTCATACTGGATGTCTTTGACTTCTTCTTTATTAAAGTTTCCCTCCACCACGATAAGGGCGTGGCCGTTGAGGTCATAATCTGTGTTGGAATCTCCCTGATACTGGATCTCTCTTCCCTCAACCACGATTCCGTCAACAGTAATATAATAATGATAAGGTACATCTGGCCAGGGCTTTTTAGGAGTTACACCGTCACCTAAAACACCTTCGGTATAAGAAAATCTTTGCAGCGCCTGAAGTTTTTCAGCAGCCGAACGGTTGGGGTTTTGGTTTGTCCCGGTATGGTGAATTGTAATATACCTGGGGATATGCCATTTCATACCCTCTTTTGCAGGTTGAGCCTGCCATTCTTCCCTGGACAATATTTCCATTTCTTCCAGATCCTGGGAATAAAGCGGGGAACAGACCAGGAAAATGGTCACGAAAAATAGAAGGTATTTGGACATTGCGGCAGGTGTTACATATATTTCTTGTAAAGATTATTCAAAACACGAAGGTCATAATCGGTTAAAGTTCCATTGACTTCAGTTTGTATAAAATGCAGCTTAAAGGCCTTGATCGCAGCATCAAGGTTGCTTGTATCATAACCAATGATTCTTAAGGCAATCTCCGGGGATACTTCCAACGGGGAATTTTCAGCAATTTTAGTGTTGGGTGAAAGTTCGTTTTCTGAAACTTCTATGCTAAGATCGCCTCCGGGGCGACCGTCTATAGTAATTTGTGGCGTTACCGCAGGTTCTTCATACCATAAGCCAAAACCTTCTTCAGCCAGCAATTTCCAGGGAAATGTGGGGTTAGGGTCTACTTTTCTTGAAGGCGCAATATCTGAATGGCCAATAAAATTGGCATCCGGGATCTTGTGTCTCTCTTTTAAAACCTTTAAAAGTTCCATTAGACTATTAATTTGCAATGGAGAAAATTCCTCAAATCCATTATTATCCAGTTCTATTCCTATGGATGAAGAATTAATGTCTGATGAATTTCCCCATTTTCCCGCTCCCGCGTGCCATGCACGGTAATAATCGTTGAGCATTTGGTACACCTTCCCGTCTCTTCCAATAACATAATGCGAACTCACCTGCGTCCTTGGCAAGGTGAAGGTTTTAAGGGTGTGGTCTGTAGAATTCTGGGCCGTATGATGTATGATCACATAATTTGGTTTTCTAAGGTTGAAATTTGTTGTTCCGGCCTGGTGTTCTCCAAAATTAAGCATTTGAGCCCCCGCATCCATTTGAGGGGGGAATTCCTGCAGTTGTTTAGCGTACATTTTGGTTTGTTGCTTGTGTACCCTGTTGGTTTTAGAATATGGATTTGAAGAGCAGGATACCAATATTCCTGATGTGAGGACTATTAACAGATAAATTCTTAATGTTTTCATTTCACTCCAGATTAATTTAAAATTTCCAGCGTACAAAGGCTTCCATGGCTTCGTAATTTGCCAATCCCAACTGATGATAATTTTCTGCCGTCTCCCTGTTGCGCTGTTCTGCGCGCACCCAGAACTCCCTTTGATCGTCCCCGGGGAAAACGGGCCGGTCTTTTTGCGACTGATGTTGAAAAATTGCATTTCTCTTTTTATGAACTTCCATAGGGGATAAGGGTACCGCCATTTCAATCTCATGGGTTTCAAATTCATCCCATGCACCCCGGTACATCCACAGCCAGCAATCTTTTGTCCATTCCTCAGATTTCCTGAGCCTGTTCATTGCTTCCAGGATTATCCTGAAACAAACAATATGAGTACCGTGAGGATCGGCAAAATCCCCGGCTGCAAAGATCTGGTGCGGCTTGATTTTTTGAAGAAGTTCCATGGTTATTTCAACATCAACTTCTTTAACCGGATTTTTCTCGGTTTTTCCCGTTTCATAGAACGGTAATGCCATGAAATGAATGTTTTTATCTTTAAGGCCGGCATACCGGGCTCCTGCAAAAGCTTCAGATTTTCTAATGAAGGCTTTCACATCCCTTATTTCCTCAAGATCTATTTCATTGGGTTGTTTGGTATTCAAAAAGGTTCTCATATTCTCATAGATCTCTTCCAGTTTCTTTGTATCCTGCCCGATACTCTGATTAAAATCTATGGCAAATTCAACATATCGCAATACATCGGTATCCCAAACAGCGGTATTTCCCGATGTTTGATAGGCTACGTGCACATCGTGTCCCTGATCTACAAGCCTTATAAAGGTGCCTCCCATAGAGATAACGTCATCATCCGGATGCGGGGAGAAAATAAGGGAGCGCTTTTGCGAAGGTTTTGCCCTCTCAGGACGCTGGGAATCGTCTGCATTGGGTTTTCCACCTGGCCAGCCGGTTATGCTATGCTGTAATTTGTTAAAAACATGAATGTTTATATCATAGGCAGGGCCACGCTCGGTAACAAGCTGGGCCATTCCGTGGGCATTATAATCTTCATCTGTAAGCTTCAGGATGGGTTTTTTAATTTCTGAAGATAACCAGATCACAGCCTTTTTAATGAGGGCTTCATCCCAGTTACAATCTTTTACCAGCCACGGGGTATTAAATCTTGTCAATTCTGAAGCAGCGTCCTCATCCAGGACAAATTTTACGTTTTCTGAAAGTTGTAAGTATGTAGCAGGAACACTTCCGGAGATCTCACCTTCAACGGCTTTCTTTATAATTGAAGCCTTTTTCCGGCTCCAGGCCATAAGAATTATTTCCCTCGCCTTGAAAATGGTACCAATTCCCATGGTGATGGCTTTGGTAGGAACATTCTCTTTTCCGCCAAAATCCCTGGATGCATCTCTTCGCGTAAGGTCATCTAAGGTTACAAGCCTGGTTCCCGAATTGGGAGCTGATCCCGGTTCATTGAACCCAATATGTCCGGTTCTTCCTATTCCCAGTATCTGGAGGTCAAGGCCTCCCATTTCTTCTATTTTTTGTTCGTATGCCAGGCAGTAGGGAGCAATATCTTCAGGGGCAAGAGTGCCATCTGGAATATGGATATTTTTTCGGTCTATATCTATATGGTTGAATAGATTTTCATCCATAAAGGCCACATAGCTTTGTTTTGAATCGGGCTGCATGGGGTAATACTCATCCAGGTTAAAAGTGACCACATTTTTAAAGCTCAGGCCTTCTTCGCGGTGCATTTTCACCAGCCGGGCATACACATCTACAGGTGTTGCACCTGTGGCCAACCCCAGGACGGCCGGTTTTCCCAGCGATTGTTTTTTTCTTATAATATCTGCAACATACTTTGCGACTTTATCTGCAGCCTCAAATTCATCTGGGTATACTGTTACCGGAAGTTTCTCAAATCTTGTTTCTTCAAGCAGGTTTAATCTGGCCATAGCAATAGGTAATTCTGGGGTTTTTTAATTGATCTCTGATTTTGCCAGTGCGAGCTGACTTTTAAATACATTATTAACAACAGCAACTGTAGAACCTAGTAAACTGGAATTTGGACCAAGTTCAGAAAGGGAAATTGTGGTTCTCTCCTTAAGCTGTATCATACAGTAAGTGTTGATAGATTGTTGGATTGGGGTGGTTATAAACTGTTTGGCTTCGGCAATTTTTCCTTCCAGAATGATCAATTCGGGATTGAATATCTGGATAAGGATCGCGATCCCTTTCCCCAGATTGATCCCTATTTCTGAAATAACATTGATCGCAAACTGGTCGCCACGATTGGCCGCTTCTATTATGAGTTCCGGTTCTAAATTATCAAAATCATTATTTGTCATATTTCGCAAAACCGAGGTTTGGCCTTCCTGCAGCCCATCTTTTGCTTTTTCAACCAGGGCAATTCCCGAGGCCACTGTTTCCAAACAGCCGCGTTTACCACAATGGCATAGTTTCCCGTTCTCCACCATTGGAATATGGCCAAATTCCCCTGCAAAGCCCGAGGTTCCTGAATGCATTTTACGATCCATGATAATTCCAAGGCCCACTCCCCAATCCATGGAGATTACCAGAACGTCGCTTTTATTCTTTGCCTGGCCAAACCTAAACTCGGCTAAACAAGCGCTCTTGGCATCATTTAAAATATAAACGGGTTTATTGAATTGTTTTTTTAGGGCTGCCTGAAGGGATTCTGATTCCTGCCCTGTTAAGAAATAAGTAAAGTTTTTACCTTCTTTTGATGATACCAGACCCGGCATGCTTATACCAATACCCAGTAATTTTCCGGTGTCTATTTGTGAGGTTTCTATAAGATTTTGAGCATAATCAAAAAGGAAATCTACAATATTCACATTGGGAGAGATTTTGGAAGGGATGCTCTCTTCCACTACAATGGTATGCGTATTATCTACAATGGCAAGTTTGATCTTATATCGCTCAATATGTATACTTAGCACAAAAAATGTATTTTTATGCAAGCCATAAAGATCCGGCTTTCTTCCACCAACAGATTCCCCCCTACCTCTTTTTTCAACAATTTCGGTACTTATTAATTGATTAATGAGTGCCATTGAGGTTGGCAGGCTCAAATTAAAGGTTTGACATATCTCGGCATTTGTATTGGCACTGTTCATATAAAGGTGTCGAATGATCTTAATTTTTTGCAGATGCTTTTTTCTCTCTACATTACTTATATCATTAAACGCCTCTTTGCTAAGAAGGAAATTATGTAAAACCTGTGCCATAGAATATTTTTTATTTAGAATTTAGTTAAAATAGTTTCACAAAATACTAATAATATTTTCACTAAAAATAGGTAAAAAAATAATCCTGAAATATACTTTATCAAAAATTTTATAAAAGATTGGATATTTAATTAAAATTTATATTTTTATACTGTGGCCGTGAGGGGTTTATTTTAACAAGCCTTGACATTTTGCCATCTATTATGTATGGCAGAATTAAAAGAAAGATACCTGGCATTGGATGTTTTAAGAGGATTAACCATTGCTTTAATGATCCTTGTGAACACTCCGGGCAGCTGGGCTACCATATATGCCCCTTTTAAGCATGCGCCCTGGCATGGTTTCACTATTACAGATCTTGTTTTCCCATCTTTTTTATTTGCAGTGGGAAATGCTATGAGTTTCAGCCTTAAAAAATATGCGGAACGAGGTAATCCGGCCTTCTTAAAAAAGATCCTGAAAAGAACTTTGCTCATTTTTCTAATTGGCCTGTTTTTAAGTGCCTTTCCCTTCTTTTACCGTGATGCTGCAGGGGACTTTGCCCTAAGGAATTTTGAGAATATGCGCATTATGGGGGTATTACAACGTATTGCACTGGCTTATTGTCTCGCTGCCTTTATAATTCATTTTCTAAAAATGAGAGCTGCCATCTTTATAAGTTTTTTCATCCTTTTTGGGTATTGGGGAATTCTCTATTATTTTGGAGATGGGAATGACCCTTATAGTCTTACAGGCAATGCAGCCCTAAAATTTGACCTTTCCGTTTTGAGGCCCGAAAACCTTTGGCAGGGCTTTGGAATTCCATTTGATCCCGAAGGACTTTTAAGCACACTGCCTGCCGTTGTGAATGTTATTGCTGGTTATGTAGCCGGGGTGTTTATTCAACTTTCGGGAAATACATTTTCCACCATTTGGAAATTAACCGCCGTCGCAATAGTCCTTATAATAATGGCCCATACATGGGATATATGGTTCCCGGTTAATAAACCTTTGTGGACCAGTTCCTACGTACTATTAAGTGTAGGATGGGTACTTGTATTAATTGCCGTTTTGATCCTGATTATCGAGATCCTGAAACAGGTGTCCTGGACTTATTTCTTTGAAGTTTTTGGGCGTAATCCGCTTTTTATTTTCGTGCTTTCTGGCCTTGTGGTAAAGCTGATGAATATTATTTACATTAACGGGATTGCTTCAAAACTCTATATTTACAAAAATTATTTTCTAAGCTGGTTAACAGATTATAATGCCTCCCTGCTCTTTGCAACCTGTTTTATGTTGCTCATGTGGCTTATTGGCTATATAA
This sequence comes from Antarcticibacterium arcticum, assembly GCF_007993795.1. Classification (GTDB taxonomy): domain Bacteria; phylum Bacteroidota; class Bacteroidia; order Flavobacteriales; family Flavobacteriaceae; genus Gillisia; species Gillisia arctica. The sequence continues at coordinate 2,692,982 of NZ_CP042476.1, read as the reverse complement.
TGGATAAACAAAGGATTTACATTAAAGTTTAAGTAATGAATAAAATCACCTCCATCTTCCTTCTCTTTAGTATACTTATAACGGGAAACGTTTCTGCCCAGGCTACCGCACCGGTTACTCCGGAGTTTCTGCAATATGAAAACAGCAAATGGGTAGACTCCATAATGAAGACATTAAGTCCCGATGAACGAATTGCCCAACTAATCATGGTGGCGGCATATTCCAATCGGGGTGATGAGCATAGAAAGGAGATCCTTAAACTTATTAAGGAACAAAAAATTGGCGGGCTCATTTTTTTCCAGGGGGGTCCTGTGAGGCAGGTGCGGTTAATGAATGAATACCAGGCACACTCCAGGGTGCCACTTCTGGGCGCTATTGATGCGGAATGGGGTCTTGGGATGCGACTTGATACCACCATAAGCTATCCGTTTCAAATGGCGCTGGGAGCTATACAGGACGAGTCTCTTATTTATGATATGGGTGCCGAAATTGCAAGGCAAATAAAAAGAACAGGCTTACACCTCAATTTTGCACCCGTGCTTGATGTTAATAATAACCCCAATAATCCCGTGATAAATTACAGGTCTTTTGGCGAAGACAAGTATAATGTGACGAGCAAAGCCATTGCTTATATGAGAGGGATGCAAGACCATCAATTACTTACCACAGCAAAGCATTTCCCCGGCCATGGCGACACCGATACGGATTCTCATTATGCCCTGCCACAAATTAACCATTCCCGCGCCCGCCTGGATTCACTGGAACTATATCCCTTCCGGGAAGTAGTAAAAGCCGGAATAGGTGGTGTTATGGTGGCCCATCTCGATATTCCCGCACTGGATCCAACAGGGGTACCTTCTACCTTGTCAAAACCTATTATTACCCAGCTTTTAAAAGAAGAACTCGGCTTTCAGGGGCTTACAGTGACAGATGCTATGAATATGAAAGGCGTTACCGTAGGCAATGAACCCGGAATTGTAGATAAAGATGCCATTCTTGCAGGGAACGATCTGTTGGAATTTACTGAAGATGTCCCAAAAGCAATTCAGGAAATAAGAAAAGCAATTAATAAAGGGCTCATAAGTCAGGCTGAAATTGACAGAAGGTGTAGAAAGATCCTCGCCGTAAAATATTGGGTAGGCCTTAATAAATTTGAACCAACATCCCTTATAAATATTATCGAAGAGCTCAATACTCCCCGGGCTAATCACCTTAATAAAAAACTGGCCCGGGCTTCTATAACGGTGCTAAAAAATGAAAACAATATCCTCCCGGTTAAAAAATTACAGGGACTAAGGATCGCTTCCGTTTCAATAGGAGTTGAAGAACAAACCAATTTTCAAAAAACTCTTTCCCGGTACACCCGGGTTTCACATTTCAATCTTAAAAATGAAGGATCTGCCGGGGATATTCACACTCTAAAAAATGAGCTCGGTAATTTTGACCTGGTAATTGCCGGGATCCATGATGATAGTAAATTTCCCAGGAACACCCTTAAAATATCTGCGGAGGTTCAAAGCTTTCTAAAGGAACTTGTTTCAGAAAAAAATACCATAATAAGTTTGTTTAAAAACCCCTATGTGCTCGATAAACTTGAAAATATTGAAAAAGCAGCGGGGCTAATAGTTACCTATCAGGATACGCAAAATTACCAGGAACTTGCGGCCCAGCTTATATTTGGGGGGAGTGGTTCAAGTGGAAAACTTCCCGTAAGTGTGGGGGAAAAATTTAAAGTAGGAGAGGGTCTTGTGTTGGAAGATGGCTTACGGCTTTCTTATGCTATTCCTGAAGATGCGGGAATGGATTCCGGCATCCTGAATAAAAGAATAGATTCCCTTATGCAGGAAGCCATAAATGCAAAAGCAATTCCAGGAGGGCAGGTGTTGGTTGCCAGGAATCAAAAAATTGTTTTTCATAAAGCTTACGGAACGCAAGTGTACCATGACACAATTAAAGTAAAGAAAGAAGATCTTTACGATCTGGCATCGGTCACAAAGATCTCTGCATCTATGGCGGCGTTGATGAAATTGTATGATGAAGATAAGTTTCACCCCAATCAAACTCTTTCCAATCACTTACCGTCTTTTCGCAGATCCAATAAAGCCGAAATTCCCTATAGGGATATCTTAACGCACCAGGCAAGGTTCCAGCCATGGATCCCGTTCTGGAAAAACACCAAAAGAAAAAACGGATCTTATAAATGGGCAACTATAAAAAATGATTCTTCAGCAAGGTTTCCTATTAGGCTCACCAATACCATGTACCTGCACCGCAACTATCCAGATAAGATCGTAAAGGAAATAAGAAAATCTCCTCTAAGGGAAGAAAAGAAATACGTGTACTCAGATTTTTTTTTCATTCTGGCGCCCCGGGTTGTTGAGAGTCGCATAGATACTGATTTCTCCTCCTATTTAAAGGAAAGTTTTTATGAACCCCTGGGCGCAACTTCCCTTACTTTTAATCCGTTGGCTAAATTCCCAAAATCCCGGATTGTTCCTACAGAGGATGATTATAACTTCAGGCATGAAACTATTCACGGGACTGTGCATGATGAGGGTGCAATAATGATGGGCGGCGTATCGGGTCACGCCGGCTTGTTTGGGAATGCTTTTGACCTTGCTAAACTTTTACAAATGTACCTTAACAAGGGAGAGTATGGGGGCGTGAGATATATCAATGAAGAAACCATTGAGGAATTCACCCGCCGCCAGTTTCCTGATTCTGAAAATCACCGTGCGCTGGGATTTGACAAGCCTTATTACAATGAAAAGGGTGAAAGCCGAAATACCGCACAGGATGCGAGTGCATCGAGTTATGGCCACACCGGCTTTACCGGGATTATGGTTTGGATGGATCCAGAATATGACCTGCTGTATATATTTCTTTCAAACAGGGTCTCCCCAACAAGGGAGAATTCCCGGTTATACCGGCTCAATACCCGCACCCAGATCCACCAGGTGTTGTATGATGCCATAAAGAAATTCGGGGAATAATAGCCTTTTCGGGACATTGGTATTGAATTCCAAATAAATCATAGATTTCTTAACAGTTTTCAAAGAAATGCTATATTTGTTTGCAATCTTAATACTTAAAACAAGAACTGTAATTTTCCCCCATGAAGATAAATTACTATCCGTTGCCCCTGTTTTTTCTGGTTTTGTTCTCTTCATTTCAGGCTTATTCTCAAAATTCGGTTAAAGGTATAGTGCAGGACCAGGACAGGAACCCTGTGGTTTTTGCAAATGTGGTTTTATTAAATTCGGCAGATTCTACAACCGTTTACAGGGGAGCAGTTTCTAATGAGGCGGGGGAATACCTCTTCAAAAACATTGCCCCCAACGAGTATGTTTTATCTATAAGTTTTGTGGGCTATGAGAACTTTCTTAAAAAAGTTAAAGTAAATAGCGATGAGGATCTGGGGTTGGCAACCTTACAGGAGGATGCAGCTGGCCTGCAGGAAATTACCATTAATGCCAAAAAACCCAAGATCACGCGAAGTATAGACAGGATTATTTTTGATGTAGAAAATTCCACGCTTTCCAACGGAAATTCCTGGGATATTTTGAAGAAAACTCCCGGGGTTATAGTGAGCCAAAATCAGTTACTAGTACGAAATAACATAGTGGCTGTTTATATAAATGACAGGAAAGTGCACTTGTCTTCGTCAGAATTACAAACACTGCTTGAGAGTTACTCTGCTTCCAATATTAAATCTATTGAAGTGATTACCAATCCTCCTGCTCGATATGAGGCTGAAGGGGGTGCCATCCTTAATATTGTAACCAGTACCAATCTCACTCCGGGTTACAAGGGAAATATTAACGGGAATTATACTCAGGCCATTTATCCTAAATACCAGTTTGGTACCAGTCATTATTTTAAAAGTGAGAAACTAAATGTCTTTGCAAACTATAGTATAAGTCCCCTCAAGGAGTTTAAGAATGACGACAGCCATATCAACTTTATGAAGCCTAATGGCGATATTCTATCCCGCTGGAATACAGACTTTAACCGTACCACCACTTCACAGGCCCATAATGCCAACGTGAATCTTGATTATACTATAAATGCCCGCAATACCCTTAGCCTTTCGGCCAATGCGATGGTATCTCCAAACAAGCGATTTGACAATACGGTGGAAACGCACATTAGAAATCCCCAGTTTCAGCTGGATTCTTCCTTTGTAACCAGGAGCGGTCTGGAAAATGATGAAGAGAATATTGCGCTTAACTTAAAATATACCCATAAGTTAAAAAAGGAAGGAGCCCAGATCTCCTCCACCGTTCATTATACCAATTTTGGGCAGGAGCGGGTGCAGGATGTGATTTCAACCTATTTCTCCCCGCAGGAGGAAATAATTAACAGGATAAGTTTCATGACAGATGCCGCCCAGAACATCGATATTTTCACGGCGCAGGTAGATTATGAAACCCCGCTGGGAAGCACCAGTTTTGAATTGGGAGCAAAAGCTTCTATGATAGATTCTGAAAGCGGAATAGATTTTTTCAATACCGCCAACAATTCCAGGGAATTTGTAAACACCCTTTCAGACAATTTTTTATATGATGAAAAAATATATGCTGGATATACCAGTATAACCAAAGAATGGGAAAAATGGGCGATAAAAGCAGGGCTTCGTGGGGAGTATACAGATATTTCCGGGATCTCCAATTCTATGGGAGAGGTGAACAATCAAAATTATTTTGAATTGTTTCCCACCGCATATTTTCAGCATTCAATTTCTGAAGACCACGTGCTTACATTGGATTATGCCCGGAGAATTGCCCGGCCCAAATATGAAAGCCTGAACCCATTCCGGTATTTTCTGAATGAAAATAATTTTAATGCGGGTAACCCAGATCTTAAAGCTGCGATAAGCAATAACTTCAACCTAAATTATTCGCTAAAGGGGCAATATTTCTTTGACTTTTATTACCAGGATACTGGAATTACACCATCTATATTGGCTTTTCAGGATAACGAAAACTTTAATATCAGGACAATTAGCGCCAATTTGGTTAACAGCAAAGCATATGGCCTTGACATATCTCATAGCAGGTCAATCACCAATTTCTGGTATGCCCAGGTATTCACTTCCTTTTTCCATGATGAAAACACTTTTCTGGCAGTAGAAAGCGGAAACTGGGAGGTAACAAATGAAGTAAACGGGATACAGGCTTACGTATATAATATTTTCACACTTTCCAGGGATGGCACGTTGGAAGGGAATTTATTCCTGATGCACGTGACAGATTATATTTCGGGTTCTTACCAGTTGGATCCTTTTACCACCTTTTCTATAGGTCTTAGAAAAACCCTGTGGAACAATCGAGCCGAACTTAGCCTTAATGTTGAAGACATCCTGAACACAACCAATACGCGGCTAACCTCCCGATATCTCAACCAGGATAACTCTTATTTTGCACAGGAAGAAACCCGTTTTGTGCGGGTAGGTTTCAAGTACAATTTTGGAAATTTCAGGTTAAGCGACAATCAGCGCAAGATCGAGGCGGCAGAACGCGACAGGATCTAGTGTATATTGTAATGTTGTATACGGCAATTCTTATAAAATCAACCAGCATTAAACCGTTGTAATTCTTCCCGACTTAAGATTAACAAAAAAACCTTATTTTTGCAGCCTTAAATAATTGATTGTGGCCAAAATAGGAAACATAGATGTAGGAGAATTTCCATTGCTGCTTGCGCCCATGGAAGATGTTAGTGACCCTCCTTTTCGCGCGTTGTGCAAGGAACAGGGTGCAGATGTAGTTTTTACTGAATTCATTTCTTCTGAAGGTCTTATTCGCGATGCGGCTAAGAGCGTGATGAAACTCGATATATACGAAAAAGAACGCCCGGTGGGCATTCAGATCTTTGGAGCCAACCTGGAATCCATGTTGGAATCTGTTGAGATCGTCGAGAGATCTGGGCCGGATATGATAGATATCAACTTCGGCTGCCCGGTGAAGAAGGTGGTTTCAAAAGGAGCAGGGGCCGGAATTCTGAAGGATATCGACCTTATGGTATCCCTTACAGCGGCGATGGTGAAACACACCAATCTACCAATAACCATAAAGACCAGACTTGGCTGGGACCAGGATTCTATTCGAATTGTTGAGGTAGCCGAAAGACTACAGGATGCCGGAGCAAAGGCAATTTCCATTCATGGAAGAACCCGCGCACAAATGTATAAAGGCTCTGCCGACTGGGCACCAATTGCCGAAGTAAAGAACAATTCCAGAATGCATATTCCGGTTTTTGGGAATGGCGATGTAGATACCCCGGAAAAGGCTGCAGAAATGCGGGATAAATACGGACTGGACGGTGCCATGATTGGGCGGGCCAGCATAGGTTATCCCTGGTTTTTCAGGGAAGTGAAGCATTTCTTTGCAACCGGAGAACATATGGCAGCACCTAGCCTTGATGAGCGCGTGGATGCCGCCCGCAGGCATTTACAAATGGCAATAGACTGGAAAGGTGAAAAACTTGGGGTATTTGAAACCCGAAGACATTATACCAACTATTTTAAAGGCATTCCTCATTTTAAAGAATTCAGGACAAAGATGGTAACCAGCGATGAGGCCGCAGATGTTTTTGCTGCTTTTGATGAGGTGGAAAAAGAATTTACCGGTTTTGAATTTGCCTAGGCAGTAAGGGCTTTTTTGCTTTGGCTTGCCGCAATATAGGACGCCAGAAGTCCCAGTGACCCAATTGTCAATAGTACCAACAGTATATTGATAAAGGTGATCTTCACAGGATAAGGCAAGCTTGGAGTGATCATTACCAGGTCATACTGTAACTGTAGATACACCACCAGCACTGCCGCCAGCAATCCAATAATTCCACCAACAACCGTCATAAGTGCCCCCTGCAGGAAAAAAATATTTTTAATGGCATTGGGGGAAGCACCCAGGCTGTGAAGGGTCTTAATATTTTCCCTTTTATCAAGAATCACCATGATTATAGATCCAATGACGTTAAAAAGTGCAATGATCACTACCAGCGTAAAGATGAGGTAAACGGCAAGGTTTTCTGTGTTCAGCATTTTATAAAGGGTTTCATTGAGCTGTGCACGGTTCCTGATAGTAATGTTTTGATCCAGAGCGGTAGCCAGAGCAGCACGAACAGCTTCGGGGTTGGAATTGGGGGAAAGCTTGATCTCGATGGCAGAGATCTGGTTCTCGTCAATTTCCAGTAAACTTCTTGCAAACGCTATATTCGAAAAAATATATTTGCTGTCCAGATCTTCATTAACACTGTAAATATCTGTTACAATTACATTCTCGCGGTTAAAAGCATCTGTGGGATTGGTAACCTGTCCTTTTCCCGGCCTTGGTACCATGATGCTAAGCAGGTCCTGGTAATCAAAAGTATTTAAAGAAAGCAGCCGTGCAATACCATTACCTGCAACTACCTGAAATTCGCTTTGCGCCAGCCAGGTTCCAAACACCAGGGAAGAATCTATATTATTTACTCTTCTGTAGTTGGGATCGACTCCTTTTATAAATGCAGTGTGCGTCTTGTTCTTATATTCCAGGAACACCCGTTCCTCCACAATTTCTGAAAAAGCCGCAATCCCCTCAATTTGCTCCAGTTTTGCTCTTTCTTCAGCTGTAATGTTCAGGGTTTTGCCGGTTTCAGGAAAAACCTTGAGATCGGGATCAAATTCGTTGGAAAAGGAAAGACTGAAATCTTTAAGTCCCGAAAAACCGGAAAGTACAATAAAGAGTGAGAAAGCTCCGGCAAATACACCTATGGCCGCAATAATGGTAATAATGTTTATTGCATTATTGCTGCTTTTGGAAAAGAGGTAGCGCCGGGCAATGTAAAGGGAAAAATTCACTTTAGGATTTTTTCCTGCGCTCCAGAAGGTCAGGGTTGGCGATTGGATTTTCTTCTCCTTTAATAGATTTCTCTATTTTTTCAATGTATTCAAGGGAGTCATCTACATAAAATTCCAGATCGGGCATACGCCTTAGCTGATGTTTTGTGCGTTGTGCCAGTTCGTGTTTGATCTTTGGCTTAATGGTATTAAGCTGTTCCAGCATTTCTGCAGCATTTTTTGCAGGAAAAATACTCAGGTAGGCTTTAGCAATAGAAAGATCTGTAGGTACTTTTACTTTAGAAACCGAGATCAAAATACCATTAACTCCCGCGTCCCTCAAATGATTCTGAAGGATTTCGGCAAGGTCCTGTTGTAAAACGCCACCTATCTTTTTTTGTCTGTTTGTTTCCATTTTACAAAAGTAACATATTTAAATATTAATATTATTAAATTTACATGGAACTGGAAGGAGAGGAGAAGAGTTAAAGAGGAAAAGAGGAAAGGAGGGCAACTATAATTATTATAAAGAATCCTCACTCACTACTCACTACTCACTACTCACAACTTTTCAAAAATCACTAATCCCTGCAAATAAATGAGAAAGATTGAACATATTGGAATAGCGGTAAAGAACATGGACGAGGCAAATGAAATTTACCGGGCTATGCTAAATACAGAGCCATATAAAAGTGAAGCAGTGGAAAGCGAGGGGGTGATCACATCTTTTTTTCAAATGGGTGAGAGCAAGATCGAGTTGCTGGCGGCCACTAATGAAAACAGTCCTATTGCCAAATTCATAGAAAAACGGGGAGAGGGTATACACCATATTGCTTTTGACGTAGAAGATATAGATGCCGAAATTGCCAGGCTGGAACGCCGGGGTTTTATCCTCATCAATCACAAGGCAAAGCCCGGCGCAGATAATAAGATCGTGGCCTTCCTGCATCCCAAAAGCTCCAATGGGGTATTGGTAGAACTTTGCCAGGATACGGGGCCTACAAGGAAGGAATTGTTTGAGGAGGGACTAAGGTAAAATACCGGAGTTGTGCCGGTTTTAAACTAAATTCACATTAATAAAAAAATGTTTGTAGGGTAACTTACAATTATATAAATTTGCGCCCTCATTACACCTATTGAGCCGGTCCTATAGCTCAGCTGGTTAGAGCACCTGACTCATAATCAGGTGGTCCCTGGTTCGAGTCCAGGTGGGACCACTAAAAACCCTTGCCTACGGCAGGGGTTTTTTGTTTTGCACCTGGACGAGAAGCCTGTACTGAGCGAAGCCTTTTTCAGGCGAAGCAGAAGGGAATCCAGGTGGGACACTAGTATAGACAAGGCCTTCGAGATATCGGAGGCCTTCTTGTTTTTAGTTGGGTACAACAAAACATCTCATTGAGAATTTACTTAAAAAATATTTTATTAAAGTTGATTAGGATCCCATTAAATGGACAAAGGGAAAAGAGAATGAAATAATTCCTTTTATCAAATTTTTAAGCTAAATCCACAATCTCTTAGACTTTTAAAATGTAAAAAGTAGATTTAAACTAAATTTGTTTAATGATTCCTTTGCAGCAAGGTTTGCTGATGATGAAAAATTATTGAAATTTCATGTCTATACTCAAACATAAACGCGAACAAGCCAATCTTACTCAAGAGGAGCTTTCTGCTAATTCCGGAATTTCCATACGTACAATACAGCGCATTGAGGCTGGGGTAGATCCCAAAGGTCATACACTTAGATCACTCGCAAAGGCTTTAGGAGTAGAAGAAAGAGAATTGCTGTACAAGCAGGAACCATCAGACAAAAAGGAACCATCCGGCATAACAGAGGTCCACAAGCCGCTGCGTAATGGAATTGTAAAGCTTATCAATCTTTCTTCCCTTCCGCTTACTGTTTTCCCTCCTGCCAATATCGTTTTGCCCCTTCTGATCATGTGGGGTACCAGACAGTTTAATCCTTTGACAAAACAGATTGTGTCGGTTCAAATCATGTGGACTATCTTCTCTATCATCTTCTTTATGCTTACAGCTTTTATAAAAAACTGGTTTTCTCTGGGAAACCAGGTTAGCCTGGTCGTGATGATCTTGCTGGTAATGATTAATGTGTTTATAATTCTTAGAAACACCGCAGAGATTGACAGAAAAGGAAAGCTGCGTTATCAGTTAAATTTTAGCATTATTTAACCATAGATATATTCTGGCGGGATACTGGCGGGTTATTGTCGGGTTATTTTTTAGGGTTGAATGGACTGTGCACGTGATCTTTGCAAAAAAATCTAAAATGATGACAAAGCATTTAATTTTAACCCTGGCAACACTGGCGGCACCTATTTTATATTCCCAGGCACAGGTTGACAAAAGCGCTCCTTTATTTCTGGAATTAAAAAAGCAGGACAGTCTTTTTTTCGAGAGAGGTTTTAACCAGTGTGACCTTACTTATTTAGAAAACACTATAGCCTCTGATTTAAGATTTTATCATGACAAAAGTGGTTTTCAGGATAGGAATGCTTTCTTTGATAACACAAGAAAATACATATGCTCCGACTCAGGCAAAAAACCCATTAGAAAACCGGAAACAGGGAGTCTGAGCCTATTCCCCCTATATGAAAACGGAAACTTGTATGGAGCTATTCAGTCCGGCATCCATCACTTTTTTATTAGGGAAACCGGGAAAGAGGATGTTTGGACCGGTACTGCAAAATTCACAAATGTTTGGACTTTGGACGATAATGTCTGGAAACTTTCCGAGGTGCTAAGCTACGACCATAGGGAGCCACAATCTGGAAATTTAAAATTGTCCTCCCTGGATCAATTGCTAAAGGAGAACAAAGTTCCTGCAATGGGACTTGGTATCATTGAGAACGGCCGGTTAACCAACATTGAGGTTTATGGTAGCTTAGACACACAAAACAAAGCACCATACAATAGCATTTTTAAAGTAGCCTCTCTTACCAAACCAGTATTTGCACTCACAATATTGAAGCTAATAGATTTAGGGTTACTGGATTTAGACGAGCCTCTATATAAATATTGGGTTGACCCCGATCTAAAAGAGGACATGCGATACAAGAAATTAACTCCAAGACTTATACTCAGTCATCAGACAGGCTTCCCCAACTGGCGGTATTTGGATAAGGCCAATAGGCTTACTTTTGAATTTGAACCTGGTACGAGATACCAATATTCAGGTGAAGGGTTTGAATACCTTAGAAAAGCAATTGAACAAAAGCTTGGAAATACTTTGGAAGATTTGGCAAATGAACACCTGTTCACACCTGCCGGAATGAAAGACACACGGTTTTGGTGGGATGCCTCAATGGACGAGGATAGGTATGCAAGAAATTTTGACGTGAATGGAGAGGAGATCGAGACATTCAAATATTATGAAGCAAATTCCGCAGCCAACCTTTTAACAACCGTAGAAGATTACGGCCTGTTTCTGGAGTATGTGGTAAACGGTGCTGGAATATCAGAAAAGTTGTTCAGTGAAATGCAGAAATATCAGGTGAAACTTAAAGAAAACGATTACTTCGGGTTGGGCTGGGAGATCCTCACCGGGTTTCAGAATGGAGAGCACGCCCTCATACACACTGGAAAGGATCCGGGGGTAAGCACATTGGCTGTTATATTTCCCAAATCCCGAAACGGCTACCTGATTTTTATGAATGGAGACAGTGCGGGCAATGTTTATGAAGAACTCCTCACAAAGCGCCTTTACCTTGGAGGTGAATTATGGAATAGAAGATAATTAAAGCTCCATTCACAATTTTCTGAAACCTGTTTTCCCGTTACGCTCTAAATAAATAAATAATAAAATACTTATAGCACAATAGAAGCAGCCGGAGCACTCATTAATGGGATGGGGATTGTGAAATATAAAACATCAATCCAAACCCGGCAAGGAAAAATCTGTTAGCACGCTTTTTTCCTGCATAAGTGCTTCTATCTCTGCGGATTTTCGGGGGGCTTCTGCCGATAAATTTACGGGTCCGGTTGGGGTGATTAAAATATCATCTTCAATTCTTACCGCGATGCCATGCCATTTAGGGTCGCAGTCGCTGCCTTCAGGAATATAAATTCCAGGTTCTACCGTGATCACCATATTGGCTTCAAAGGTTTCATATTTGCCGGGATCGTGTACGTCCAGGCCTATGTGATGTGAAGTACCGTGAGGAAAATATTTCCGGGCTTCGGCTTCAGTCTTTACAATGCCCAGTTTTACCAGGCCTTCATTGATCACTTTTCTGGCAGCTTTATCGGTATCTCCAAATGGCCTGCCCACTCTGGCGGCAGCTATTCCGGCTTCCTGGGCTTCATAAACAAGATCATAGATCGCCTTTTGTTCGGGAGAGAATTTTCCGTTAGCGGGAATGGTGCGGGTAACATCTGCGGTGTAGCCGTGATATTCGGCTCCAAGATCCATTAATACCAGTTCATCTCCTACCTTTAGTTTATTATTCTCAATATAATGCAATACACAGCCGTTATTCCCGGCGCCCACAATGCTGGGATAGCCTTCAAATTCGCTGCCGTATTTCTTGTAAACGAATTCGTGAATGCCCTGAATTTCGGTTTCAGACATATTTGGATGCATGGCTTTCATAATTTCCCTTTGGCCCATTGCTGAGATTCGAATCGCTTTTGTAAGCAGGGCCAATTCCTCCGGGCTCTTGATCTCCCTTAGCTCTGCCATGGCAGTTTTCAATATTTTAGCATCCAGGTTGGCCCTGATTTTAGGAAGGATGGAAGAAGTGTTCAATTCTCTGTTTGGAAACGCAGTGTTATTTTGTTCTACGGGCAAATAATAACCGGTTTGAGTTTTAAAGGATTCCACAAGGTCAAAAAGATCGGCACTGTCGCGGGGATCATTTCGGTAATCATCAGCAAATTCCTTGTACAGGATCTTATCAAATGCACTAAAATCTATTCCGGAGTTTAAAAAATCCTTTCCGTTGAAAGCCGCATTAAATCCCAGTTTGGTTTTAGCCCCTTCGGTTCCCAGTCTATATCCGTTCCATTGTTCAGCCCGGGCGTTTTTTTCCTGAACATATAACACTTCATTGTAAGAATTGCCGGAAGCGGTTACCTGAGCTTCAGAAAAGATCACCAGCACAGCATTGGGTTCCTTATAACCGGTCAAATAATAAAAATCAGGATCCTGATGGTAAATGTAATCTACATCATTTGCGCGGTTTCTAACGGCATTGGCAAAAAACACGGCAACAGATTTCTCCGGCATTTTTGCCCGTAATGCTTCCCGCTGGTTCTTGTGGAAATCGGCCGATAAATAATCGGTTGGAGTCCCCTGTTGAGAGAAGGTTATGGAAATAGAGAATAGTGCAAAAATTGCTGTGAACAGGCTTTTCATTGGAAGAGGTTTTCGTGAAATGGAAATTTACGCATATTTCCAACATCTTCCTTAAAACTGTTTAACGTACAAAAGCTTGAACATGAAATTAATAAAAGTCTATCCTGATTGCCAAAAGTGTTGAAGTGCCCAACATCACTTAAAAAGTTGGTTGTTAAATACTTAAGCTTAGATTATTCATTTTAAAGGAGGAACATACACAAATGTTATTTTATGTTTAAATAAAATAGAAAAAGATTAAACAAAATGTTTTACGGATTATATTTACTATGTATTAACTTATAAATCAAAACATTGTGAAAAATTACCTTTTAATGATCTTGAAAGCGGGGAGAGCTTTTAAGTTCGTACTGCTTGCCGCCTTTTCATTATTGCTGTTTTCCTGTTCTACAGAGGAAACCAACACTATGGATGAACCTACAGTTTATGATCTATTAACCAACACCAATTCCAAAGCCCGGTCTGGGAATGTTGCACCGGGAGATGACCCCATCGCCCTTATTGCAATAAACGGAGGATTTGATGAATTGGTTGCTGCATTGTCTTTTGTGGATGCTGAATTAAATGCGGGATTGGTCAATCTGTTCCTTAACGGTAAAGATCAGTACACTGTATTTGCTCCTACCAATGCAGCTTTCTATGAACTATATGACACTTTAGGGGTGGAAGGGGTAGAAGAACTTGATGCATCCCTTGTATTGAACGTTTTATTATACCATGTTGCTGAAGGTCGCCGCGGGTCCAACAGTGTGGTTCCTCCAAGACAAACAAGAAGCATAGAAACCCTACTAGGGACCTCTTTTATGGTTGATAAAGATGCTAATATTCAAGCCATAGGAAATACAGCAAATTTCGAAGCCATTGATATTTCTGCCAGCAATGGTATCATACATGTTATAGACAGTGTTTTATTGCCAATTGAACTGAATTAGCCCTTGGTTTAAATGGTTTTTAATAATAGCTGCCCTTATAACGGCAGCTATTTTTATTTTGTAAAAGCACACAGTGTTCTACACCGAAGAAACCTTCCATTCATCGAAAAGATTCTTACAATGATAAGTTAATATCTAGATTTGATCAATTAAACGCCCCGAATCCAGCCCCTTTATAATGAAGCTTTTTGTAAGAAACCTGCTCTTATCGCTTTCTTTCATTTTTTTCCTGACATTTAGTGGATTTGGGCAAACACCCTGTAATCCCGGACAACGTTTTTGTAATGGGGAATGTAGAGCATCAAAAGATTGTGCTCCCGGAAACCCTCCCCCTCCGGGCCTTGTAGTCCCAATAGATACAAATATTTCTTTACTACTGGCTGCAGGCCTTGGTCTTGGAATATTTGTCCTTGTTTCTTCCGGGAGAAAAGAAAAGGCATAAACTTTATAGGCTACTTAATATTTCATACCCTTTTTAGAAAGCATTGGTTTTTTAATTATCTTAGTTTCAGTAAAATGAAGCTCACCCCAACCTGCTATCAAATACTTTATTAGAGGTTTCTCCCCAATAGGGAACCTGTTATTTTAAATAATTGTTGTCATCTATTGTGCGCGATTATGAAGATAATGACCTTTTTAATTATGTTTCTGGCTGCCTTTTTCTGGAGGCAAAGCCTTTTTGCGTTTCAAACTGAAGTGCCGGAACCCCAGGCGCAAGCCGGGCCCGGAATACCTCCCCCACCTGGGATGGTTGTTCCTATAGATTCTAATCTTGTAATTTTGCTTATCTGCGGACTGCTTTTAGGAGTATTTTTTATAATAGTGCGGAAACGCAGGCTCCTTTAATTTTTCACTTTATATTTATTTGTAAAATAACTTCAGCGCATCTGGCTTCCTCATAAAACCTTAATACTTTTGTTCTTTAATTTTCTTGTAGTACATTACGCACGATTATGAGAATGAAAGCTTCCCTTACAAGTCTTTTATCGGTATTTTTAATGCTTTGGCCTGCTTTTTCAAGTATGGCCCAGGAAGAAATACCCCCTGAACCAGGGGGGGTGCCGCCGCCCCTGGACTTATTGTACCCATAGATTTCGGAATTCCCGGAGCTATGGCCGGGGGACTGGTAATTGGAATTTATTTTCTAAGGAACAGAAAGGTTACTTTCCCAAAGCCGTAAGACGTTTTACATATTTGCCTATTACGTCAAATTCAAGGTTTACAATGTCCCCTGTTTTCAGGCTGTTAAAAGTTGTATTATTATAGGTATAGGGAATTATAGCCACACTGAATTCATTATTCTTTGAATTCACCACGGTAAGGCTTACGCCGTTTACTGTGATGGAACCCTTTTCTATAGTAATGTTTTGGAGTTGAGCATCATATTCAAAGGTAAACAACCAGCTTCCGTTTTCTTCTTTTACCAGGGTGCAAACCCCTGTTTGGTCTACATGCCCCTGCACAATATGACCGTCAAGACGGGCTCCCAGCTGCATTCCCCGTTCAAGGTTTACGCGCTTTCCCTTGTGAAATGATCCTAAGGTTGTTTTATCCAGGGTTTCTTTAATGGCCGTAACAGTATAGATTTCTCCCTGGATCTCAACCACAGTAAGACACACCCCGTTGTGGGCCACACTCTGGTCAATTTTTAACTCTGAAGTCATTTTGGCGGCAATCTTAATTTGAAGATTGTCCCTATCGCCGGCAACTTCAACAACTTCTCCTTGCTCTTCAATAATTCCGGTAAACATGGTCGTAGATTATTCTTACATTTGTGATGTAAAAATAGAAATAAAAAGGGGATACATCATGAAGTCTGCTCAAAAGATAAAACTGGGGATAAGCATTGGAGACCTAAACGGAATTGGCGGAGAAATTATTCTCAAGACTTTTGACGATTCCAGAATGCTGGATTTTTGTACTCCTGTAATTTTTGCTTCGGTTAAAACCCTTAGCTTCCTGAAAAAACATTTCAACCTGGAGTTGAACATTCACGGGGTAGAAAATGTTTCCCAGGTGATAGAAGGCAAGATCAATGTGGTGAATGTATGGAAGGAAAATGTATCTATAAATTTTGGGGTTGAAGATAATGAAAGTGGAAAATATGCCTTTAAGTCCCTGGAGTCTGCAACCCGTGCCTTGAAGAATAATGATATTGATGTTTTGGTGACTGCACCAATAAATAAGAACACCATACAAAGCGAGGATTTTAATTTCCCCGGGCATACAAATTACCTGGCAAAAGAACTGGAGGGTGACAGCCTTATGTTTATGATCACGGACACTTTAAAGGTTGGGTTGCTTACCGACCATGTTCCCCTTAAGGACATCGCACAGGAGATCACCCCGCAATTAATTGAAAAAAAGATTGCCATTATACAAAAAACCCTTCAGCAGGATTTTAGAATCTCCAAACCCAGGATCGCGGTACTGGGAATCAATCCTCATAGCGGGGATAACGGGTTAATAGGACAGGAGGATGAAACGGTATTAAAACCTACACTTCAAAAGCTAAAGGATAAAGGTCATTTGGTTTTTGGACCTTATGCCGCCGACAGCTTTTTTGGCACTAAAAATTATCAAAACTTTGACGCGGTTGTGGCGGCCTATCACGACCAGGGACTCATCCCCTTTAAAACATTGTCATTTGGAGAAGGGGTGAACTATACCGCGGGTTTAAGCAAGGTAAGAACTTCCCCGGACCACGGTACAGCCTTTGAGATAGCCGGGCAAAATACTGCCAATATTAACTCATTTAAAGAGGCCGTATTCAAGGCCATTGAAATTTATAAAACCAGGCGGGAATATCAAAAACTCACGAAAAATCCGCTTAAAAAAACCACCAAAAAGTTCTAAACAAAATTTTGTTTATAACCCAATGTTAATTCAATATATTTTATATCTTTGCACCTGCCTTTTTCGGGGGGCATGCGCTCGAAATAGAAGATGTTATGAGGAAACTAGCAGCGTTTACAATTCCTTTTGTGGGATTGAAACCAGGAAAGCACGAGTTTGACTACCAAATAGATAAGGAGTTCTTTGAGCATTTTGAATATGATGAATTTCATAATGCAAATGTAAAAGTTGATTTACTTTTTGATAAGAAACCTACTATGCTGGAGCTTACATTTAAAGCCTCCGGAGTGGTAAATGTAGATTGTGATCTTACAAGTGAACCATATGATCAACCTGTAGAGGGAGAAATGATCCTGGTGGTAAAATTTGGAGATGAATTTAATAATGACAACGAGGAATTATTGATCCTGCCACACGGGGAGTATCAATTAAATGTAGCTCAGTTTATTTATGAGTTAATCGTATTGTCTGTTCCTTTGAAGAGGGTTCATCCCGGGGTTTTAGATGGTACTTTAGAATCTGAAGTACTTGAAAAACTTGAAGAATTAAGCCCCAAAGCGGCTGAAGATATTGAAGATAATGAAAAGGGGGAGGAGATTGATCCCCGGTGGAATAAATTAAAAAACTTATTTAACGATTAATAATACGTAGCAATGGCACATCCTAAGAGAAAAACCTCGAAAACCAGAAGAGATAAAAGAAGAACTCACTATAAAGCTTCTGTTCCTCAAATTGCCACAGATCCTACTACAGGTGAGGCACACTTGTATCACAGGGCTCACTGGCATGAAGGTAAATTATACTACCGTGGTCAGGTTTTAATTGACAATACTGAAGAAGTAGAAGCATAGCCTTAAAAACTGTGCTGTAAACAAAACTCTCACCTCGTGGGAGTTTTTTGTTTATAGTTGAATAAGTCCTAAAAAGGACTTAATTTGCACCGCCGTTCAAGGAAAAATTAGTACATTTCTTTTTCCAAGTGATGTAATTTCTCTTGCCTGGCGTTTTAAATTCGATGTTTATGATTAAAAACTCGGCAGCCATTACCGCTGTAGGTGCTTACGTTCCTGAAGATAGATTGACCAACCAGATGCTGGAAAAAATGGTCGATACCAATGATGAATGGATAACTTCAAGAACAGGAATCAAGGAGCGCCGTATATTAAATGATCCTGAAAAAGGAACTTCCTTTATGGCCATTAAGGCCGCAGAAAATCTCCTGCAGAAATCTGGAGTAGATCCCACCGAAATAGACCTTGTAATTTTAGCAACTGTCACGCCAGATCTTCCTGTGGCCGCTACTGCTGTATACGTTGCTACCCAGATTGGGGCAACAAATGCATTTGCTTATGACCTGCAGGCAGCCTGTTCCGGATTTTTATATGGAATGTCTACTGCCGCCGCTTATATTGAAGCCGGAAGATATAAAAAAGTCCTTGTGATAGGAGCAGATAAAATGTCTTCAATCATTGATTATACAGATCGTACAACCTGTATTATCTTTGGTGATGGAGCCGGAGCGGTTTTATTTGAACCCAATGCTGAAGGCCTTGGCCTTCAGGATGAATTATTGAGAAGTGACGGGGTAGGGAGACATTCCCTTAAAATAGCAGCCGGGGGGTCATTAATGCCACCTACTGAAGTTACCGTTGCCCAAAAACTGCATTTTGTACAACAGGATGGTAAAACTGTTTTCAAATTTGCAGTATCCAATATGGCCGATGTTAGTGAGGCGATCATGAAAAGGAATAACCTTACCAATGAAGATGTAAACTGGCTGGTAGCCCATCAGGCAAACCAGAGGATTGTAAGTGCGACTGCCAACAGGATGAATCTTGAGGATGAAAAAGTCCTTATGAATATAGAGAGGTATGGCAACACCACTTCAGCAACCTTACCTTTGCTTTTAAGCGATTTTGAACATAAATTTAAAAAAGGAGATAACATTGTATTTGCCACTTTTGGAGGAGGATTCACATGGGGATCCATCTACCTTAAATGGGCATATAATTCTTAACAACCCAACACCCTAATATTATGGATTTAAAAGAAATTCAGAATTTAATCAAGTTTGTAGCAAAGTCAGGAGCCAGTGAAGTTAAACTGGAAATGGATGACATTAAGATCACCATTAAAACAGGATCTGAAGATAACAGGGAAACCACATACATTCAGCAATATCCTATGGGAGGACAAATGCAACAGCAAATGCCCCAACAGCAGCAACATCAACCATCCCAATCTCAGGGATCTCAGGAAACCCCTGTTTCTAAAGAAGCTGCAGAACAGGCTTCAAATGATTCTAAATACATCACTATTAAATCCCCTATTATTGGGACTTTCTATAGAAAACCATCTCCCGATAAAGCAACATTTGTAGAGGTTGGAGACAGCATCAAAGAAGGAGATGTTCTTTGTATTATTGAAGCTATGAAGCTTTTCAACGAGATTGAAAGCGAAGTTTCAGGAAAAGTGGTTAAAGTTCTGGTAGATGATTCGTCTCCTGTAGAGTTTGACCAACCCTTATTCTTAGTAGATCCGTCTTAATTATTGTTATTAAGAAAACCAATTTTGCTGCACCAGAAGAAAACAGAAAGGTATGTTTAAAAAAATATTAATTGCAAACAGAGGGGAAATTGCCTTACGGGTAATAAGGACCTGCAGGGAGATGGGCATAAAAACCGTAGCAGTATATTCTACAGCAGATGCTGAGAGTTTACACGTAAGGTTTGCTGATGAAGCGGTGTGTATAGGACCTCCCCCAAGTAATTTATCCTATTTAAAGATCTCAAATATTATTGCAGCTGCTGAAATAACCAATGCAGATGCCATTCACCCCGGGTACGGTTTTCTTGCTGAAAATTCCAAGTTTTCAAAAATCTGCCAGGAACACAACATTAAGTTCATAGGGGCCAGTCCCGATATGATCGATAAAATGGGTGACAAAGCCTCTGCAAGGGCCACAATGATGGCTGCAGGAGTGCCATGTATCCCTGGATCTGAAGGGATCCTCAAAGATTATGAAGAATGCCTTCATACCGCAAAAGGTATGGGCTTTCCGGTAATGCTTAAAGCTACTGCCGGTGGTGGTGGTAAAGGAATGCGTGCGGTACATAGTGAAAAAGACCTACGTGCTGCGTGGGATTCTGCCAGACAGGAAGCTGCGGCGGCATTTGGAAATGACGGGATGTACATGGAAAAACTTATCCTGGAACCCCGCCATATTGAAATTCAGGTTGTAGGTGACAGTACAGGAAAAGCCTGTCATTTATCTGAAAGAGATTGCTCTGTACAGCGTCGTCACCAAAAATTAACTGAAGAAACCCCTTCGCCTTTCATGACAGATAAGTTAAGAAAGCAAATGGGAGATGCGGCTGTAAAAGCTGCAGAATTTATAAAATACGAAGGCGCAGGGACGGTAGAATTTCTTGTAGATAAGCACCGTAACTTTTACTTCATGGAAATGAATACCCGTATCCAGGTAGAACACCCTATCACCGAGCAGGTAATAGATTACGATCTTATCCGGGAACAAATACTTGTTGCGGCCGGGGTGCCTATTTCAGGAAAAAATTATTTCCCCCAGTTGCATTCTATTGAATGTAGAATAAATGCAGAAGATCCTTATAACGGATTCAGGCCTTCTCCAGGGAAGATTACAAACCTGCATGCACCGGGAGGCCATGGGGTACGTATTGATACGCACGTATACAGCGGTTACTCTATTCCGCCCAATTATGATTCTATGATAGCGAAGCTTATTACCACCGCCCAAACAAGGGAAGAGGCTATAAGCAAGATGAAACGTGCATTGGATGAGTTCGTAATAGAAGGAGTTAAAACTACCATTCCATTCCACAGGCAATTGATGGACCACCCGGATTATGTGGAGGGTAATTATACCACCAAGTTTATGGAAGACTTTAAAATGGATCCAATTAAAACGGAGTAAAATTTTCAATAGATATAACCAGCCCGGAAGATGAAAATTCTTCCGGGTTTTTTTATGACCTTATCAATAGGGTTTCCACGGGTTAAAGCAGCTACATCCATTTATAACTCTCCTAAACTTTATGTATTTTTATATGCTGAAATAGTAATTATTACTAATACCAAATTTAATGAACCTTTCCTACTGGGAGTATCAATCCTGGCTTTCAAATATTGACTATACAATTGTTGGCAGCGGAATAGTGGGTCTCAATGCTGCATTGCAATTAAAGGAAAAATATCCTGCCGCGAGGATATTAATTCTTGAAAGAGGTTTTCTGCCCAATGGTGCAAGCACTAAAAATGCGGGATTTGCCTGCTTTGGAAGTCTTTCTGAAATTCTTGATGATCTTGAATCTCATTCAGAAGAAATGGTGGTGAATCTTGTAAGAAAAAGGATCAAAGGTCTGGAACTCCTTAGAAAAACCATTGGTGACAAAACCATGGATTATCACATTTGGGGCGGATATGAATTCTTTCCTGAAAGTGATGAAAAAACCCAGGCACATTGTATTTCAAGAATGCACATTGTAAATAAGCTGTTGCATCGGGTTTTTAATGAAAAGGTGTTTATACCCTGTGGGAACAGGTTCAATTTTAAAAATATCAGGGAACCCCTAATCTTCAATAAATTTGAGGGGCAGATAAATACGGGGAAAATGATGGAAGCCCTGCTCCATAAGGTTCAAAAAGCGGGGATAAAGATCCTGAATAATATAATGGTAGAGGAAATTACAGATGGAGGTAATTCCGTAGAAGTGAAAACAAACCAGTTTGAGTTTAACACCAAAAAACTATTAATAGCAAGCAATGGCTTTGCTTCAAAGTTTGGTATTCCTAATGTGAAACCGGCCAGGGCACAGGTACTGGTGACCAAACCTATTAAGAACCTCCAAATTAAAGGCACTTTTCACCTGGATAAAGGTTATTATTATTTCCGGAACATAGATGGCCGTATTCTTTTTGGGGGCGGAAGGAACCTGGACCTGAAAGGTGAGGAAACTACAGAGATGACCCAAACTGCCCTTATACAGGATAAGCTGGAAGAACTTTTGAAAACCACTATTTTACCCGATACCCTTTTTGAGATCGACCAACGCTGGAGTGGAATAATGGGAGTTGGAGAAACCAAGGAACCTATTATAAAACATTTGTCGCCAAATGTTGTGTGCGGGGTAAGGCTTGGTGGGATGGGTGTGGCCATAGGGAGTTTAACAGGCCGTGAAATGGCAGATCTGGCAACAAACTAGCAACAAACAATGATAAAAAGAGTATTTATTTTCATTTTTAAACTTCTTGCCAGTCTAATACTCTTTAGTGTTTTAATGGTAATAGTGTATGGCTGGGTGCCGGTACCCTACACTCCCTTAATGGCCATAAGATACCTTGAAAATCCCGATGAGGGAATTCGCCATAAATGGGTGCCAATGGGTGAGATCACCAATAATTTAAAGATCGCGGTTATTGCGAGTGAAGATCAAAATTTCCCCAATCACAGGGGTTTTGATGTAAAGGCTATTGAGAAGGCTATGGATGAAAACAAAGCCGGAAAGCGCACCCGGGGTGCAAGCAGCATCTCCCAGCAAACCGCCAAAAATGTATTCCTTTGGCCTCACCGAAGTTGGGTAAGAAAGGGATTTGAAGTGTATTTCACTTTTCTTATTGAAACCTTCTGGAGTAAGGAACGAATTCTGGAAGTGTATTTGAACAGCATTGAAATGGGGAAAGGGATCTTTGGGGCTGAAGCCGCATCACGGGCCTGGTTTAATAAATCGGCAAAGAACCTCACCCCATATGAAGCCGCAGCTATCGCGGCAATATTACCTAACCCAAGGGTTTACAAGGCTAATCCCGCAAGCAATTATATTCAGGGAAGAAAATCCTGGATTGTAAGGCAAATGCAGAACATGGGCCCTATACAGTTAAAGAAGCGTTGAGTTTGGAAAAGAACATAAAAGAAGAATTGGTTGCAGCCTGCGTAGGATATGTTGAGGCCCGCATTGCGCGGTTTAATCATACCATGAGAGAGCTCGAAGAGGCCTTAAAGCCTGAAAGCCGGAGTTGTATGGGTGATAAATATGAGACCAGCCGGGCATTGCTGCACCTGGAATTTGAAAAGATCTCGGGACAGGTGGAACAATTCAACAACTTACGAAAAACGGCCAGCCTCATAGGAAGTCAGCCCCCCTCAGAAACAATTGGTTTTGGAAGCATGGTAAGAACCACAGCAGCCAATTATTTTATATCTATTCCGGCAGGAGAAATTGAAGCTGAAGCTGAAAAATTTTATGCCGTGGGAATCAACTCCCCGGTAGCACAGGAGCTTATAGGGAAAAAGGCCGGAGAAGAATTTGTGATAAACGGAACCTCGGTAAAAATTACGGAAGTAGGTTAGCCAGTTGTGCTACCTTTTTATGAGACCTCACAGGTTTTTACACCTGGGGGATCTTTTATTTTTAAGACCTCAACTTAATTAAGTCCGGAGAAATATGCACCATTACCTCTTCATTTTCCGGAAGGAAAAGGTGATGGTCAAAAAAGATGATCTCGTCTTTAAACTTTCCTTTGATCAAATAATTTTTACCTTTAAAATAACTTTCCTGAACGCGAACACTTAAAGTTCCCCTGCCGGTCACTTCTATTTCGTGCGGGTACACCAGTATCTTTTTATTTGACTTGTCTTCGGGATCTAAAAAATTCAGTTTTATCTCGTTTACATCTCCAAAAAGAGAAGCAACATATTTATTGGGAGGATTATTAAATAACTTTTCCGGTGTTCCCGATGCGTGTATCCGTCCGTCTTTGAGGACAATTGTTTGGTCTGCAAATGAAAGTGCATCTGTACTGTCATGAGTTGCGATAATACAGGTGACCTGTTTTTCCTTCAGATATTCAAAAAGTCTTCGGCGCAAATTGTTTTTCCTGAAATGATCTATATGGCTGAAGGGTTCATCCAGCAACAAAAGTTCCGGTTCATTGGCCAAAGCCCTGGCAAGAGCCACCCGCTGCATTTGCCCACCGCTTAGGTTTCCGGCTTTTGCTTTGGCCATGGCCTGCATTTCTACCACCCGCAACAGCTCTCTTATCCTTTTCTTTTTTTTTGCCGGGAACATATTGCTTAAATGCTTTCCCACATTTTCCTCAACACTTAAAGGAGGCATCAGGTCAAAATCCTGGGCCAGGTATTTTATGAAGGATTCCCCCGGCACAATATTAAAATCGGGGCCTAAAAGTTGTTTTTCTCCCCAAAACACTTTGCCGGAAGTTTGATGAAGCCCGTAAATAAGTTGTAGTAAAGTGCTTTTCCCGCATCCGCTGGAGCCAATGATGGATACATTCTCCCCTTTTTTTACTTTGAGATTTATATTCTTTAAAACAGGGGTAATATTATAAGAAAAGGAAACTTTTTTTAATATCAGCATAAAGATTTCAACTTTAGGAGGCAATGGCCCTACAAAAATACAACTTGTACCTATATCTAATGGTAGAAAATGCTAATGGAAAAATGACCACACCTCAATAAAAAAGCCGATTGAAGTTTAATTTCCAATCGGCTTAAATGATAGTTACTTGACTTAAAATTTACCCTTTCACTTTCTTTACCACGGGGTTGGGCAATTCCTTATATCCCATATTATAAAGCGTAAATCCAAAGATATCAGCGTATTCTTCTATTACCATAGCCGTAGGTTTTCCTGCGCCATGGCCGGCTTTTGTTTCAATTCTTATTAGAGTTGGATTATTCCCGGTTTGCTTGCTTTGAAGTTCGGCTGCAAATTTAAAAGAATGCGCAGGTACAACCCTGTCATCGTGATCTCCCGTAGTTACCATAGTTGCAGGATATTCCACTCCTTCTTTAATATTGTGAACCGGGGAATACCCCTGAAGATACTTGAACATTTCCTCACTGTCTTCAGCAGTACCATAATCATACGCCCAACCAGCGCCTGCAGTAAAAGTGTGGTAACGCAACATGTCCATTACCCCCACTGCGGGAAGCGCTACTTTCATTAATTCCGGCCTTTGGGTCATTGCAGCCCCAACCAGCAATCCGCCGTTAGAACCTCCTCTTACCGCCAAATATTCACTTGAGGTATAGTTCTCTTTGATCAAATATTCAGCAGCGGCTATAAAGTCATCAAATACATTCTGCTTATTAAGCTTGGTTCCTGCATCGTGCCATTTTTTTCCGTATTCTCCTCCCCCACGAAGGTTAGGCACGGCGTAAATTCCTCCCTGCTCCATCCACACAGCATTAGCTATGCTAAAGGAAGGTGTAAGGCTTATATTGAAACCACCGTAACCATATAGTAGGGTGGGGTTCTTGCCGTTTAATTCAAGTCCTTTTTTGTGGGTAATTATCATTGGAACTTTGGTGCCATCTTTAGAAGTATAAAAGATCTGCTTGCTTACAAAGTCATTCGGATTAAAATCTATTTGAGGGCTGTTGTATAATTCTGAGGTTCCCTCTTTTAGGTTGTATTTGTAAATACTACCCGGCGTCACATAATTTGTAAAGGAATAGTACAAAACACTGTCCTCTTTCTTTGCTCCAAAACCGCCTGCCGATCCAATTCCCGGAAGTTCTATTTCCTTTACCAACTTCCCGTTGTAGTCATATTGCTTTACCTGTGAAATCGCGTCTACCATATAGTTGGCAAAAATAAACTTGCCTCCTGTAGAAGGGCTTAATACATTTTCGGTTTCAGGAATAAAGTCCTTCCAGTTCTCAGGTGTTGGATTGGCGGCGTCAACAGTAACAATTCTACGGTTGGGAGCATCAAGGTTAGTTACTATAAACAATTTGCTTCCTTCATTGTCCATAACATACGTATCGCTGTTCTCATGGTCAAGAATGGTCACAAGTTGTGAATTTGGCCTGGAAAGGTCCATCATATAAAGCTTTCCTCCCGATGTTGAATTCCTGGCCGAAATAAACAGGTATTTGTTGTCTTCAGAAACGCTACCGCCAACATAACGATGTTTTTGAGCGGGGGTATCACCAAAGACAACTTTATCTTCACTTTGTTTTGTCCCCAGTTTATGGTAGAAAAGACGGTGTTGATCTGTCTTGGCAGAAAGTTCGCTTCCTTTTGGTTTTTCATAACTTGAATAGTAGAAACCTTCATCACCCTTCCAGGAAATACCGCTGAATTTTACGTCTATCAAAGTGTCCTCTACAATGTCCCTGCTTTCAGCATCCATTATCAGGATCTTTCTCCAGTCGCTTCCGCCTTCAGAAATGGCATAGGCGGCCATTTTTCCACTATCAGAAAAACTCAGGCCTCCTAAAGATGTTGTCCCGTCCTCACTAAATTTATTGGGATCCAGAAAAATTTCGGCTTCATCATTTTCTCCTTTTTTCCGGTAGATCACATATTGGTTCTGGAGACCGTCATTTTTATAAAAATAGGTGTAGTCCCCTTCAATAAAAGGAGCTCCCAGTTTTTCATAATTCCACAGGGTGGTTAAGCGGTCTTTCAGGGCATCGCGAAAAGGGATCTTTTCAAGGTAATCAAAGGTTACTTCGTTTTGAGCTTTCACCCATTCTCCGGTCTCAGCGCTGCGGTCATCTTCCAGCCAGCGGTAAGGGTCCTGAACTTCGGTTCCAAAATAATTGGTAACCGTATCTACTCTTTTTGTTTCGGGGTACTTCAAAGCGGTACTTTCTTCTTTTTTGTTATTGGTATTACAGCCGACTAAAATTACTGCAGCTAAAACACCGGGTATTATTTTTTTCATTATGAAGGGTTTATAAGGTAATTGCCCAAAAATAGGTATTTTTTTATTCAATTTACCAGCCTCTCAAAATATAAAAAGGCCGTCCTTACAGACAGCCTTTTTAATGATTATTTACTTCCTAGTGGTCGTGATCTTCATCTCCATGATCTTCTTCAATATGGATAGTTAGGAATGCGGTTTCTTCATTGCCTGAAGTATCTGTAAGATAAATCCCAACGTGATATGTCCCCTCGTTTATTGCCTGTCCATTCACCAGGGTTGGAATGTCTATATGATGTACAGCCTCAAACCTTTTTTGGCCCGCAGGAATTTGAAACACCTGCTCAAAATTCCAGGGATTTAGATCATGACTACTTTTTAACTGCGCATGAGTGTAGTCATCAAAATCATCATGGATCTCTATTTTATACGATGCCAATTCCACATTATCTGTAAAAACAGCTTCGAAATGCATCTCTCCTCCCGGGGCGATTTCCTCATCATTATGTGGCTCTGTGATAGAGATTGTTGGCTTTTGTGTATCTGGGGCAGCATCATCATCACTACTACATGATGTTAAGAATACGGCAGCTACAATTAAGGTTAAGATTGAATTTAATTTGATTTTCATTTTAAATAATTTTTGTGTTTATAAATAAATAAGCCTTCTTTTAAACCGGTTGAATGCGGGGGACCTCTTAATGAATAATGAAAGGCTAATTCACTTATTAAATTAAATGCGTATAAAAAATGCGGTTTTTTTCCCTGGGTGGGAAAAGGCGTAAAATTTACTGTTGAAGAGGTTGGAATAAAAAAGCTCCACCCGGTAAGCTGGTATTCACAAAAATGATAATCATAAGCCGGATTCGTGACATCCTCTTCCCCGGCAGGGGTTCCCAAAGAATGCGGAATTACAAAATAATGCACACTGTTCGCTGCCTGCGGAAATAAAAAGACGCAGAGGAAAAAAAGTGTGATATGCAATTTGAATTCTTTCATTTATTTATTGATTGGAATTCTTAGCATTAATTGAATATTTCTTCCCATTTCCGGGATCTCCAGAGCCCGGTAAAAATTGGTATGATTAAAGTATTTGGTATTAAAAATATTGGTAAGTTGAAGGTTTACATCGGCTTTGAAATTTCCAAAACTCAGGCTGGTTCTAAAACCTGCCCCAAAAATTTGATACCCGGGGGTGGTCTCTTCTGTTTGGGCTATTCTATTTTGTTCAAGAGCAAAAGAGGTATTTGCAAAAATTTCGGTGCTGTTTATAGATTTGGAGTTTTCAAATAATAAATATCCAACTTCGCCAAATCCATTTACAGGTGGAGAGAATGGTAATGGATAATTTCCCGATCTTTTGGCAGTAACCTGCCGGTTATATAAATATTCAAAAACAGCCTGTGTGCGCAGTTTTCCAAAAAAGGTCTTCTCAACTTCAACTTCTACGCCGGTTAACACGGCGGCATTCTGAGTGAACTGATAGATTTGTCCTGAATGCGGCAAAACCGAAAATATTCCGCTGGGATTAAGATATATATAGTTGTCAAAATAGTAGATATATGGACTCATGGATGCTTTAAAACCATCCTTTGAATAATTAAGTTTTGCATCTACCACATATCCTTTTTCAGGGTCCAGATTGGGGTCACCCTGTTCGTGCCGGAAAGAGCCATGATGAATCCCGTTTGCACCCAGCTCAATAGCTGTAGGCAATCTAAAGCTGGTGCCTGCATTAAGCGAGGCATCCCAATTAGGATAGATATTATTTAACAATCCGGCCATTAGGTTCCAATTGGTAAAATCCCTCTCAATTTCACTGCTTCGGGTAGCATAGCCGGAGGCAACCGAGGGTTCCTGTCCTTTATTGATCAAATATTCAAATAAACGCGGATCGTAATTTTCTTCAATCGATATCTTGCTATAATCAAAACGTCCTCCAAGATTCAGGGTGACTTTTTGGGAAGCACGGTATTCATGGGTTAGATAAATCCCGGTGGTAGTTCTGAAATATTCAGGCAGTAGAAAATTATAACCACTTAATTTATTGTCCTGCACCTGGCTTTGTACCCCAATGGAAGCGCTATGAGTTTCAGACAGAGCCCGGCTGTATTTTACCTGGGCATCAAAAGTGTTCAGATTAAAATTAAGTTCCAGATCCGGATCTTTTTCCGGTGGGGTCTGTCCCTGATAATGGGTATGAAACCGGCTCCATTCCTGCCTGTGGTTGTTTTGATACCCTAAGGTAACATCAAGGGTGGATCCTGTAAAAAACCACTCATTTTTACTTATTGCTTTAAAATGGTTCACCCTTTGAAAAGGATAATCTATATTTCTTTTATCCCCGTCATCCTGTACTCTTCTTATCGATGGCACCCCGTGGGCACCCGGGAAAAAGCCTCCTTTAAAATAAACGTTGCTTAGGCTTAGCGTGCCTTTATAATTATTGGCTAAATATCCCACCTGGCCATAAAGATCTACCTCTTTACCTGCAGTGTTTTTAAGCCTCTCATTAAAGATTGGAATATTCTGGCTTAAATAAACAATATTATTTGTAGGGACAGAGTAATCCCCAAATTCACTGCCTGTAGCTTTTATTTTATAAAAGAAATTCTCTTTTTTGTAGGCCAGGTTGGTAGAGGCTGCTACGGTATTGTTTACCGTCTTTCCCAGTACAATTACTTCGCCGGTAAGACCTTCACGGGGAATACGGTCATTTATAATTTTTATAACCCCACCAATGGCATCACTCCCATGTTCAATAGCACCTACCCCTTTTATTATTTCGAGGTTTTCTACTGAAAAAGCATCTATTTCAAGTCCATGATCTGCGCCCCACTGCTGTCCCTCCTGCTTAATGCCGTTTTCACTTACAGCTATACGGTTAAATCCGAGGCCCCGAATAATTGGCTTGGAAGTTCCCGCTCCAATTTCAACCGAGTTAATGCCAGGCAGTCTTTCCAGGGTTTTTGCAAGGGAGCCGCTAAACCGGTCCTGTATATACACCTGGCTTACAACTTCCTTATTAGCTGAGGTTGTTCTTCTCGCATTAGATTTAACAAGAACTTCCCTGAGGGTAGAGGTATCATCTTTTAAGGTGAAAAATATTTTTTTGTCTTCACCTATTGTAATGAGAGTGTCTATTGACTGATAGCCAAGATAAGTGACGGTCATTCTATAGGATCCACGCGGCAAATTGCCTATCCTGAAATAGCCCCCAGCATTGGTAAGGGTGAAACTGTTATCAACATGTATGTGGGCACCTTCAAGAGGAGCTGCGGCACTATTCTTAATTTCACCCTCCAGATAATAATCCTGGGAAAAAGAGGATGGTGGAATTATAAAAAAGAATAGAAAAACAAACAGGAATTGCTTCATGGTACAGTGATTAAAAAAAAATCAGGATAACTCTTTGGTTTTGGTCAGGCCAAAAGAGTAAGGTTAAAATAATAACTCTTGATTAGGCAATCACTGCCGGAGGAGCCCGTAAGGAGAACAGGTTGTGGGTAAAAGGATATACAGTAGCGGTTATAGATATACTGTAAACACTTTCCTTGAATGGTAAATAAAGATTATGATTATTGTGTTCCGGGAGATCTACTGAAGAAAAATGAAAATCGCACAAGTCACAATCCAGGGCAACAGGATTAATGGTCATTTCCCCGGAAAAATCATCAGCAGCTATGTTATGACTTAGCTCATGTATAGATTGCAGCAAAGTTGCTGCAATTATAATAAGGCCTAAAAGGCCACTAATATATGGGCTGATTAATTTCATGAAACGCAAAAATAGGGGAACAAGGTCAGACTTTACAACAATGTTCCCATATTTAACATCTTAAAAGCAGGAATTAAACCAATTTATTATTTACCAAAAACTCTGCTATCTGTACCGCATTTGTGGCTGCTCCTTTTCTCAAATTGTCGGCTACTATCCACATATTAAGTGTATTTGCCTGGGAATAATCTCTCCTGATCCTGCCTACAAATACATCATCTTTGCCTTCAGCATAAACGGGCATGGGGTAGGTGTTTACATCGGGATTGTCCTGCACGGTTACTCCGGGGAAATTGCTTAAAATGCGGCGCACATCACTTTCAGTAAAATCATTCTCAAACTGAACATTCACTGCTTCGCTGTGCCCTCCTACCACCGGAATCCTTATTGCGGTTGCCGAAACCAGGACCGTATCATCACCCAGGATCTTTTTGGTCTCATTGGTAAGTTTCATTTCCTCCTTAGTGTAACCGTTTTCAGTAAAAACATCACATTGAGGGATTGCATTTCTGTGAATTGGGTAAGGATAGGCCATTTCTCCTTTTTTACCCTCATATTCATTTTCCAACTGTTGTACAGCTTTTACCCCGGTCCCTGTGATAGACTGGTAAGTAGAAACTACTACTCTTTTAATTGTATACTCATCGTGTAATGGTTTTAATGCCATGAGCAGTTGAATGGTAGAACAATTGGGATTGGCAATAATCTTATCTTCACTTTTTAGTTCCCCGGCATTGATCTCGGGGATTATAAGTTTTTTTGAAGGATCCATTCTCCAGGCAGAGGAATTGTCTATTACGGTGGTGCCGTTCTCAGCAAATTTTGGAGCCCATTCCAGGGAGGTATCACCCCCGGCAGAAAAAAGGGCGATGTCCGGCCTTGAATCTACAGCTTCCTGCAGGCCTATTACCTTATATGCGGTATTTTTATAATTAATTTCAGAACCTACAGATCTTTCAGAAGCAACCGGTAATAATGTTGTTAATGGAAAATTTCTTTCTTCCAGTACTTGCAGGATCACCTGGCCTACCATTCCGGTAGCACCTATAACAGCTATTTTCATTGAAGTTTTATTTTTAAATTTCGGCTCCCCTCAAGCCATTTATATTTTGTTTCAGCGGCAAAGGTATTGTACCGCTTACTTATTTATATAATATGAGGTTGCAATTTTTTTACCATTGTATTAAATTGAACACAATAAATTTTCCTGTTAAAAAAAGACCCCCCGCTCTGCGGGGGGTTTAGGGTTAAAAAATGTAGTGTAGCGGTATGCGTACGTCTTTATTAATTAGATCCTGTTAGGATTATTTTGAATTTTCAATTCATCTCTTATTTCAATCAACAATTGTTCCTGTGTTGGCCCGGCCGGGGCAGCAGGGGCCTCTTCTTTTTTCTTTTTACTTCTTTCATACGCCCTTAACACCAGGAAAATAAAGAAACCAACGATTATAAAGTGGATAATGGCATCAATAAGATTCCCATAGGTAATAATGGCCGCTTCGGCTTCTACGGCAGCCTCCAGGCTTTCATATCTGTTCCCATCCAGCGAAATGAATTTTTGGGAAAAGTCTTCTCCGCCGGTGAGCAGGCCAATAATTGGCATTATAATATCTGAAACCACAGAGGATACGATCTTATTAAATGCCGCGCCAATTACTACCGCTGTAGCCAGGGCAACAATATCGCCCTTCATTAAAAATGCTTTAAAATCTTGAAAGAATGCCATATAGGAGGATTTTAGTTGGTTGTTAAAACCAATTTAAGATAATTTTATGAATAGTTGTTTAAGACAATGAGATTATTCAGGTAAGTAAACTCTTTTCACTCTCTGGGAGATACCGGCAATTAATTCATATGAAATTGTTCCGGCCTGTTTAGCAAATTCAGTAACAGGTTGTTCTTTCCCGAATACGATCACCTCATCACCTTCTTCACAGGCAATGCCACTAATGTTCACCATGATCATATCCATACAAACGTTACCAATTAAGGGAGCAAAGTAGCCGTTTATATAAACCCCGGATCTTTCGTTCCCAAGTTGCCTGCTTATCCCATCTGCATACCCCAGGGGAAGGGTGGCAATTGTAATTTCTTCCTGTGCTTTATAAGCGCGGTTATACCCAACCGTGTCTCCCGGTTGTAATTTCATTATTTGAGAAACAATGGTTTTTAATGTACCTATTGGTTTGAGGTGTTTATCTATTTCTGGATCATTTCCAAATCCATATAAACCCAAACCGGCGCGTACCATATCAAATGCGGCTTCGGGATAATTTACGATCCCGGAAGTATTGGTTATATGTAAAAGTGGGTGGTAACCTATTGCATTGACAATCTCAAATGCCATTTTTCTAAATCTATTGATCTGGCCAAGAGTAAACTCACGTTCTTTCCAGTCTTCACTGGCAGCAAGATGGGAATAGAGACCTTTTATCCTGATTGCCGTGGTATTTGAAAGATGCTCCAGCACTTTGGATATTTCAGGTTCAGAGAATCCTAACCTATTGAGCCCTGTATTAAGTTTTATATGAACAGGATAATCTTTCTGGCCCAGCCTTTCCGCAGTTTTAATAAACTCCTTCAGCACAAATTCACTGTAAATACTGGGCTCCAGGCAGTTTTCAATAATCTCCTCAAAATTGAAAGATTGTGGGTGCAATATGAGAACCGGTTTTTCAATTCCGGCCTTCCGCAGGGAGACCCCTTCAGAAGTATAAGCCACCCCAAAGTAATCTACTCCAAGTGCGCTTAGTTTTTTAGCAATTACCACCTCATCATTGCCGTAGGCAAATGCTTTTACTACTCCCAGGAATTTTACGCCCTTCCCGGCTTTTTCCCTTAAATACCTATAGTTATGGGCAAGAGCGCCAAGGTCTATTTCCAGTACAGTTTCCCTGGTTTTTTGCATTAAAGGTTTTTTTTATTTGAATTCACGGTTTGGACGCCTTTAACCGGAATATTTTTAACCCTTTCCTGTAACATTGCTTTATAAAAGGCTCCCCGGCTTAAAGGCTCATATTCCTCGGTTTCCCCAAGAAAAACAAGATCATCATTCACCGCTTTTCTATAACTAAACTGTGCAAGATTTCCCGTGCGGGTGCAAACAGCGTGAACTTTGGTCACATACTCTGCAGTGGCCATTAGATTGGGCATGGGACCAAAAGGGTTTCCTTTAAAGTCCATATCCAACCCTGCCACAATTACCCTTACACCCCGGTTAGCAAGGTCGTTGCATACGGTTACAATTTCATCATCAAAGAACTGGGCCTCATCAATTCCCACAACATCGCATCCATCTGCCAGCAGGCGAATTGTGGAAGCAGAGGGGACGGGGGTGGATCTAATTTCATTAGAGTCATGAGAAACCACCATTTCATCGTGATAACGCTTGTCTATAGCCGGTTTAAAGATCTCAACCTTTTGCTTGGCAAATTTTGCGCGTTTTAACCTGCGAATGAGTTCTTCGGTTTTCCCGGAGAACATAGATCCGCATATCACTTCAATCCATCCAAATTGCTCTTTATGATTTACTGTATTTTCGAGAAACATTTTGTAATTTTCAGTGCCGAAAGGGATCATACCCCTTCAGCATAAAGTTGGAACAAATTTATTAAAAATACAACGGCTTACGCCCGTAGGTTATTTAAATTTGTGAACCAGCTGAAAAGAGAATGCAATTACCTTACCTGAATGGTAAAATTATTGCAGGGGTTTATGCAATGTAGATCTTCATAAAATAAAACAATCTTGAGATGAAAAAGAAATTGCAGGCCGAGTTGAAAGAATTGGCCAATAAAATTTTACACAGCGAGAATGAGAATTCCATTTCTTCATTAAAACTACAGGTCCGGGATTTGTATGAAAAGATCACGGTGCTTGCTTTTACTGAAGAAAACCTTATATCATTTTCTCCTGAAATTGCTGCTGAAGTTAAGGAACCGGTTGCAGCAAAAACTGAAGTTGCCCGGGAAGTTGTTCAAAAAGAAGAGCCTCAACCTGCGCAACCGCCAAAGTTTGTTCCCCATATCATTGAAGAAAAAGATGATTATTTGCCAGACGGCACCGAGTTTAATGATTCTGAAGCTATCACCGAGCCAAATACCGAAAAGATAAAGGACATTGTTGCGCATATGCCTCCTGAAACTCAGAATCTGGATCAAATGATCAATAAAATCATCTCCAAAAACGGAGTGGAGAAGTTTGTAGAACCCCCTGTTGAAAAGAAAAAAGATTTTCGTGATTTAGGAGTAGATTATGATAACCTTCCAAGTTTTGAACCTGTAAAAAAACAGGACAAGGAACAAAGGCCAAGATCTTTAAATGACAGACTTAAAAACGGGATCAATATTGGCCTTAACGAACGCCTTGCTTTTATACGTCACCTCTTTGACGGAAAAACAGCCGATTATAACCGGGTGATCTCCCAGTTAAATACCTTTGATTCTGTCACCGAAGCCAAAAAGTTCATTCAAATGGTGGTAAAGCCCGATTATAAGAATTGGGCGGGAAAGGAAGAGTACGAACAAAAATTTCTCGACCTTGTTGAGAATAAGTTTAAGCACTAGATCCTTTATTAAACCTGTTACTTAAAATGGCAAAATTATATTTGGTACCTACGCCGGTTGGTAATCTTGAGGATATGACCTTACGGGCAATAAGGGTGCTGAAGGAGGTAGATTTTATCCTGGCCGAAGATACCCGCAACAGCGGCAAATTATTGAAGCATTTTGATATTAAAACCCCCATGCACAGCCATCATATGCACAATGAGCATAGGACGGTTGAAACTATTGTGCGAAGAATACAAAACGGTGAGACCTTTGCGCTCATTAGTGATGCCGGAACCCCGGCAATTTCTGATCCCGGATTTTTACTGGTGCGCGCCTGTGTTGAGGCAGGAGTTGAGGTAGATTGCCTGCCCGGGGCAACCGCTTTTGTGCCCGCCCTGGTAAACAGCGGATTTCCAAATGATAAATTTGTTTTTGAAGGTTTTCTTCCGGTTAAAAAGGGAAGGCAGACCCGTTTAAAAATCCTTGCTGAAGAAACCCGCACTGTTATTTTTTATGAATCTCCTCATAAATTATTGAAGAGCCTGGCACAATTTAGCGAGTATTTTGGGGAAGACAGGCCAATTTCTGTTTCCAGGGAAATCTCCAAACTTCATGAGGAAACTATTAGAGGTACAATAAAAGAGGTGCTCGCCCATTACACTCAAAAACCACCGAAAGGAGAGATAGTTGTGGTGGTTTCGGGAAAAAAATAATGTTTTCATTTTTTCATTCTGAACCTTTCCTAACTCCGCAAAAAAATTTAAATTGAACTCATACCGAAGCGCAGGCTTAGATCCCCCCCCTAATTATAAATCTTAATACAACCCATGCATGCGTTGGACCCTAAAGCCTAAACCAGATCCAGATACCGTAACCAGACTTGCTTCCCAATTGAATATTGGTATACCCGTTGCATCACTTTTGGTACAACGGGGAATTGAAAATTTTGAAGAAGCCAAAAAATTCTTCCGCCCATCCCTGGATGATCTTCATGACCCCTTTCTTATGAAAGATATGGACCTTGCCATTGCGCGACTGGAACAGGCAATAGACCGCGAAGAAAACATTTTGGTGTATGGTGATTATGATGTTGATGGCACCACCAGCGTAGCCTTAATTTCATCCTGGCTTAAAACTTTTTATCCCAATGTGGCTACTTATATTCCGGACAGGTATGATGAGGGTTACGGGATATCCTATAAGGGAATTGATTTTGCGGCCGATAATGATATAAGCCTCATAATCGCACTGGATTGCGGCATAAAGGCGATTGACAAGGTTGCTTATGCAGCCCAAAAAAATATAGATTTTATAATTTGCGACCATCACCGCCCGGGAATTAAAATTCCGCAGGCCGTCGCGGTACTTGATCCAAAACGGGAAGATTGTGATTATCCTTACAAAGAATTGTGTGGCTGCGGGGTAGGATTTAAACTAATGCAGGCCTGGACTATAAAGAATAATTTCCCTTTAGATATTTTGCTTCCATATCTGGATCTGGTGGCCACGGCCATAGGCGCAGATATTGTTCCTATTACCGGGGAGAACAGGATACTTGCCTTTCACGGCCTTCGGGTGATTAATGTTGCGCCAAGACCTGGTTTCAGGGCGATCCTGCAGCAGGTTAAAAAAGAAACCCTTACAATTACTGATGTTGTTTTTATCATTGCTCCGCGAATAAATGCCGCAGGGAGGATGAAACATGGCCAGCACGCCGTAGATCTCCTGGTAGAGGAAAATCAGGAAACGGCAAACATTTTTGCTTCAGAAATAGAGATATATAACTCAGATCGCCGGGATGCCGATAGAACAATAACCCTTGAAGCCCTTGCTCAAATTGAGGAATTAGAGGAACAGGAGCGATATACAACTGTGGTGTTTGATGAAAACTGGCATAAAGGTGTTATTGGAATTGTTGCTTCAAGATTGACTGAAACTTATTACCGGCCCACCCTGGTCTTCACAAGAAGCGGAGAAAAGCTCGCTGCCTCTGCAAGATCTGTAAAAGATTTTGATGTATATGATGCCCTGGAGGCATGCAGTGATCATATTGAGCAATTTGGAGGCCATAAATATGCTGCCGGCCTCACCTTATTGGAATCTGAATACGAAAATTTCAAAAGAAAGTTTGAAGAAGTGGTTTCAGGAAGTATTGATAAACGACTTCTAACCCCAGAAATAGCCATTGATGCAGAGATAAACCTGGAGGATATCACCCCTAAATTTCACCGCATACTAAAACAGTTTGCCCCTTATGGCCCGGGAAATATGTCTCCCGTCTTTATGACCCAAAACCTTATGGATACCGGTTATGGAAAATGCGTAGGCGGTGAGGATCTTCACCTAAAATGCAGAGTGAAACAAGCTAACAGTCCTATCGCCATTGACGCAATTGGTTTTAACCTGGGCAATAAATGTGATCTCATTACACATAAAAAGAAATTCAACGCGGTTTATAGTATCGATGAGAATGAATGGAACGGGAATGTAAGCCTGCAGTTGAAATTAAGGGATATTAATTGTTGAAGTATCAATTGGGGACCCTATAATTTCTGAAGCTGCAATTGCCCACCGTCGAATACAGCGTAGGTGTAATGAGAGATCCAGTCGCCCGTGTTTATGTAGGTCGATCTACCATTAAGATCAATCTCGAGGGGTAAGTGCCGGTGGCCAAAAATAAAATAGTCGTAATGAGTGGTTTCCAGTTTGCGCCGGCAGTATTGAATAAGCCACTCTTTGTCTTCCCCTAAAAACTCCTGATCTTCAACACCGGAGATCGCCTTGTTCTTTACAGAAAAATATTGTGCCAGGGGCACTCCAAGATCGGGGTGAAGCCAGCGGTAAAGCCATTTGGAAAGTGGGTTGGTAAACACTTTTTTCATGCGCTTATACCCAATATCTCCGGGGCCCAGGCCATCCCCATGGCCAATAAGAAACTTTTTGTTGTTGAATTCAAATTCTTTAGGCTGGTGATATACAGGAATATTAAGTTCGTTTTCAAAATAATCCTTCATCCACAGGTCGTGGTTTCCCACAAAGAAGTAGACCGGAATTCCGCTGTCACGAATCTCGGCCAGTTTGCCAAGTGTTCTTACAAAGCCTTTAGGCACTACATATTTATATTCAAACCAGAAATCAAAAAGGTCTCCAAGTAAAAAAATAGCAGCCGCATCTTCTTTAATTTCATCCAGCCATTTAACAAATTTAAGCTCACGCGGTTTACTGGCTTCGGAAGAAGGAGCACCTAGATGATTGTCACTGGAAAAATAGATTTTTTTACCTTCCGGAATTATCATAGAGTTATTCTGAGATGTAAATATAAAATAAATTCGGTTTGGGACTTAAAAGTTAAAAGGCCCGTGGTTTCGATTAAAGAATCCGGAAACATTTCACCATCACAATAATCCCGAAGTTTATAGTTATTCTATCCCTTCGGGGTGGGATTATCGACTTGATCACCGGCAAACCATTCAGCAAAAGAAGTATCTGTTTCCTGCAGTTTCAGGGAGAACAAACTTATATGTGCAGGCAACCGGCTGCTTATTTTTTCAGCAAAATCAACCACCATATTTTCACTGGTTGGCTGGTAATCTACAAGAATTACACTATGGTCGCGATTTTCCAACTCTTTGGCAAGTTCTATATGCGGGGTATTCCTGTTAAATACGGTAGCGTGGTCAAACACATCTACCACCTCAGATTTTACAATCTTCTTTAAATCGCCAAAATCTATCACCATCCCATATTTTACATTAGCTTTATCTGTAATGGGAGTACCAATAACTGTTACGCTTAATTTATAACTATGCCCGTGCACATTTTTACATTTCCCATCATAACCATAGAGGGCATGACCGGTTTCAAAAGAGAATTGTTTAGTAATCCTTATCCTGCTCATAACATTCGTTTGGTGCAAAGATAAGATTTTTAACGCCTTCAATTTTGTTCGGGACCAAAGGATTCCGGGTGTATATTTGCAGGCTATTAAATTGCAATTATGGATACTAATTCTGAATTGTTTGAACAAATTGAGTTTAAGGAAAATCCGCTATATGAGAGGATAATCACAGGGCTCCTGGAAGATCAATATTATATTGCTGAAGATTTTTTTAATTTAGAAGAAGTGCAGCAATTACGCAATGTGCTTCTGGAAAAATATGAAGAGGATAATTTTAAAAAAGCGGCTATAGGCAATAAACTGAACGAAACAATTGCAAAGACTGTACGGGGTGATTTTATTCTGTGGATCAATGAAAAGGATGCCGGGGATGCAGAGAGAATATTCTTCAGTAAAATTAATTCTTTAGTAGACTATCTAAATAAAACCTGCTTCCTGGGGATCCTGCAAAAGGAATTTCATTATGCCGTTTATCCCCCGGGGACTTTCTACAAAAGGCATCTTGATACCTTTCAAAATGACGACAGGAGAAAGCTTTCCCTGGTATGTTACTTAAATGATGAAAACTGGAAACCTGAGAACGGTGGCGAACTGGTGATATATAAACAGGAAAACGGGGTGGAAACATCAAAGAGTATTTATCCTCTTCCCGGGCGGGTGGTTATTTTTGAAAGCCAGATCCTGGAACATGAGGTTAAACCGGTAAATACCACGCGGCTTAGTATTACAGGTTGGTTAAAGACCCGCTAGTTATTTTTTCAGTTTTTTAAAGATCACTCCCCCAATAAGAACTACTGCCAGGATAAGCCATAGACCCATCCCGCTTAAAAAACTTAGGATATTGTAAGTGTCTTCACTTACAGGAACATCTTGCTGTACCATGATTTAATGTCTTTTTATGTAGGACCTGGCGTAGAGGAAAATGGCAAGAATCATAAGAATTCCCAGGAGATACCAGAAGTTCCCGGTAATAAATTCCCAGAAAGTATATCCCCACTCCTGTTCCGGGGTGGCGTCTCTGTCTTTTGGTAAATGTTCTATCTGAAGGCTCATTCTTTAAATTTTCATGTAATATAATCAATTATTTTTTGAACTTTTCAAGAGCATTCTTTGAAAAATCGGAAAGGATCAATTCCCCGCTTATTGCCGCCCTCTCCGGAAGTAAGTTTCGCCAGTGCGCTGTGTCGTTCCAGAGGATCTTTTTCATTTCTATAAGTGCATCGGGGTTATAAGAAGCAAGTTTTTCAGCAAATAATCCAATTTCTTTATCCAGATCTTTAATAGATTCAAAAACTCTGGCATATAGCCCTTTCTCTTTCGCCCAATAAGCATTTTTCCATTCATGTGCAGCCAGACTAAGCTCTGCCAGGGCAGCTACCCCCATTTTTCGTTCTACCGCGGGGGCAATAACGAAAGGTCCAATTCCTATGGCCAATTCAGAGAGTTTTATTGCAGCCGCATCTGTAGCCATCACATAATCGCAGGCAGCAGCAAGGCCAACCCCGCCGCCAACGGCTTTCCCCTGTATACGGCCTATTATTATTTTTTCACATTCCCGCATAGCATTGATAACATTTGCAAAACCTGAGAAAAAAACCTTTCCCTGCTGCATGTTCTCAATTTCAACAAGTTCATCAAATGAAGCTCCCGCGCAAAATGCTTTTTCGCCTTCAGACCTTAATATTATAACGCTTACATTTTCATCTTCTGAAAGGTGTTTAAATTCCTTTTGAAGGCGTTCCAGTAATTCTGAAGGAAAGGAATTGCTGGCAGGATGTCCAAATTCAATGGTCGCAATCCTGTTTTCAATTTGAGTATATAGACTTCCGTTTTGTCGGGTAGTGGTCATAATTTCATGATTTTATCAAATGTAACTATAAAGCTGAAAAATCAACACCAGCCGGAAGCAAAAAATGGAGAACCTAAACTTCCTTTTTTAAATATTTCCGTCGGAAATAAATCACCAGGGCACTACTACGTATAAGCATCCACACAAAAAAGGCGATCCAGATCGCATATAGTTTTAGTTCGTAATAATCTCCTATTAAAAGCACCGGCGTAAAACCAAGAAAAGTTGCAGCCAGCAGTAGGTTGCGCAGGAATTTAGCTTCCCCCAGCCCTTTGAATATGCCGTCAAATATAAATGCGATAGCGTTGACGGGTTGCATAAGCAACACAATCCAAAAAGCAGATGAGAACAAAACCAGGACACTGTTTTCTTTATTGAAGATCAAACCTATCTCATTATAAAACACCGCGCACACAGCCATAAGGATAAAAGCAATTATTACAGAATACAAGCTTATTTTTTTACTAAGCGTCCAAAGGTTTTTATAATCCCTGGCACCAAGCAATCTTCCGCCAATGGCATTTCCGGCATTTGCATAACCATCTATAAAGAAGGCAAAGAACAGCCAGATATTCATAAGAATGCTTTGTGCCGCGATGTAGTTCCTTCCATAATCTGTAGCATAAGCATTGGCCAGATAGATGGCAAAATTAAGGGCAGCGGTACGCACAAATAAATTTGCGGCCATAAGAAGTAATCCCTTCAATTGCGGATTTATATTGAAACTAAGCTTTAAATGAAAGGGTGTTTTTTTGAAAAAGAACCATAACGCCATAAGTAACATAACCACCTGTGCCGCAAGACTGGCGTAGGCTGCACCTTTTAAATGCATCGCCGGGATCCAGCCCTCAATACCGTACACCAGCATATAATCGAGAATTACATTTACCAGGGCACCGCTAATGCTACACTTCATTGCCCAAAGCGTGTTTTGCAAACCGCGAAAAACACCAAAAATGGCAAATGTTACTAATGTGAGGGGGTAGCCCAGGGCTCGTATCTGGTAGTAA
Source organism: Antarcticibacterium arcticum (assembly GCF_007993795.1). Lineage (GTDB taxonomy): Bacteria > Bacteroidota > Bacteroidia > Flavobacteriales > Flavobacteriaceae > Gillisia > Gillisia arctica. The sequence goes on along the minus strand of NZ_CP042476.1, from coordinate 2,651,205 downwards.
TCTTTGGAATATTCCAGGATCAAACCTTCAGCATTGTAAGCGCTGAAGATCGCTTCAGCAAAAAAGGCAGTGGTAGCATAGATCACAAGGCTAAATACCAAGTTGAAATAAATAGCCTGGGGAATTAGTGTTTTTACCGCGTGCAACCGGGTTGCTCCTAAATGCTGAGATACAATGGCAGAAATTGCTGTTTTGGTTTGCGCAACGATCCAGATAATTGCCGAAAGAAATGACCCTACTATACCGGCGGCAGCAAGCGCTTCAATGGGATTTTCTTCTACATTTCCAATAATGGCAATATCGGTAAGGGAAATTAGAGGCTCTGCAATGCCTGCAATAATAGCAGGAATTGCAAGACGGTTTATATTCCGGAAACTTACGGCTGTACTCAAAGTTTGATTTGAAAAACAGTAAAGTTAGTATATGCGAAAGAAGTGATGGGGAAAAAATAAGGGAAAATCCTTATATGCTGGTTTTTAATTCTATTTTTGAAAAATCACATAGTAACAGCACACATCTCGAAAGCCTTTAATGAGTTATGAAGATATGCGCGGGTAATATATACGTGAAAAAACATTAAACCCCTATAGAATGAAGAACAATTTAATATGCCTGATGGCAACAGTTTTGTTAGGAATATTTCCCGCTGCTGCCCAGGAAGATTACCCAACCAATCGCGAAGTTACACAACGGCTACAGCAAATGGCCTCATCAAAAGATGCCCGGCTGGTATCATTAACAAAAACGGAAGGAGGGCTGGACATCTGGGCCCTGCAAATAGGAAGAGGGGACCTGGAAAATAAACCTGCTATTGCCATTACCGGGGGTGTAGAAGGATATCATGTGCTTAGTGTAGAACTTGCGCTTCAGGTTGCACAACGAATACTTCGGGACCATCAGGATCTTTTGGAAACAAATACCTTTTATGTGTTCCCCAATATGTCGCCCGATGCCTACTCACAATACCACAGCAACCTAAAATACCAAAGGCGTGGGAATGCAGTTATTGTAGATCAGGATAGGGATGGGGCAAAACGTGAAGATGGATATGAAGACCTGAACAAAGATGGATTTATTACAGATATGCGCATTGAAAGTGCGCTCGGGAAATATATTTCTCATAAAGATCATCCCCAGGTTTTAGTCCCTGCTGAAGGGAATACCGGAGGAGAGAAACGATTTTTAAAATATTCTGAAGGGATTGACAATGATAAAGACGGGAATTTTAACGAGGATCCTGAAGAAGGGATTGCTTTTAACAAGACCCTTACTTATCAATTCCCTGCATTTGAAGCCTACGCCGGGGATTATCCTGTCTCTCAAAAAGAAACAAGGGCCTTACTGGATTATTTGTTTGAACGTTGGAATATATTCGCCTTTGTAACTTTTGCTCCTGAAAATAATCTTTCAGCACCACTAAAATATGACAAAAGCGGGGCAGAGAAACGGGTAATTACCTCTATGCTGGAAAAAGATGTTGCACTCAACAAGATGGTTTCAGATATTTATAAGGAAACTGTGCCTCTAAAGGCCTACAACCAGGATAACAAGGGGAAAGGCGGAGATTTCTTTCAATGGGCATATTTTCATTTCGGTCGGCTTAGTTATAGTACCCCGGGATGGTGGGTTCCTGAGATGAAAGCCACAGAGGACACAACCAAAACCAAAAATGGTAAAGTAACTCCTGAAACTAACTTTATTGCCTGGGCAGAAAAGGAAGGGGTTAATAACGTTTTTATAAACTGGACTCCTGTTGATCATCCCGATTTTCCCAACCAAAAAGTTGAAGTTGGCGGAATTAAACCTTTTGCAATGACCAATCCGCCATTTAGAATGGTTGACAGCATTGCAAAAAACCATACAGATTTTGTGGTAAAACTGGCCAAAATGAAACCGTCCATAGAATTTCATAATGTAAAAACTGAAAAACTTAGTAGTGGTCTAACCCGCATTACACTTGATGTTTTTAATAATTCCCCGTTGCCAACCCATTCAGAAATAGGGGAAAGATCCAGATGGCTGCAAAAGCTGCAAATCACCGTTAACATGGATAAAAAAGACATTATCGCAGGAAATACAATTAAGCTTTCAAAAAAATTTGGAGCTTATGAAAAAGAGACAATTTCCTGGATAGTACGCGGGGGAGGAAATGCTACCATAAAGGCCGGCGCACCGCATACAGGTTATGCAACAATGACCGTAAAACTTTAATTTTTAGATGATGAATTTGAAAAATATAAAAACAACAGCGATTCTGGGAATTCTAAGTTTTTTAATGAATGTGAACCTGGTGCAGGGGCAGGAAAAATTCTTCCGTGCTATTGGAACCCCTCATAAACCCGACGTACAGGTAAGCTGGAACAGGTATTACACTTATGAAGGTTTGGTAGATATCATGCAAAAGATCGCTAAAGCACATCCCAATCTTGCAAGATTGGAGAGCATTGGGAAATCTTATGAGGGCAGGGATATTTATTTACTTACCATTTCAGATTTTAAAACAGGAGATCCCGATAAAAAACCCGCCATGTATATCGATGGGAATATTCACTCTAATGAAATACAGGGGGCTGAATTTTCCCTTTATACTGCGTGGTATTTAACAGAAATGTTCGGGGAATTGGATTTTGTAAAGGAGCTGCTGGCAGATAAAACCTTTTATATCAACCCCACCATTAATCCCGATGCCAGGAATAACTTCATGAATGAACCCAATACGCCGCATTCCCCGCGTTCAGGGATGTTGGTGTTGGATAATGACGGGGATGGAAAGGCAGGCGAGGACGGGTTTGATGATCTTAACGGGGATAACCACATTACCATGATGATTCGCAAATCACCCACCGGAAGGTATATAAAAGACCCAATGGACCCAAGAAAACTTATAAGGGTTGCCGATGAGGAAAAAGGGGAATATGAAATGCTGGGCTATGAAGGTAAGGATACCGACGGGGATGGAGAGGTCAATGAGGACGGAATTGGATATTACGATCCCAACCGTGACTGGGGATGGAAATGGCAACCCGATTACATCCAGCGTGGGGCGTATAAATATCCCTTCAGCCTTCCGGAAAACAGGGCGGTGATGGAATTTGTGATGAAACACCCCAATATAGCCGGAGCTCAAAGTTACCACAACTCCGGCGGAATGATACTTCGCGGGCCTGGGGCAGAGGAGGACAAGGAAACCTATAATGCAGAAGATGTGAAGATATACGATGCAATAGGTAAAAAAGGGGAAGAGCTAATTCCCGGCTATCGATATCTGGTGGTATATAAAGATCTTTATTCGGTTTTTGGTGGAGAATTGGACTGGTTTTACGGTGGGAGAGGTATCTATACGTATACCAATGAACTTATGGTTTCTTACCTTTATTTTAACAAAAATGCAGGTCGTGGAAATCAGGATGAAGAAATGAACGTAGACAAATATCTTACTTTTGGTGATGCTTTTGTGCCGTGGGAAGATTTTGAGCATCCGCAATATGGTAAGATTGAGGTAGGCGGTTTTAAAAAGAACTTCGGAAGGGCGCATCCCGGCTTCCTACTTGAGCAGGATGCCCACAGGAATATGGCATTTACCATTTATCATGCATTTCACACTCCTAAATTAACTATAACCGATGTTAAGGAAGAAAATATTGGGGGAGGCCTGAAACAGATCACCGCTACAGTTTACAATGAGCGGCTTATGCCAACCCATTCAAGCCAGGATTTAAAGTACAATATTGAGAGACCAGATTATATAACAATTTCGGGAGCCAGGGTAGTTACAGGAATGCTTGTGAATGATGAAGATTTCAATAAGGTGGAGGAGCAAAAACACAATCCGGAAAAGATCCAGGTAAAAAATATCCCCGGAATGGAATCGGTGAAAGTACGATGGATTGTTTCCGGAAACGGAAAGTATAGAATTAACGTAGACTCTGTTAAAGGAGGCACCGCAGAGTGGAGAGGGGAAAAGAGTTAGAACTGAGGAGTGAAGAGTATTGATATTTATGGTTTAAGCTTGCCAGTTGAAAACTGGAATGAAAGAGGGAAAATGAATTTTTTCCTTTAATTCGGCCAGGCTTTAAGGAACATTCATCTAAAAAGGAAAAACTGAAATTCAAATAATATAAAAAAGCCCCGTTTGAGAACGGGGCTTTTTTATATTATAGTAACGGGTTAGCACAGTCGAAATGTGATTTCTGTCTTACAACACCAGTTCATAACAATGGAAAGGATAGTCGCTTTGTTTGGGAAAAAAGATGTCGCCCAGGCGTTTATAACCCCGGCTTTCATAGAAAGTATGATTTCTTTTATTCTGGCTGAAAGTATCCAGTCTTACTGAATCAAAATGGTGTTGACGGGCAAATTCTTCAGCAAAATCCATCAATTTCCGGCCCAACCCGCTTCCCCATTTGGAGGGAGATGTTGCAAGCCTGTGAATATAAAGGTTATTGCCGTTTTCAGTAAGCCATTCTATAGGAATATATTCCTCGTCCATTTCAGCTGTAAGTACGATAATGCCTAAAATTTCTGAAGTATCTTCCAGGACATAAAGTTCCTTTTTGTCAATGTCGGCGGCTAGTTTTTCCCGGGATGGGTAATGCTCATTCCATTGATAGATGCCTTTCTCCTGCATGGCAAGGGCGCAATCTTCCGTTAATAACTTAATAGTGTTGAGATCTTCCTTCTTAGCAAGCCTTATTTCCATATGGGATATTTTTTTGTTGCCTTTCTACCAATTTAAGCAGTATATACAAAAAAACCACCCTTAAAAAGGGTGGTTTTGTGGAGAATATCGGAGTCGAACCGATGACCTTTTGGCTGCCAGCCAAACGCTCTAGCCAGCTGAGCTAATCCCCCAATTTCGGCTCCAAAGGTAAAACAAATATTTAAATAGGTAAAATCTTATTTACCTCTAATTTTTAAAAATTTGAGGAATCTGTCGAAGCAGTTTTTTTAAGAAGCGCCTCTTTATCTTCTTTTAAGAATTTCAAAGTATGGTCCAGAACATATTGAAATTCTATGGGTAATTTATCCTCTTCCCAGGGATGACAAGTGCCATAAACATGATCTGCACTTTCAACCAACAATAGATCTGGGAAAGGACTCCATTCAAATAATTCGCCTGAATCACTTATAGGAACACTGGTGTCATTGCTCCCATGTACAATCAAATGTGGGATCTTCAATTCTTTAACCGCTCTTGATATTGTGAGCCTTTCCTCGTTTTCCTTAAAATTGGTGTAAAATTGAAAATGATGCGGAAGTTGCTGCCCGGTGCGGGCATTAGTTATATAACTCACTCCCTTTTCTTTCCATTTATCAATTTCCTTTTCGCCAGGAAACCTATTACCGAAATCACTAACCGAGGAAAAAGTTATAAGCTTGGTAATACGAAGCTCTTCTGAAGCCTTTATTGCCGCGATCCCACCCCCGCGGGAATGGCCTATTAGATTAATGTTTGAGGGGTCCAGGTGCTGCCCATATTCAAAATCGGGATGAAGCAACCAATCTATTAGCTGTTGAAGATCATCCAGTTCTTTGGAGTAATTATTTTCTCCAAATGCCATGATGTCCATAAAATTTGTGGGATCCTGGGGTGTGGTACCATTGTGTGAGAAATTAAATTTTACAAAAAAGAAATCTTCCCCTGCAAATTGCTCCGCCATTTTCTCCCAGGCGCCCCAATCCTTAAACCCTTTGTAGCCGTGGCAAAATATTACCACGGGCTTTAGTTTGTTGTTTTCCCTGAATATTACATCTGTCAAAATTGGCTTATCGTGCTTTCCTTTAACTTCTATATTTTTCCTTTTAAAAATTTCCATAGCTTGTTTTAATTTCTTTTTCAAGAAACGGAATTTTGGGGTCACAAATCTCAATGATGAGGTTTTTTAACTGTACTTTAAAGTTTTCAAGGATCTCCTCATCTACAAGACATTGTTTGTTCTTATCTCTTGGTTGTTCTTTTTTTCCAAATTTTAAAAAGCCCGATTTTAAATTTTTAAAAGAGATGACCCCCGCTTCCACAGGATATTTTGAAGGCGAATCCTCCAGCAGCATGAGAGCATACATTAACACCTGGAATGGTTTTGCGTATTTATTATAATCGGTAGTAAGCTCCTCCCAGTCTATGATCTCCAGTTGGGATTGTTCAACCTTTCCGGTTTTATAATCAATTATCCTCAAGGTTCCATTTACCACATCTACCCTGTCTACTTTCCCCCTTATAGCTACCGGAAAATCCAGTTGGGAGATTGCCAGCGGGATCTTTAAGTTGGTTTCAATTTGCTTTATTTCAATTAAATTCCCATTTTCCATTTCCCTGCTTTCCATTTTCAGGAAATTGTTGATATAGCGTTTTGCTACTTCAAATATTAAAAGATTCTTACCCCGGGACAAGGGTGCTTTGCTATATGTTTTTTCAAACTGAAGTTTGACTTCCCCCGTCACTCTGGCCTTAAAATCTGCAATGTGTTCCTGTTTCAGGACCTGGTTTTCCAGAGGCGAATAGAATGTTTCCAGGCTGTCATGCACCACTGTTCCAAGAGTGTTATACGCAACGGTTTCTTCTACTTCATCCTTGTCCCTTATGCCTAAAATATACTGTTTGTAAAAATCAAGTGGGTTTCTGATATAGGTGGTAAGAGCCGAAGGTGAAAAGCCTCGTTCTGCCAGGTGTTTAATCTTATTGAGAATTTCGGGGGTTTTCTCAACTTCCTCCAGCTCTTCCGTGACAGGAGGAACTCCGGGAGTGACCATTTTAAAGGTTAGATTGTGATGAGGTTGCTTCTCTATTTCAAGCTGAAGTAGGAATCTACTTTTTTCCCCACCCATCTGGCTTTCATTATCTGTATTATGAAGAAGGTAAATATTTTTAGCTCTTTGTAACAAGTGATAAAAATGATATGTGTACACAGCATCTTTTTCTTTGTACGTAGGTAGCCCAAAAGATTTTTTTAGTTCATAAGGAATAAAAGAATTGTTGCTTTTTCCGGCCGGGAGTGTTCCTTCATCTACAGAGGTAAGAATAACCGTTTCAAAATCAAGCACCCGTGATTCAAGCATCCCCATAAGCTGTAATCCCTGGAATGGTTTTCCCTGGAAATCCACTGCCTGGGTGCTATTAATTTCTTTGTAAAAAGTGTAAAGCGATGCTATTGATTTAATGTGAGGATATTCCTGTACCAGTTGTTCCAGCTTATTTATAAGCTCGTGATAATGGTATAAAAATTCCAGGTTTAAAGGATCCTTTTCCGGAGTAAAGTGAGATTTGAGGTGGGTTACCAAATCCTTAAGGATTATAATAGTCCCCGGGGGATCCAACGCTTCCTTTGGGAATAAAAGCGCTATAAGGGAAGAGGAATCATCCCCGAAAAGTTCTGCTATTTGCCTGTGGGTGAGATACAGGAGATTCTTTTCCTTTATCTGGAGAATTATGCTGTTGGAACGGTTATTAGTTACCTTCTGGATTACAGAATTGCTTAAAATACTTATTACATCCTTATAGTAAAATGTTGTTTCCCCTGTTTTGAAAATTTGAAACAACATATCAAACAGCGATGAAAACTGGCTGAATTTAAGCGGATAACCCATAGTGATATTAAGGGCAGGAACATTTTCCGGTAATGAGGTTAAAACAGGCATTAACAGGGATTCATCCCCCAGTACCAGTGCGGTAGATCCCATTTGTGCCGGGGTCATCTTTGAAAGTATCTCTGCCACATATTTTGCTTGTCCAATACTTTTAGCAATTCCGGTTATTTCAATGTTTTTAGCCGTGTTGTAATTGGATGAAATAGTATTTAGCGTGTTGGTTTGATAATAAGGCCAGTTTTTCGCATATTCTCTTATAAACAGCGATACATCATGATGTGTATCCTTAAAATGAACCTCATCTATATCCCAGTAGATCTTTGCGCCATGTTCCAGCATTTTCTGGATCATATACTGTTCGGCCGTATTAAGGGCATTAAAACCCAGGAAAATATATGTCTTCCCGTGCAACCTGGCGTATTCCTCTATTTTTTCTGCAGCGGTTTTATAAACCAAACCCTGGTACCCAATTTCTCTTTGGAGAAGTTTTGTCTTTAAGATCTCGTAAAATTCCGGTAATTTCTTCCAGAAGGCGAGATAATTTTTTACAAGATCTGTTTTATTGGGACCAAGCGACCAGTGGTTGATATCCTGTATTTCTGAAAGATAGCTGAAGATTCTATCGGCGGGGATTAGGTAACGGTCTATTTCATTGAAATCATGAATAAGGGTTTGTGCCCAATTGGTAAAATTCTCAAAGTCCTCAATTTGATCCTCCGGTGTAGTTTCCTTGTAGATGGAATAGAATTCAAAAAGGGTGGTAGTGTTATCCAGGGTTGATAACTGAGAGATCTTTTCTGAAAATTCCTCAATACTAAGAATTGAGGGGGAAAAAACCGGGTTTTCAGTTTGGCGCGAGATTTCCATCCTTAAAAATGATCCAGCTCTTTTGCTGGGCAGGATAAAAGTAAGAGCTGAAAGGTCTGGAACTTGTGTTTTAAGATCCCTGATAACCGAGGAGAGAAAAGATGTCATAGGGTAAAAATAAAAAACGCCCCGAAATATCGGAGCGTTTTTCGATTTAATTTAGAGAACTATTACTGTTTGTTACCTGTTTTGGTAGTATCAGTTTCTGTACTTCTCATTTCTTTGTCTTTATCCAAAGATATCTCAACACGTCTGTTATCTTGTCTTCCAGCAGCAGTGTTGTTTGTAGAGATTGGTCTTGATTCACCATATCCTTCAGAAGTTAATCTGTTTGCAGGAATACCGTTAGAAACTAACCACTGTCTTACAGATGCAGCACGTTCTTTAGAAAGGTTCAGGTTATAAGCATCGCTACCTACACTATCAGTATGTCCTTCAATATGGAATACTGTATTAGAATATTCGTGCATAATATCGTGAATAGCTTTTAAAGCTTCTTCAGACTCAGGCTTAATGGTTGACTTATTAGTATCAAACAATACAGTTTTAGAATATTCATTCAAAGTAGAAATAGCTTCAGCAGTTGGCTCTGGACAACCATTGTTAGCAACAGTTCCGGCAGTATCAGGACACTCATCGTCTTTATCTAATACACCATCACCATCACGGTCTTCAAAAGGACATCCGTTGTTTTCAACAGGACCAGCTTCTTCAGGACACTCATCTTTTTGATCTGGCACACCATCACCATCGGTATCAGGACATCCATTCATAGCGGCAGTTCCGGCTACAGTAGGACATTCATCCTGAGGATCTGGAATACCATCACCATCAGAATCAGGACATCCGTCAAATTCAGCTAAACCTGCAGTATCAGGACAAGCATCTAAATGATCTGGAATACCGTCACCATCTGAGTCTGGACATCCGTTAAATTCTTTTAAACCTGGAGTCTCAGGACACTCATCATCTCTGTCATAAACACCATCTCCATCAGTATCTTTTCCACCAAACATGAATTTAATACCGGCAGCGTGTTGAAAATGAGGAAAAGCATCATCAGCAAAAGCGTGCTTGTAGGTTGACTGCACATTAAGTGCAATATTGTCTGAGAACCAGAAGCTTAATCCAAAAGCTCCGTTCAAAGTTGCAGAACCTTCATTGTCTAACCAGGTATAACCCCCACCAACTCCAAGGTGCGGATCTAACCAGCCATTGTTCAATAAAGCTCTAAGGCTATATTTTGCAGTACCGTCTAATGAATAATAAGAAAGATCATCCACTTGAGTATCACCAAATTTTGAAATTTGGTTTACAGAACCAGCACCTTCCAATACAAAACCGCCACCAATATATCTGGCTACAGAAATTCTTGACATAGCCGGAAGGATATTCCAGTGATCAGATACATTAAAATAGTCCTCAAACATACCTCCTGCCGGAGCGTCCTCTCCCGTAGGGTATAAGTCAACTGCGTTCACGCCAATTTCAATGGCCCAGGGGTTGTTTTCATCTTGTGCCTGTACAGCCGTAAAGCCCAGAACAAAAAATGAAGCTAATAAAAATCTGCTAAGATGTTTCATATTTGTTAATTTAGTTTTAAGTGTTAATTGAAGCAAAAGTATGCGGTAATTCAATATTAACAAAGCTAAAAATAATAAAGTTTTCTTAATAAACCTGCAAACGCCGACTATTTATAAGGGTTTGAGCCCTTGTGTATGAATTTTCCCCCTAAATAAAAGGGTATTTAACATTTAAATATTGATAAATTTATACTTATAAATATATTAAGTTTTCAAAAAATTAACAAATCCTTGTTTTTGAAATATTAGATAACTTTAAGCTCTTTCCCCACTTTGGTGAATGCTTTAATGGCTTTATCCAAATGCTCTATTTCATGTGCGGCAGAAAGCTGTACCCGTATTCTGGCCTTTCCTTTAGGTACTACCGGAAAAAAGAATCCAATCACATAAATTCCTTCTTCCAATAATCTGTCGGCCATATTTTGAGATAACTGGGCATCATAAAGCATCACCGGGACAATTGCAGATTCCCCATCAATAATATCAAATCCTGCCGCTTTAATACCTTTTTTGAAATACTTTGTATTTTCCTCCAGCTTATTCCTAAGGCTGGTGTCACCTTTGAGCATTTCAAAAACCTTTATAGATGCACCTACAATGGCAGGTGCCAGGGAGTTTGAAAACAGGTAAGGTCTTGAGCGTTGACGAAGAAGATCTATAATTTCCTTTTTTCCGGTGGTATATCCACCCATTGCACCTCCCAGGGCTTTTCCAAGAGTTCCGGTTATAATGTCAATCCTACCCATTACATTCTTTTCCTCAAGGGTTCCAATTCCCTTTTCTCCTATAAAACCTGCGGCATGGCATTCATCTATCATTACAAGGGCATCATACTTATCAGCCAGGTCACAAATTTTATCCAGGGGCGCTAAAAGTCCGTCCATGGAGAAAACACCATCTGTTACTATAAGTTTAAACCGGGCGCCTTTTTCATTGGCATCCTGTAACTGTTTTTCCAGATCTTCCATATTGCCGTTTTCATAACGGTATCGTGCCGCCTTACAAAGACGTACCCCATCTATAATAGAGGCGTGGTTAAGGGAATCTGAAATTATAGCATCTTCCTGTGACAAAAGGGGTTCAAATATTCCGCCGTTGGCATCAAAGGCTGCTGCGTATAAAATCGTATCCTCAGTTCCATAGAAATCGGCAATTTTGGCTTCAAGTTCCTTATGAATATCCTGAGTTCCACAAATAAAACGCACGCTGGACATTCCAAAACCATGAGAATCAAGAGTGTCCTTTGCTGCTTTTATAACTTCAGGATGGGAGGATAATCCCAGGTAATTATTCGCACAGAAGTTGATCACTTCCTGGCCGGTAGATATTTTAATAACAGCTCCCTGCGGCGAAGTGATGATACGCTCCTTCTTGTAGAGACCGTCCTCTTTAATCTGGGTTATTTCTTTTTGTAAATGCTTTTGTATTGCTCCGTACATAATTTTCAATTTTTACAAAATTAAACATCTTTTAAACAAAAGAGATGTTCACTTCATTATTAATATAAATAAGGATCTTATTGATCACTTTAAACCCCATTTGAGATAAAACTTCCTCATATTGAGTCATTTGTTCTCCATGAGTTCTTTGTAGTTTTCCCGTTTTATAATCTATTATTGTAACATTTTTTCCGTCAAAATTTAACCTGTCCGGTCTCAGGATCTCTCCGGAAGGGCTTATAATATCCCTTTCTCTGTATACCATTGAATCCCGGTCAAAATATTTTGAAATCTTTGGATGCATGATGACCTGAGAAATAATATTGCGAAGTTCTCTTTCTCTTTCCTGGCTTACATCACCGCTCTTTCTTAATTTTTCAAAGGCCGGGGAAAGGTCTTCCATCGTATCAACTTCAGAAAGAATATCATGGACCATAATCCCGGTATTGATAGCTTCTTCCTGAAGCGAGCCCCACAATTCTCCAGATCTGGTCATTAGATTCACCCTGTCATTCAAGGCAGCGGTGGAGTAGTAATGAGAGGGATGATGCGATGTATCCTGTAGATCCGGGTGTGTTTCCCATCCACTGTTTTCTCCAAATTCATAATTTAGGGAACCATCCCATTTATTAATAGATTTTAAGTAACCAATTAAAAGGCCTGAGACTTTACCCTCATTTTCTTCCCCCTTCTTCAGGTCGGGGCAGGATAAAATATAAAGTTGATTGGATGCCCGGGTAAAAGCTACGTAAAGGATATTAATGGCGTCAAATTCTGTTTGATCCAGAAGTTCTTCATAAGCGGCTGCCTCTGTCTCCCCCCAATTCTGCATTTTAGAACTGGCCTTAAAATAGCTGTATGGAATGTCATTTAAACCTTCGGGTAATGAAAGCCAAATATGCTCCTTGGTAATATCTTTAATAGCAGTATTGGCAAAGGGATAGATCACAATGGGGAATTCAAGACCTTTAGATTTATGAATGGTCATTATTTGAACTGCATTATCTGTTTTGGGCGCAATAATGCTTAGTTTTTCCCTGTTCAATTCCCAAATTTCCAGAAATGCCGGAATTCCCATTGAGATGCGACTTGTTTTTTCAAATATAAAATCCAGATAGAATTGTATATAAGCATTGGAGCTTTCAACCAGTGCAAAGCTTCTTATGATGTATTCCGCAGCTTCATAGAGGGATAATTCTTTTAACAGGTCCAGACGGAATTCTATTCCAAAGTCGCGCAGCCAGTTAAAAATGGAGGCATCCTCTTTTTCAAGATTTGAGGAAATTATATAGTGAGCATCTTTAACCTCCAGCCTCCGGGTTAAAAAAGCAAGGATCTCCCACTTAATATTTTTATCTGTAGTGTTGACTGAAAATTCCAGGATTGCATTTATAAAGGAAACTTCGGGGGAATTAGCAACCAGCAGGGATTCTGAAGAGATAATAGAAATTCCTTCACTGCTAAGATAGTTGGCTACTGCAATACTTTGTTTCCTGGTTCTGGTAAGAATACAAATATCGCTTTTGGGAATATTCTTTTGCTCCAGGTCCCTAATTATTTCCAGCACCTTTATGGGATGTTGTTCGAGTTCCTCCGCTGCGTTTTCTGTTTCCAGGAATGAAATGTTTACATAGCCGGGAACTTCTTTTATTGGAACCTGTTTACAGTTTGCAAACAGGTCGTTATACACAGGATTGGTGAATTTATGGGAAAGAAACTCAAAAAAGGAGTTATTAAAATTTACAATGTTAGTGGCACTCCGGTAATTATTAGGAAGGTTTTTCACATCCTGGGTTATGCTAAAAGCCTGTTCCATGTTATAGAGCGCAATAAATTGTTCAGCCTTCCCGCCCCGAAACCGGTAAATAGATTGTTTTGCATCGCCTACAAGAGTAAGCCCTGCCGGGTTTTGAACAGTGGCTTCGCCGGTGAGGGCGTGATCTATTAAGGGGATGATGTTTTCCCACTGCATTTGTGAGGTATCCTGAAACTCATCTATAAAATAATTACGATAACGCTCACCCAATCTTTCATAAATAAAAGGCGCAGGTTGGTTTTGTACCTGGGCAGATATAGTGGGATTAAAATCTGAAATTAACACAAGGGAGCGTTCCTTCTTGATATTTTCAATCTCGGCAGAAACTTCGCTTAACAGGGAAAGTGGGGTAATATTGGAAAGGATTGCCTTTAAATATTCCCTGTGATGAATGGCCGTTTTTGTACCGTTAAACAACGCAGCGATCTCCGGTTGGTGCCGGTCCAGGATCTCCTGTTTATTCTTATCAACTTTTGCGGCATATAATTTTTCTTCCCCGATATTCAATTGCCATTGAGCGCCAAAAGTAATGTCGAATTGATGGTTTTGAAGTTTCTCAAAATATTTAAAAACATACCCCCCTTTAAAATCCTTACAATCCAACCCTTGCATGGAGCAAAAACTAAAAAAGCCGGAAGAAAGCTCCGCAATGTTTTCTTCGGAAGCTTTTATTTCCTCTTTAAGTTTTTCTGAAAAATCCCGGAAATCCTTTAAAGTTTTTCCTTTGAGGGAATTTGCATATTTCTGATGATTTTCCTGAAGCAGGATCCTGGAAAACGAAAAAATATCCCGAGCAATATCCCAACTCTTATCATCATCGGCCTTGGCGAGGGTGAATTCCACCAAAACGCGGGTAAGCTCTTTATCTTCTCCTGCCCGGTTTATAAGTTTATCAACTGCTTCCTGCAAGACCTGAAGGGTATTAAGCTCCACTTCAAAATTTACGGGTATTCCAAGATCCCGGGCAAATGTCCTTATAACTTTGTGTGTAAACCGGTCTATTGTTGAAATATCAAAAGAGGCGTAATTGTGCAATATGCTTTTTAAAATCTCCCGGGATCTCTGTCTTATTTTTTCCTCTGTATAGCCTGTTTCCTGCATAAGATCCCCCATTAAACTCCGGAATTTTTGGGAACATTCATTTGCAGCCAGACCCTCCAAGTTCAGGATCACCCTGGATTTCATTTCGGCTACGGCTTTGTTGGTGAAGGTAATGGCCAGAATATTTTTATAAGCATCAGGACTATTGTTTTGAAGCAATAGCAGTAAATATTCTTTTACAAGAGTATAGGTTTTGCCAGATCCTGCAGAGGCGTTATAAACAGTAAATCTATTTGTTGAGGTCAAAGAAAGATTGGAATTGATTGAATAAAAAAATTACAGGCACAAGATAAATAATAAAAAGCAGGGATCTAAAAGGTATTCTTTAAGGTTATTATAACATTATAATATTTTAAATGAATTGCTTTATACTTAAATTTGAAACAATGATTAAATTATAACTAAAAATATAGAATTATGGCATTTGAATTACCACCTTTAAAATATTCCTTTGATGCATTGGAGCCGCATATAGATGCAAAAACAATGGAAATTCACCACGACAAGCATCACGCAGGTTATACCCAAAAATTGAACGCTGCTATTGAAGGAACAGATAATGAAGGAAAAACTATTGAAAACATTCTTCAAAATTTAGATAAATCAAATTCTGCTGTTAGAAATAACGGTGGGGGTTATTATAACCACAATCTTTTTTGGGAGATCATGTCGCCAGATGGTGGTGGCAAACCTGATGGGGAATTGGCTCAGGCAATAGATGCTGCTTATGAATCTTTTGATGGGTTTAAAGAAGAATTATCCAAAGCCGCCGCAACGCAGTTTGGATCTGGTTGGGCATGGTTATGTGTACATAAAGGGGGTAAAGTAGAGATTTGTTCTACTCCAAACCAGGATAACCCGCTTATGCCCGGTGTAGGATGTGGTGGAACCCCAATTTTAGGTTTAGATGTATGGGAACATGCATATTACCTTAAATATCAAAATAAACGTCCGGATTATATTGAGGCATTTTTTAATGTAATCAATTGGAAAGAGGTTTCTGCGCGTTACGCACAGGAAAAATAAAGAAGAATTTCATTAGAGTGAGAAGCCTGTGCGGGAAACCGTGCAGGCTTTTTTTATTTACCTACAAGACATAAAAAAAGGCAGACGAGAGTCCACCTTTTTTTGCCCCAAATCTACCATGAACTTAACCTACTTATGCTATGGCTTTGCTAATATACAACTAAAGCCCAATGCTCAACCTGATTTTAGATCAAGTACACGGAAATTAGTTGAAATACACTTTTTGTGCTTTTTTGCTTAATTTTCTGTAAGAAGCGGACTAATATGCCCTGTCTTTATTGCCTTCATAAAAATTGATAAAGGCTCTGTTAACCACCCTGTTACCTCCAAAAGTGGGGTAATCTCCTGTAAAATACCAGTCTCCAAGATTTTTTGGACAGGCTTTATGTAAATTATCAACAGTTTGATAGAGGATCTTAACCTCGGTCTTTACCTCGGGATCGCTTAAAAGTTCTGAGATCTTATCGGAGATCTGTTGATCTGTAAAGGGTTCATAGATCTCTTTTACAAAGTTTTGCACCTCGCCGTCCTGCAGGTCCACCTGTTCTTTACATTTTTTATATACCGTATCTACAATATGGTACTGGTTGTTGTCCTTTAGTAATTCCAGCGTGGCCCTAAAAGCTATTAAGTCTTCGAGACGCGCCATATCTATCCCGTAACAATCTGGATATCTAATTTGCGGTGCAGAAGATACCACTACCAGTTTTTTAGGGTTCAACCTGTCAAGCATTTTTATAATACTCTTTCTTAAAGTAGTACCCCTTACAATACTGTCATCAATAATCACCAGGGTATCTTCAGGTTTAACAACCCCGTAGGTAACATCATACACGTGTGCTACAAGATCATCACGGCTGCTGTCTTCAGTGATAAAGGTTCTTAACTTAACATCTTTGATGGCGATCTTTTCAGTTCTAAGGCGATGGCCAAGGATTTCTTTCAGGCGTTCATCAGTAAGGCTGTCTTTTTCGGCAAGGATTGACTGGTTCTTTTGTAAGTTTAGTTCATCCTGTGCCGCTTCCACCATTCCGTAAAATGAAGTCTCAGCAGTATTGGGAATATAAGAGAAAACAGTATGTATAGTATCGTGATCAATAGCCTTTAATACTTCGGGCATTAAAAGCCTTCCAAGCATTTTTCTTTCGCTATAAATCTCGGCATCACTACCCCTTGAAAAATATATCCTTTCAAAGGAACAGGCTTTTCTTTCCAGGGGTTCCAGAATTTGTTTAATGGAAACCTCGCCGCTCTTTTTGGTAATAATTGCGTGCCCCGGCTCGAGTTCCTTGACGTCATCAAATTTTAGGTTGAAAACGGTTTGAATTACCGGTCTTTCTGAAGCTACAACTACCACTTCATCATCTTGGTAATAATAAGCAGGGCGTATACCGGCTGGATCCCGTAATACAAAGGAATCCCCATGGCCAAGCAGGCCGGCCATTGCATAACCACCATCCCAGTTTTTAGCCGATTTTCTAAGGATTTTGGCAACGTTAAGTCTTTCTCCAATTATTGGGGAGGCCTCAACTTTGGTATAGCCTTCCTTCTTTAATTTTTTATAGAGTTTGTTAACCGCGTCATCAAGGAAATGGCCAATTTTTTCCATTACAGTTACCGTATCGGTATTTTCCTTTGGGTGTTGGCCCAATTCTACCAGGTTATTGAACAATTGAACCGAATTGGTCATATTGAAATTTCCCGCTACAATAAGGTTTCTATGCATCCAGTTGTTCTGGCGTAAGAAGGGATGTACACTTTCAATACTGTTCTTTCCAAATGTGCCGTAACGTACATGTCCCAGAAAGACCTCTCCTATATATGGAATATGTTTTTTCTGCAGTGCAACATTATCTGAATATTCAGGATGTTCCGCAATCTCATGATTTATGCGCTCATTGATCTGGTTGAAGATATCCTGAATGGGCTGTGCCCCATTGGACCTTAATCTGCTTATGTAGCGGTCACCGGGCTGGGTATTCAATTTAATACTCGCAAAACCGGCACCATCCTGCCCACGGTTATGTTGCTTTTCCATAAGGAGGTACATTTTATTTACCCCATAAAAGGCTGTACCATACTTTTCTTTATAAAATTCCAATGGTTTTAAAAGTCGAACCATGGCAATTCCGCATTCATGTTTTAAAGCATCACTCATATTTTTATCCTTTTCGGCTTCAAATGTTGTTGTGGTATCTTTGTCACAAAAAAAGCCCTATAATTACAGGGCTTTATTCGCAGACAATTCTATATCAAATTGTGTTAAATTTTTGAATTCCTTCATACGCGACTGTATTTCTTCATCACCAAGGGATTCCATGCGTTCTGTGCCAAATTTTTCTACACAAAAAGAAGCCATCCCTGAGCCGTAAATTACAGCACTTTTCATATTTTCAAAAGATACATCCCCGGTTTGAGCAAGATATCCCGTAAATCCTCCTGCAAAGGTATCCCCGGCCCCCGTAGGATCAAACACTTCTTCCAGAGGAAGGGCTGGAGCAAAGAAAATTTGCTCATTATTAAACAATAATGCTCCGTGTTCGCCTTTTTTGATAACCACATATTTAGGGCCTAATTCAGCTATTTTTCTGGCAGCTTTTACCAGGGAATGTTCTCCTGTTAGCTGTCTCGCCTCTTCATCGTTAATAGTAATTACATCAACCCTTTTAATAACCTTTAACAGGTCATCCCAGGCATTGTCCATCCAGAAATTCATGGTATCCAGAACTACCAGCGTAGGTTTGCTTATTTGTTCCAATACACTAAGCTGTACCAGGGGATGCAGGTTTCCCAACATCACAAATTCTGCATCTTTATATTTTTGAGGCACCACAGGGTAAAAATCAGCCAGCACGTTAAGTTGGGTTTCCAGGGTGTCCCGGGTATTAAGATCATTGTGATATTTTCCACTCCAAAAGAAAGTTTTACCTCCTTTTACAATTTCAATACCATCTATATTTATACCGTTTCTGGTAAGGAGATTAAAATGTTCCTCTGGAAAATCTTCGCCTACTATGGATACTATTCCTGTATCAATATTAAAACGGGCAGATGATAACCCTATATAGGTTGCCGCGCCGCCAAGTATTTTGTCTGTTTTTCCAAAAGGGGTTTCAATTGCATCGAAGGCAACAGTGCCTACTATCAATAATTTACTCATAACCAGATTTCAAAATTGAGGTGCAAATATACATTTTGTTTTTCAAGAGATAAGGGATTTAATAAACTTTAGCAAGCCTGTAATTGAGCAACTACTCTGGTTTAAATCCTGTGTCGGGTTGCAGGCGGGGCTTTTTGGACGCCTCTACCGCGAGAGCGTCACAACGCTCATTTTGAGGATGATTGTTATGCCCTCTTATCCACTTGAACTTTACGTTATGGTTGCGGTACTCAACAAGAAAATCCCGCCACAAATCGGCATTTTTCCGGTCCTTAAATCCTTTTTTTTCCCATCCAAATACCCAACCTTTCTCTACCGCATCTGCCACATATTTGGAATCTGTGAATACAATTGCAGATGTAGCCGGATTTTTAAGCTTTTTCAGGGCATCTATTACCGCCAAAAGTTCCATCCGGTTGTTGGTAGTGTGCGCAAAGCCTTTTGAAAATTCTTTGCGGTATGGTTTGCCTATCCATTCCATTACAATCCCATACCCACCGGGCCCCGGGTTACCTCTTGCTGCCCCATCTGTATATATATGAACTGTTGCGTTGGTCAAACCTGAGAATTTAATAAATTTTCAATTACTACCGGCAGGTGGCGGTATTCGAGTTCATGTATCCTTGTTGCAATGTCCATATGGGTCATTTCCGGGTTAATTTCAAAGGAATCCTGGAAAATTATATTTCCTTCATCATATTTGGGGTTTACATAATGTATGGTTATGCCGGTTTCTTTCTCTTTGTGTTCCAATACCGCTTTATGAACCGCTTCCCCATACATTCCCTTTCCACCAAACTTTGGTAACAGTGCAGGGTGTAGGTTGATCACTTTGTTGGGAAAGCTTTTTAGGATATTTTCAGGGAAAAGCCATAAAAATCCTGCCAGTATGATAAGGTCGGGTTTCATGTCCTTAAGCACATGATGAACTTCCTGTGTATTATAAAAAGCGTCGCGGTCAAAATGAAGCGCCTTTACATCCAGGTCATAGGCTCTTTTTAGGACTTTGGCACCTTTATTATTGGAAAGAACGGCAACAACTTCAGCAGTACCGGAATTTTTGAAGTATTTTATAATGTTTTCAGCATTGGTTCCTGAACCCGATGCGAAGATGACTAATTTCTTAGGAGATATAGGGTTGGATGAATTCAAAATGGGAGTATTAACAATAATTAAGGGTAAAAATAAAGGGTTTAAATGAAATTTGCGTAAATTACCTCCACATTTTTAAACTAAAAACCGGTTTTAAAATAAAGTTTTTTATTTTTGCCACCTAATCAAAATTAAAATAGAATATTATGTCAGACATTGCATCAAGAGTAAAAGCGATTATCGTTGACAAATTAGGAGTTGACGAGAATGAAGTTGTAAACGAAGCCAGCTTCACCAACGACTTGGGCGCTGATTCATTAGACACCGTGGAATTGATCATGGAGTTTGAGAAAGAATTTGACATCCAGATCCCGGATGATCAGGCAGAGAACATTGCTACCGTTGGCCAGGCCATCTCTTATATTGAAAACGCAAAATAAAACAAAGAATACCATTTTATGGAGTTAAAGCGAGTTGTAGTTACAGGCTTAGGGGCCTTAACACCTATTGGAAACAATGTTGAAGAATATTGGAACTCATTGGTGGCCGGCAAAAGCGGATGTGCCCCTATTACCTATTTTGATTCAGAAAAATTCAAAACTAAATTCGCTTGTGAGTTAAAAAACTTTGATGTTCTTGATTATTTTGACCGCAAAGAGGCCAGAAAACTAGATAGGTTCGCTCAGTATGCAATAGTTGCTTCCGATGAGGCTATAAAAGACTCGGGAATTGACATGGATACTATCGATAAATATCGGGTTGGTGTTATTTGGGGTGCAGGGATTGGCGGACTTGAAACTTTCCAGGACGAGGTTATAAATTTTGCCCAGGGAGATGGAACTCCACGATTCAATCCTTTTTTCATTCCTAAAATGATTGCTGATATTGCCCCGGGTAATATCTCAATCAGGCATGGATTAATGGGCCCTAATTATACCACGGTTTCGGCTTGTGCTTCGGCAGCCAATGCGATGATAGATGCTTTGAATTATATTAGACTGGGGTACAGTGATATTATAATTTCAGGGGGATCTGAAGCTGCGGTAACTATGGCGGGAATGGGCGGTTTTAATGCTATGCACGCGCTTTCAACCAGAAATGACAGTCCTGAAACTGCTTCCAGACCTTTTGATGCTACCAGAGATGGTTTTGTGTTGGGAGAAGGAGCAGGTGCAATTGTCCTGGAGGAATATGAGCATGCAAAAGCACGTGGAGCCAAGATCTATGCCGAATTTATTGGAGGAGGATTATCTTCAGATGCTTACCACATGACAGCCCCTCATCCCGAGGGAACTGGAGTGGTGGCCGTTATGAAGAACTGTTTAAAAAATGCAGAGATCAATCCTGAAGATGTTGATGCTATTAATACTCATGGTACCTCAACTCCGCTTGGAGATGTGGCTGAACTAAAAGCAATAAGCATTGTTTTTGGGGAACACGCCAAAAATATTAATATCAACTCTACCAAATCTATGACGGGCCACCTTTTAGGTGCCGCCGGAGCGGTGGAAGCAATATCTGCAATATTGTCTATGCAACACGGGATAGTTCCTCCAACTATCAATCATGAACACCGGGACGAGAACATTGACCCGGAGTTAAATCTCACCCTTAACAAAGCGCAACACCGGGAGGTGAATGTTGTAATGAGCAATACCTTTGGTTTTGGAGGACATAATGCTTGTGTATTATTTAGAAAGTTTGTTGAATAAGCCCTTATGAGTGTTATTCGAAACATATTAAATTCCCGTTCTTCAAAAGGCGGGAATTTTTTTATTGCAATGCAGAAGATCCTGGGGTTTAAGCCCAAAAATATTACGCATTACGAAAAAGCCTTTACCCATAGATCCCTTAATCAAAAGGATAAACTTGGTAATGCCGTAAATTTTGAAAGGCTGGAATTTTTAGGCGATGCCATGTTAAGCGCCGTGATAGCCGGCTACTTGTTTAAAACCGTACCCGGGGGTAATGAAGGGTACCTTACCAAGATGCGCTCAAAGATTGTGAGCCGCAAGCATTTGAATGAACTGGGAAAAGACCTTAATCTTATTTCTTTTGTACAAACCAATATTCCAAAGGACCAGTTTGGTGTAAATATCCATGGCAACCTGTTTGAAGCACTGGTTGGTGCTATTTATTGGGACAGAGGTTATAAATACTGCAAGAGGTTTATCTATGAAAGGGTTATTAATCCTTATGTAGATATTGAACAACTGGAAGGTAAGGTTATAAGTTATAAAAGCCTGCTTATTGAATGGTGCCAAAAGAAAAAGAAGAGCTTTAATTTTGAAGTCTACGAAGATACCGGAAATGATGAAGTCAAGCATTTTGCAGTAAAACTGCGCATTGATGATAGGGTTGTGGCCAAAGCAAGGGCCACTTCTAAGAAAAAAGCTGAAGAGAAAGCTTCAAAAAGAGCCTATTATGCCCTGCAAACACATATTGAAAACGAATAAGAATTCCTGTTTAACTATATCGTTTTCGTAGATATATCCTAAAATTATCATCATTAATATGATAATTTGGCAATCTTATTTTATCTTTAGCACTAAAGTTTTGGAGTATGTTGTCCCATAAATTAATGCTGGATGAGGTAGAGGAGGATTATCAATTACTTGCAATACATTGTTCTTTAGAAGAGTATAAAGTTGCATATCTTATTAATAAGCATCTACAGATAAGTTTTAAACGGGCTGCCCACGACCTTGATTTTAACCACGGGAATGTTCAGGCATTGTACCCTCTTTATCTTTTTAAGGAACCTGCTCAATACAGGACCTATTACCTTATTAAAAATAAATATAAAGGTCCGGTAAAAAAAGTTGTGAGTTCAGGTTCGCTTTTTTCTGAAGAGGATATTTCCCCACAACTTACATATCTTATTCCTGAGTACCGGGATGTAGATTACTTTTTAAAAATTGAAGAAGATATGGATGAGGAGCGCTTACAGGATATGACCGGGCGCATTGCTTCCATTCCAAATATCGTAACAACATATATAGTTGATCATAATCAACTTAAATCAAAAAATAATTTAATTTTAGAATAATGCCTATAAATAAAAGAACCAAGATCGTTGCCACCTTAGGACCCGCAACCAGCACCAAAGCTGTTTTAAAGGACATGCTGGATGCCGGTGTGAATGTGTTCAGGATCAATTTTTCCCACGCCAACTATGATGATGTAAAGGAAAGGATCCAGATGATCCGGGAGTTAAATGAAGAATTTGGCTATACGGCAGCCATATTGGGAGATCTACAGGGCCCAAAGCTTCGGGTTGGGGTGATGAAGGAGGAAGTGATCGTTAATCCCGGTGATAAGATTGTTTTTGCTACAGGCAAGGAGTTCAAGGGAACTGCCTCGCGCGTGTATATGAATTACGAAACTTTTCCCCAGGATGTACAAAAGGGAGAACGTATTTTACTTGATGACGGGAAGCTAATATTTGAAATAGTAAGCACCAATAAGGTTGATGAAGTTGTAACTAAGGTAATACAGGGAGGCCCTTTAAAATCTAAAAAAGGCGTGAACCTTCCCAATACTAATATCTCATTGCCTGCCTTAACGGAAAAAGATATCGCTGATGCTATCTTTGCATGTGAGCAAAAGGTAGATTGGATGGCACTGTCCTTCGTTAGAAATGAAAATGATCTTATCCTGCTTCAGGATCTTATTAAGCAGCATAGTGAACATAAGATTCCTATTATATCCAAAATTGAAAAGCCTGAAGGAGTTAAAAATATTGACAAAATTGTAGCCTATTGCGACGGATTAATGGTTGCACGTGGAGATCTGGGAGTTGAGATACCTGCCCACGAGGTACCGCTTATCCAGAAACAATTGGTACTAACCGCCAAAAAAGCACGTATTCCTATTATTATCGCTACCCAAATGATGGAGACGATGATAACAAGTTTAACTCCAACCCGGGCTGAAGTAAATGATGTTGCCAATTCTATTATGGATGGGGCAGATGCAGTAATGTTAAGCGGTGAAACCTCTGTTGGGAATTATCCCGTACAGGTGGTTGAAAAAATAACCCAGATCATTAAGGCAGTCGAAAATTCGCCCCTCATCAAGGTGCCGCACGATCCGCCCCACATTCGTACCAAAAGATATATTACCAAGGCAATTTGTTATCATGCCGCCACTATGGCCAATGAAATTAAGGCCCAGGCTATTTGTACCCTTACAAACAGTGGTTATACGGCTTTCCAGATCTCGGCCTGGAGACCGGTTTCAAACATTCTGGTATTTACCTCCAACCGCAGGATCCTTTCTCAATTGAGTTTGCTGTGGGGAGTTAAGGCTTTCTTTTATGACAAGTACTCCACTACAGATGAAACTATTGAGGACATCAATAAAATAGCGCAGGATGCGGGCTACGTGGAGCATGGCGATTATGTAATCAACCTGGCAGCAATGCCCATTGCCAATAAGGGGATGGTAAATACGCTTAGAGTTACAGAGATAGAATAACATTTTTAGAATACACTTGATAAGCCACGTCTCATAATCCTGAGACGTGGTTTTTTATTTTATCAAAATTCAAATCGCAGCTGTACAGCAATTTCTTTTTCTTCGGTTTTCCCCTGTATATCAGCGGTATTTAAATTTGAAAGTGTAATACCAAGAAGCCTAACAGATTCTTTCATTTTTTCCTGAAAGAGCAACTCCCGGGCAATATCCTGGATCAGCTTTTTTGAGGAGATGTAGTATGGAATTGTTTTGCTTCGGGTATGTAAGGTAAAATCACTGTACTTTATTTTTAAGGTAATGGTTTTCCCCGCCACCTTGTTTTTTTTCAGCCTTCGTTCAATTTCTTCCGCAATATTTTCCAGCCGTTCCAGCATAAATATTTCAGAAGAGATATTGGTATCAAAGGTTCTTTCTGCACCAAGGGATTTCCTTATCCTGTTAGGTTTTACCTCGCTGCTGTGGTTTCCTCTTACTACCTGGTAATAATAGGGTCCGCTTTTTCCAAAATTCTCAGTAAGGAATTCTTCCGTTTTTAATTTAAGGTCGGCCCCCTTAAAAATACCCAGTTGGTACATTTTCTCGGCGGTCACCTTTCCCACTCCATGAAATTTCCTTATCTCCAGTTTTTCAAGAAACTCTTCAACTTCTTCCGGATTTACGGTTTTTTGCCCGTTAGGTTTATTAATGTCACTGGCCACTTTGGCTATGAATTTATTAATTGAAATCCCTGCCGAGGCATTTAACCCTGTCTTTTCTTTAATTTTTTGCCGAATCTCTTTGGCGATCAAGGTGGCACTGGGATTTCCTTTTTTGTTGATGGTAACATCCAGGTAAGCCTCATCAAGGGAAAGGGGTTCCACCAGATCTGTATACTCCAGAAAAATTTCCCTTATCTGGTTGGAAACTTCCCTGTAACGTTCAAATCGCGGTTTTACAAAAATTAAATGAGGACAATTGCGTTTGGCAATAACACTGCTCATCGCGCTCCTCACCCCAAACTTACGGGCTTCATAACTTGCCGCTGCTACTACACCTCTTTCCTCACTTCCGCCAACAGCTATAGCTTTATTCAAAAGTTCAGGATTGTCCAGTTGTTCTACTGAAGCATAAAAGGCATCCATATCTATATGAATGATCTTGCGTAAAACAACGGAATCCTGCATACAGCAAATTTAATGAAACTTAGTTTTATTCAGCCTTTCCTTTTTTCAAACAAAGGTGCTGGGAAAGCCTCATTTCAATTGTTTGTTTTAAAAAATCTCATAAGATCTCTTTTTCGTACATATTTAAAATTGAGATCAAACACCTATCTTTATATAAACCCCGGTATGCTTAATTTTCAAAAAGCGAACTTTTTAAACAAGGATATGAAAACAGCAATATTATTAGGAGCAACCGGCCTCACCGGCGGAATTTTACTTCAGAAATTATTAAAAGATCCTGCTTATGGAAAAGTGGTCCTTTTTTCAAGATCATCGGTTGCGGTTAAAGATGAAAAAATAGAAGAACATCTTATTGACTTGTTTAAGCTGGAAGAATATGGGGAACTTTTTAATGCCGATGTGGTTTTTTGCTGTATTGGAACTACCAAAAGTAAAACGCCAGATGAGGATACTTATCGTAAAATAGATTATGGAATCCCGGTAGCTGCCGCTAAGCTTTGTAATGAGAATGGAATTGAAACATTTGAAGTGATCTCTTCAATGGGTTCCAGCCCCGGCAGCAAGGTTTTTTATAACAGGATCAAAGGGGAAATGGAAGAAGCTGTTCTTGCTCAAAACATTACTAACACGTACATATTCCAGCCTTCTCTTATTGCCGGGGACAGGGTGGAAAAACGGTTTTTTGAAAATCTCGCCAAAAATGCCTTGAAAGTTCTTAATTTCGTCCTGGTTGGACCCCTGAAAAAATACAGGTCCATTCACCCCGAAATTATTGCCCGGGCAATGATACAGGTAGATAAACATGGATTTAAACACACCAGGATCCAATCAAACGAAATAAGGGAAATAGCTGAAAAATCTTAATACTCCATAATTTTTGATGATTGAAATTGAACGCAAATTCCTTGTTAAGTCTTCCGATTTTAAAACCGGTTCATATCAACAAACCAGGATAATACAGGGCTTTTTAAACACAGATCCTGAAAGGACTGTGCGTGTTAGGATCAATGGTAAACACGCTTTTATAACAATTAAAGGTATTTCTTCAAAAAACGGATTGAGCAGGTTTGAATGGGAAAAGGAAATTCCTGTGGTTGAAGCAGAAGTCCTGCTGGATTTATGCGAACCCGGAAAAATAGAAAAAGTGAGGTACCTGGTAAAAAATGATAACCACACTTTTGAGGTCGATGAATTTTTTGGAAAAAACCTGGGTCTTATCATTGCCGAAATCGAATTGAATAAAGAAGATGAGATTTTTGTAAAACCCTCCTGGCTTGGAGAGGAGGTTACCGGAGATGTGCGGTATTATAATTCTCAATTAAGTAAAGATCCTTATATTAACTGGAAAAAAGATTTGGAATGAAAAGATTATCGCTGTTAATTGGTTTGATGCTGCTTATTGTATCTTGTGAGCAGCCAATAGAAAAAGTGCGGGGTATCCCGGCCGAAGCCAGGGTGAAGACAGAGGCTCCCAACGCTAAATCCATAGCCGATGAGCTTAATAAAAAAGGTTATAAAACATTTTTGTATGAAGAAGGTGATACCACCTATTTAATGCAGCAATATTTTATTGTATTTCTTAAAAAAGGAACCAACCGCTCTCAGGATTCGGCTACTGCAGCCAAGCTCCAGGAGCAACATATGGCGCATCTTGAAAGGATGTATGTAGAAGGCTACTCAAGCCTTACAGGACCTATGGGAGACGATGGGGATATAAGAGGGATTGTGGTGTATAATACTCCCACACAAAAGGAGGCAGACAGCCTCGCGAGATTGGATCCAATGGTACAGGCAGGAAGACTGGAAGTTGAAGTTCGCCCCTGGTGGACCGCTAAAGGAGGGAAATTAAATTAAAATAAATAAACAATATGCAGGTAAAACATACAGAAAACGATGGCTCAGGAGATTTCACCGCACTCATCGAAGGCAGAGAGGCGGGTAAGATGACGTATACTTCTGCCGGGGAAAATAAATTTAGTTTAGATCATACAGAAGTTATTTCAACATATAAAGGAAAAGGAGTAGGGAAAGAATTGCTTAAAAGCGCTGCTGAATATGCACGGAATAATAATTATAAGATTGTACCTGTATGCTCGTATGCCAAAACACTAATGGAAAGATCGTCAGATTATGATGATGTTTTAAATTAGTTACTATTAAGGAGAATCCAAAGGATCAACCCTCTGAATATAAAAACTGCCTCTGATCTTATCTCAGAGGCAGTTTTTATATACAATTTGTAGTAATTATTTAGCTTTTTCGTTCTCTTTATAAATTCCCATAGTCAACTCCCCATTTTTGTTCATTGCAGCCCGATACATCCCTGCCGAGTTGAATTCCATGGCAATATTTCCTTTATTGTCTATGGCAATAATTCCGCCTTCCCCGCCTAATTCCGTTAATTTATCCTGTACTACCGCCTGTGCCGCCTCCTCAAGGCTCATTTTCTTATATTCCATCATTGCTGAAATATCATAAGCGACCACTCCACGAATAAAGTATTCTCCCCATCCTGTGGCAGATACCGCACAAGTTGCATTATTGGCATAAGTTCCTGCTCCTATTATTGGAACATCTCCAATTCGGTTCCATTTTTTATTGGTCATTCCTCCTGTTGAGGTCCCGGCCGCAAGATTTCCGTTCTTATCCAGCGCCACCGCTCCAACGGTTCCATATTTGGAATCTTTGATAAAGGGATCTACAAATGCCGATTTTCCGGCGTTGTGATCCAGTTCAGTTGTTTCAGTTTCCTTAATCCTTTCAAGTGCTTTAAACCTCGCCTCTGTGTGAAAATAAGCAGGTTCAACAAGTTCCAGCCCCTGTTCCTCAGCAAACTGCTCTGCACCCTTCCCTGCAAGGAAAACGTGAGGGGATTTTGACATTACCCGGTAAGCAAGATTAATGGGATTTTTAACCGTAGTTACTCCTGCTACGGCACCAGCTTTTAAAGTTTCGCCATCCATAATAGAGGCATCCAGTTCATTCTTTCCCTCGTTTGTAAATACTGCTCCCTTCCCTGCATTAAACAAAGGATGGTCTTCCATTACATTAATTGTACGCTGTACAGCCTCCAGGGAGGTACCCCCTTCAGCAAGTATTTGATGTCCTACCCTTATCGCTTCTTCAAGAACAGCTTTGTATTCTATTTCCAGGGAATCGGTCATGTTTTCTTTTAAAATTGTCCCGGCACCGCCATGAATTACGATCCCAAAATTATCTCCTTCCACTTTGTCTGAAACAGGAACCTCTCCGGTTTCCCCCAAAGGTTTTTTATCAACTGTAGATTGGTTACATGCCATTAACGAGACGAAGGTAAGCAGTAGTAGTAATTTTTTCATTTGCTGTTATTTGAGATTAGGACATAGAAAGATAAAAGTAATAAATAAAAAAATGAATACCGGTTGAAAAATGTGTTTAAGTATGCCTGTAATTTACCGGTGATTATTCCATACCTGAGAGTTTCAAAACATTTTAAGAACCTTCGGGACATTGTAGGTGATAATGCTTAAATTTATAAAATTCTAAAAAAATCGAGGATGCCAATAGATAAACCTTTCAATCTCAATAAGTGGATAGAACAAAACCGAGATCTTTTAAAGCCGCCGGTTGGAAATAAAAATATTTACAGAGAATCAAATGATTATATAGTGATGGTAGTTGGTGGGCCTAATGCCCGGAAAGATTACCACTATAATGAGACCGAGGAGTTATTTTATCAACTGGAAGGGAACATAAAGGTCCATATTCAGGAAAACGGATTAAAAAGAACAATGGAACTGGGTCCGGGAGATATGTACCTGCATCCGGGAAAAGTACCGCATTCGCCCGAAAGGGAGGAGGGCTCAATAGGTATTGTAATTGAGCGAAAAAGAGTTGGATTGGAAGGAATGGACGGTTTGCTTTGGTATTGTGATAATTGCAATAATAAATTATATGAGGTCTTCTTTCCCCTGGATAATATCGAAACCGATTTCCTGGCTCATTTTAAAAAGTTTTATCAAAGTGAAGAATTAAGAACCTGCCAGAATTGCGGGACGGTAATGCCCGCCGATCCCAAATTTATAGCAGAAGTACAAAACGATTAAATTTTAGTATTTTCGCGATAAACAAACAACAAAACAGCATAAAACAGAGAATAAATGAGTGAAATTACCCAAAAATTTGGAATTAAACAAGCCCTGGAAGCCCTGGGAATTGAAGATATCAATGAAGGAACATCCACCGGTGCAAATTTCTTTGGAAGCGGGGAAATTATTGAATCATATTCCCCCGTTGATGGTGCCCTTATAGGAAAGGTAAGATCTACCACCAGGGAAGATTATGAGAAGGTCATGAGTGCCGCTACAGAAGGTTTTAAAACCTGGAAAGTAATGCCGGCACCTCAAAGGGGAGAGATCGTTAGAAAATTCAATGATGAACTGCGAAGGCTTAAGGAGCCTCTGGGAAAACTCGTTTCTTATGAAATGGGAAAATCTTATCAGGAAGGTTTAGGCGAGGTTCAGGAAATGATAGATATATGTGATTTTGCAGTAGGATTGTCCCGGCAGTTACATGGTTTGACGATGCATTCAGAACGGCCCGGGCATAGAATGTATGAACAATATCATCCATTGGGAGTGGTTGGTATCATTTCAGCATTTAATTTTCCGGTTGCTGTATGGTCATGGAATACAGCACTTGCGTGGGTATGTGGAGATGCATGTGTTTGGAAAGGATCTGAGAAAACCCCGGTTACCTCTGTAGCTTGCCAAAAGATCGCCGCTAAAGTGTTTGCTGAAAATGGAGTGCCTGAAGGAATTTCCTGTCTTGTTTCAGGAGATTACAAAGTTGGGGAAATGATGACCAATGATGAAAGAATTCCTCTTATCTCTGCTACTGGTTCTACAAGAATGGGAAAAATCGTAGCCTCTAAAGTAGCGGAAAGACTTGGAAAGACGCTGCTTGAGCTTGGTGGAAATAATGCGATAATAGTTACACCCGATGCCGATATAAAAATGACGGTTATTGGGGCTGTATTTGGGGCAGTGGGTACTGCCGGCCAGCGATGCACCTCTACCCGCAGACTCATCATACATGAATCTATGTATGATAAAGTAAAAGATGCTGTGGTTGCTGCATATAAACAATTAAGGATAGGTAACCCTCTTGATGAAAAGAATCATGTAGGGCCATTGATAGATAAAGACGCTGTTAAGAATTACCAGGCTGCGCTTGATAAAGTGGTGAAAGAGGGCGGAAAGATCATCGTAGAAGGAGGAGTCCTGGAGGGTGAAGGTTATGAAAGCGGATGTTATGTAAAACCCGCGATTGCTGAAGCAGAAAACAGCTATGAGATTGTTCAGCACGAAACTTTCGCTCCTGTGCTTTACCTGCTAAAGTATTCAGGAAATATCGAAGATGCCCTCGAGATCCAAAACGGGGTAAGACAAGGATTATCTTCGGCTATTATGACCAATAACCTTCGGGAGGCAGAACACTTTCTTTCTGTGCAGGGATCAGATTGCGGAATCGCAAATGTGAACATAGGAACCAGCGGAGCAGAGATAGGCGGCGCATTTGGAGGTGAAAAGGATACAGGTGGCGGCCGTGAATCTGGTTCTGATGCCTGGAAGATCTATATGAGGAGACAAACCAATACGATCAATTATACTACTGAATTGCCTCTTGCGCAGGGTATAAAATTTGATCTTTAAGAAGATTAAAAGCTTCAACTTTAATTTATAAGATAAGCCCACATCACCAATGTGGGCTTTTTTGTTTAACAGCTATACGGTTATAATTTCTGATTCTTCCAGCAAAGATTCCTGGCGCAATTTCAAAATTACCTGAGCAATGGCGACTACGTCTTTTTCGCAGTAATTTACAATCCTTCCAATACCATGGTCTATGTAAAATACATCCCTCACTTCACTCCCATCTATATCTTCTTTGGGAGAAGGAATTCCAAGAACATTGGTGAGGAGCTTAAGGGAAGTATAATGTTTGTAATCCCCAAATTTCCATAATTCCAAGGTATCCAGGTGTGGTACCTCCCAGGGTTTTTTTCCGAAGAGATCCAGTTTACCGGGTAAAGGAAGATTATGGATCATGCACCGGCGGGCTATATAAGGAAAGTCAAATTCCTTACCGTTATGAGCACAAAGTAAATGATGAGGCTTGTAAAAGTGGGATTCAAGCAATTCAGAGAAATCCAGAAGGATCTTTTCTTCAGCCCCCTTGAAAGTGGTAACCCTAAACGTTCTTACCCCGTTTTTAAACTTAAAAAATCCCACAGAGATACAAATTATCTTCCCGAATTCGGCCCAAATGCCGGCCCGGTCATAGAACTCTTCAGGAGTGAAATCCTCCTTTCGCTGATATTTGGATTTCTCCTCCCATAACTTCTTTTTTTCTTCGGTAAGATCGTTGAAGTTCTTTTCTTCCGGTACGGTTTCGATATCAAGGAAGAGAATATGTTCCAAATTAAGTTTTCTAATCATTACCCAGCATTTTATAGGTTTCTTCAATATAAATGAAAAAATCTGGGGAATGCTCCTCTTCATCGTTACGTTTAATAAGCTTTTGCCCAAGCCGCACAATTATGAGATCATCTTCAGGTATTACAATAACATACTGGCCAAGAACTCCCCGCATGTAAAAGATCTCTTTTCCATTATACTCACTAAGCCAAAAACCGTAACCATATTGTGGAGAGGCTTCAAATCGAGGTTTTATTGCGGTTGCCACGAAAGCAGAATCCAGAATCTGTGTATTATTCCATTTGCCGTATTCCTTAAAAAGCTTTCCGAATTTCGCAAAATCCCTGGCGTTTGAGGCAATACAGCAAAAAGCTTTTTCCATTCCACTTTCATCACTGTCCAATTGCCAAAGCGCATCTCCACTCATCCCCATAGGTTTCCAGAAACTTTCGCTTAAATAGGAAGAAAGATCTTTTTGAGTGGCCTTTTCAATTACAAGACCCAGAAGAATGGTATTCCCGCTAAGATATTCAAACTCTTTGCCCGGCTCGCTTATGATTCTGAGATCCCGCGCTATTTTCCTAATGTCATTATCAAAATACACCCGTGCTGTAACCGAAAACGGATTGTAATAATTTTCTTCCCAGTTAAGCCCTGAAGCCATAGAGGACAGGTCTCCCACAGTTAATGCCGGAAAATCCGGATTTTCAAATTCGGGGAAAAAATCTGTTACCGGTTGATCCAGATCTTTAATATATCCATCTTTGATAGCTTTTCCCAGCAGTGCCGTGGTAATGGATTTTCCCATTGAAAAGGAGTTGGTAAGAGAACTTTTATCATACCCTTCTGTATAATTCTCATACCAGATACTATCATTTTTAATGATCATAAAAGCAACTGTGCCAAGGTCTCTATTGGTTTGCTCCAGCCTTTTTGTAGGAGCTGCGCTATTATACATTTTATGAGATGGCCAGGGCTGAGGTTGTTCCCCCGCCGGAATAACCCGGTTTGAAAATTCCGGATGATCATCAATATACGCGGTGGTATGGCCTTTAAAATAAACCACACTAAGCCCGCGCAGAATATATTCATAATTAAAAATATACAGTAGCAAAATGGCCACAAGGAGCAGGCCCGCTATTAACCCCAGTATTCTTACAAGTGTTTTCATATCTTCTTTAAAATTAAGAAAATTAACAATGCGGTTGTATGGGAAGATGGCTTAAAGTGCGAGTAAAAGCTAGAACAAACTTTGTTGTACCGGTGGAAATTCATGGTCCAGTAACCATTTTTTTCGCCAAAGACCTCCGGCATAACCGGTGAGGGAACCATCACTGCCAATCACCCTGTGACAGGGGACCACAATCCACAGTGGGTTTTTTCCATTTGCAGCCGCCACGGCTCTTATGGCTTTAACATCACCTAGCTTTTTAGATAGCTCGAGGTAAGATTGTGTTTTTCCATAGGGAATCTGGGTGAGATTGTTCCATACCGATTTTTGAAATGGAGTGCCTTCCGGATTCAATTTCAAATTGAATTCCTGTAATTCTCCGTTAAAATATGCCTTCAATTGTTGTACCGCCGGTAGTAGAACAGCAGGTATTTCAGTGCTTTCTGAACGGTATTCATCAAGGATCCTAATAGAAGATATCCCACTTTCACAGCCTGATATTTCGGCGGTGCCCAGAGGGGTTTTAAACAGACTGGTTACCTTCATCTATATCAATATCATCCCGTTTTACAAGCCCAATCTTTTTTGCCCGTTTTTCCCAGTTCTTTCGGGCCAAAACCTGCATATCTTCAATATCATCACTTTCATCCATAATTTCGAGCCCCAGTAAAGTTTCTATAATATCTTCCATGGTTACCAACCCAAGGTTGTTTCCATATTCATCTATTACAATCGCAATATGATTCTTTCGCTGGATAAAGATCTCAAAAAGTTCAGGAATGGGGGTTTTGGGCCTGGTAATGAAGATTTCCCGTCTTAAGATTGACAGGGGCTCATCCCCTCTGTTATTTATAAGTTCTTCCAATACATCATCCTTAAGTATAAAACCGGTAATGTTATTTGGTTTATTCTTATAAATGGGTATTCGGGAAAATTGAAGATTTTTATGGGTATTATGAAAGTGCTCAATGGTAGTAGCTTCATTCTCTATCACCGAAACCGAAAATGGGGTCATCACATCTTTCGCCAGTACCGATTTAAAAACCAGGATATTTTTGATCACGGTAGTTTCACTTTCTTCAAAAACGCCTTCTTCCCCGGCTGTATCAGATAGGGCTATAAACTCTTCCCTGCTCATGGTGCTAACGTGTGCCGATTTCCCAATCAATTTGGTGGTTAATAACATAAGCCAGAGGATTCCGGTATATTTTAAGGGAAAGATCATAAGCTTTAAGGTAGTGGCTGTAAATTTCCCCAGGGACTGCCAGTATGTAGCACCAATTGTCTTGGGTATAATTTCAGAAAGTACCAGGATGGCAATGGTCATCACAGCCGAAACGATTCCTACCGCCCCACCGCCGTCACCAAAAACTTTTTCAGATTGTACCCCAACCATTATAGCCCCAACTGTATGGGCAACGGTATTAACTGTTAATATTGCAATTAAGGGTTTATCTATGTCTTTTTTTAAATTGGTTAACGTGTGAGCATATGCTTTTCCTTCCTTTACTTTCAGTTTAATAAAACCCGGGGTAAAACTTAGCAGGGCAGCTTCAAGGATAGAACATAAAAAGGAGAAAAATATTGATATAATAGCATAAAAGAGAAGTAATCCCATGGGTTAAAATCATATTAGAAACTCTAAATTAAATAATATTAGGTCAAATAAGTAAAAAACTATATTAAAGCTTTTAAATTAAACAGGAGTTCTACTTTTCAGTAAAACTCCTATTTAGCAATCTAAGAAATCTTATCAGGTCGGAATGTTAGACCTTATTAATCTGTCCCATTTATTGGCAAGGAACATTTGAGTTTCCACATTATAGCTTGTATCATCATCTTCATCATAAAAAACAATTTCGGCAGCATTTTCTTTAGAGTTTTTTTGTAAAAGATCGAGACTTATGTGGGTTATTGCCGGGTCTCCCTTGGTTCCGTTTACCTGTGGAAGTCCCTTTTTAGAAACGTGGCTCACCTTTACCGCGTTTAGGTCAATGATGTTGTACTGCATATTGTTTAAAGGTTCTACTACCACAAGTTTTTTGGCCCTGGAATCAAGTCCTAATAGCAGTGAATTGGTGAGCTCAAACTCGTTGAGCTCAAGTTGATGTTGATTGCTTATGTTCTTCAGGTTCTTTAACCTGTTCTTGTCCTGATTGTTTTGTTTAAGGATCATATACATAATTGGTCCCACGAAAAGTAACATTAATAGAACGCCAATGGCGATTGAAGATGTGTCCATTTTTAAAAGTGATTTAGTGTTATTATTAATATTCAGGCAGTTCTGTTCCCCGGGAAGTTCTTATACAGAAATCACCGGAATGTTAAAAAATGCCCTGTTTTGTTGATCTGATTTTAAGCAGAATCAATCACCAAAAAAAATGAAAAGGAAAGATCTGATGTTTGAGTGCGCTTCTCCTATCCTGAAGATAATCTGAAGAAAATGCGCCTGTTTCATCATATTGTTGTGCAACGCCGGTAGAAAATTCAAAAAGGCCGGCGCCGGTAAAATTGTTTTTTACAGTATCCTGAAGTGGGGAATTAATCTGAAATTCCTGAAAAATGAACCCCTGCCTGTTTTGATCTTCCTGAAGGTAATCATAATCCCGGGAGCTTAGATCTATTGAAGAAGTAGGATATGAGAGGGCAACTCCGCTAAATGCATTGAAAAATGCAAGCAGCAAAAGCGGAAACATTTTATTAAATACCCTGTTTTTCACAGTTCAAATGTACATAGAAAGTTGACACAGCGATGAAATTCCCTCTTAATTTTTGAAGACGGTTTAGTTTATTAGAAAAAAAAGATAATAGGCCAAAATGAATGTTTACCGGTTCAGGAATTTTACTGCATCCTTTGCAAAATAACTGGCGATTATGTTTGCGCCTGCCCTTTTAATTGCGGTCAATTGCTCCATCATAACGGCATCGTGATCCAGCCACCCCTTTTCTGAAGCTGCTTTGATCATGGCGTATTCTCCGCTCACCTGATATACCGCCACCGGTACATTCACCACATTTTTTATATCACGCACAATATCCAGGTAACACAATCCCGGTTTTACCATCACAATATCTGCTCCTTCTTCAACATCCATAAAGGTTTCTTTAATAGCTTCATCGCGGTTGGCAGGATCCATCTGGTAGGTTTTCTTATCCCCAAATCCGGGGGCGGAATCCAAAGCATCCCTGAATGGGCCGTAAAGTGCAGATGCATATTTGGCGCTGTAGCTCATGATTCCTGTATCGTGGAAACCTTCATCTTCCAGCAAACTTCTTATTTCAAAGATCCTCCCGTCCATCATATCGCTTGGCGCCACAAAATCGGCACCTGCTTTGGCGTGGGAAAGGGACATTTCGGCAAGGATCAGGCTGGTATCATCGTTTAGGATCTTTCCGTTGGCAACTACCCCATCATGACCGAATGAAGAATAAGGGTCCAGGGCAATATCTGTCATAACAAGCATTTCCGGAACTGCATTTTTCACGGTTTTTACTGCTCTTTGCATCAAGCCTTCAGCATTTAATGCTTCCGTTCCAGCATTGTCCTTAAGATTGTCTGCCACCTTGACGAATAATAATACAGATCTTAATCCCAAACTCCATAATTCCTTTACCTCTTTTTCCAAAAGGTCCAGACTAAACCTGAAATAATTTGGCATCGAGGAAATCTCTTCTTTTATATTTTTACCATCAACCACAAACAAAGGCACCAAAAAATCATTGGGGCTTAAAATGGTTTCCCTCACCAGGGAACGAATAGATTCATTGGTTCGTAATCTTCTGTTTCTTCTTAGTGGGTACATAATGTCTTCTGTTTTTTAATCAATTTGTGTTTCCCAACCATCATATTCTCCCTCTATATTTTCTGGCTGTTGATTGAAATTCTTCAGTGTCAAAATTGATGAAATCTAAATTTAATTTTTCGTTTCGCTCAACAATCAAAAGTAATTTTTCTTTTGAGGTTTTTCTTGTTAATTCCTTAAAATGCGTTGAAAAACCTATTTGGCTCATGTGAATTTCAAACTTTAGCAAATCCTCTTTTTCCCGAAAGTAAAACCAGTGAGTTATGGGACGTTTTTTTGTCAACCTTCCTCCATAAGTCTTAAAGAGTTTTATCACTATTCTATTCACATATTTCATTTAATTTTCCTTGAAAGTGTGATTGGGATTATAGGAAATTCTATAGAGTTCCAGAATCCGGGAATATTCTTCTTTAAAAGTGAGTTTGTGATGATGCTCTTCCTGCTGTTCTATATAGCGTATGACTCGGCTAAGCTGGGAATGCCCATAGGAAAAGGCACCAAATCCCTTTTGCCATTCAAATTTTACGGCTGTCCATCTTTTTTCGTTGATAAAACGTGAGGAATTTGATTTTACGTCCCTCACCAGGTCGGATAAAGATTTATTAGGTTTAAGGCCAATCAAAATATGAATATGATCGGGCATTCCGTTGATGGCAATTAATTTCTGTTGTTCGTTAGTTACAATTCCGGTAATATATTTATACAATTCCTGCTTTTTATTGTTAGGAATTAAATTTGCCCTCCCTTTTACCGCAAAGATTATTTGAATATATATTTGAGAATAGGTGTCGGCCATTATCAGGAAATTTTCCGCTCTTTCAAAGCAATCGGATATATAAGATAATTATAAATTTCGAAATATCTTTTCAGTCTATTTAAAAGACTAGGTTTTTGGGGAGTATGTCGGTTTATAAATAAATATGCCGCTCCTCCGGAGCTATAAATACATCACACCTGCTTCGCTA
The DNA here is from genome assembly GCF_007993795.1 of Antarcticibacterium arcticum. Lineage (GTDB taxonomy): Bacteria > Bacteroidota > Bacteroidia > Flavobacteriales > Flavobacteriaceae > Gillisia > Gillisia arctica. Next base: position 2,613,498 of record NZ_CP042476.1, on the reverse strand, counting down.
TAAATATTTCGCTCCTCCGGAGCTTCTTTTGGAATATTCCATTTTTTATAAGTATGCCGCTCCTGAGGAGCTCAAAAAACCCAATATAATTTCTTACTAAATTAAGCCTGCGCAAGTTGAATTATTTTTGATTCATCTAAAGAATCTAGCCTCAGAGAGGCGTCATATTTCTAGGAATTTTGTTGCAAAAGAAAGAAGAGCTCCAGCGGAGCGGCATATTTATTAACAGTACCAATATTATTTGGTGGTAAAAAAAACTGAACAAGGCAAAATGCAAATTATAAATATCTCATTCCACCCAATTTTTTGGGTTTTTTAAAACTTTGAGCAGATCCTCTTCTTTGCTGCCGGGGGCGGGCTGGTGATCATACACCCATTGTACATGTGGAGGAAGGCTCATTAAAATACTTTCTATCCTTCCGTTGGTTTTTAAACCGAAAAGGGTTCCTTTATCGTGAACAAGGTTAAATTCAACATACCGGCCCCGGCGTATTTCCTGCCAGTTCCTGTTTTCTGTTGAATAATTTAAATTTTTTCGTCTTTCTACAATGGGAACGTATGCCTCCAGGAAACTATTTCCTACTGTGGTTACAAAATCATACCATTGCTCAATATTTCTTTGTTCTGAAGCTTTACAGTAATCAAAGAATAATCCGCCAATTCCCCTGGCCTCATTGCGATGACTGTTCCAGAAATATTCGTCACACTGTTTCTTGAATCTGGCATAAAACTGGGGGTCGTGAGCATCACAAGCTCTTTTACATATCTGGTGAAAATGGGTAGCATCCTCCTCGAACAAGTAATAAGGTGTAAGATCCTGCCCCCCTCCAAACCATTGATCTATAACATTCCCGGTTTTATCATACATCTCAAAATATCGCCAGTTTGCATGAACTGTGGGGACCATTGGATTTACAGGGTGAAGCACCAGGCTAAGGCCACAGGCAAAAAAATCTACTTCTCCCACCTTGAAATATTGCTGCATGGCCGGGGGAAGTGGCCCGTGGACTGCTGAAATATTAACACCGCCTTTTTCAAATACAGCCCCGTTCTCAATAACCCGGGTTCTTCCGCCCCCGCCTTCTTCCCTTTCCCACAGGTCTTCCCTGAATTTTGCTTTCCCGTCAATTTTTTCAAGCCCTGAAGTAATGCTGTCCTGTAATTGCTGAATGTAACTGTAGAATTTGTCCTTCATAACTTACTTTTCACGGGATTCTATAAATATCAGTTGGGTTTCCCTGTTTTGCAGCTGTGATATGTGATCTATCTTTACAGCTTCTCTCATTTTTTGATCTAATAACTCCCCGGAATTCCTTTTATCGTAAAAGCTATCTTTAAATATTTCCCTTCCAATCCGGTTATTATGCAAATCCATTGCTTTCTCCAACGGCAAATTGGGGGACAGTTCTTCATGGAGATCTGTAATCTTTCGGGCCCAGTTAATTGTTTTTTCCACATTTCCGGTAACCTTAAAGCATTCCTCGCAGATCAATAAATTCCAAAGCGCATGCCTGTATGCGTTCGTGAGGTCGTTGGAATGGTGCAATTCCCCGTAACGCACATTGCAATTTTTGAGGGTGTTTTTTGTTGCCCTCAGCGTTGGCAAAAAATATTGGGGTGAGAAAATGAATATTCCGGTTAAACTAACTATTTCACGGAATTTCAAATTTTTTATAACCCCAAAAAATTTCATTATCTAGCGTGGTCTGTATTCTTTAACCGCTTCTATAAAGGCTTTGGCATTTTCAACAGGAATATCAGGTAAAATTCCGTGGCCCAGATTAACAATATAGCGGTCTTTTCCAAATTCATCTATCATTTGATGCACCATCTTCTTTATTTCTGCAGGAGGTGAATAAAGCCGGGCAGGATCAAAATTTCCCTGCAGGGTTATTTCCCCACCGCTTAAGTACCTAGCATTTCTGGGAGAACATGTCCAGTCTACTCCCAAAGCAGAGGCGCCGGACCGTGCCATATCATTTAATGCAAACCAGCATCCTTTTCCAAATACAATTACCGGGATCTCATCCTTAAGGGCATCTACGATTTGCTGAATGTAGTTGAAGGAAAAGATGGGATAATCTGTAGGGGAAAGCATACCTCCCCAGGAATCAAAGATCTGTATCGCATCTACCCCGGCAGCAACTTTTGCTTTCAGATAGGCAATAGTGGTATCTGTGATCTTTTGTAATAAAGCATGCGCTGCTACAGGATTTGTAAAACAGAATTTTTTTGCGATATCAAAATTCTTGGAACCCTGCCCTTGTACAGCATAACAAAGGATGGTCCACGGGGAACCGGCAAATCCTATTAAAGGCACTTCGTTGTTAAGTTCTTTTTTGGTCATTTTTACTGCATCGAGCACATAACCAAGCGTCTCTTCAATATTGGGAACAATCACTTTTTCAACATCGGCCCCGGTCCTTATGGGATTTGGAAGCCATGGGCCTAATCCCGGTTTCATTTCTACCTCTATGTTCATAGCCTGCGGCACCACAAGAATATCGCTGAAAAGAATCGCAGCATCTGGTCCAATCTGGCGTATTGGCATTACAGTTATTTCAGTAGCAAGTTCAGGGGTACGGCATCTTGTAAAGAAATCGTATTTATCCTTTAACTTCATAAAATCGGGAAGGTATCTACCTGCCTGACGCATCATCCACACCGGCGGACGTTCTACCGTTTCTCCATTAAGGGCTTTTAAAAAAAGATCATTATTAATCATACTTTAAATTTTTTAACCACCTGAACCAATACATTTTCAATACTTGGCCGGGTGGCAATAATTATATTATCTGTATACTTTTTGGCTTCTGCGGCAGTAGTTGTTCCAATACAAAATGCCACAGAGCTCGAAGTTTCATTTTTCATTATATAACTTTGAACAGCGCTGGGACTAAAGAAAAGAATCCCATCGAATTCCTGATCAAAAGCTTTCGGGTCCAGATGTGTTCTATATACCTCGATTTCCCTGAAATTAATATTATTTTTCTTTAAACTTAAAGGTATATCATCCATTCGCTTATCTCCACAAAAAAATGTGTAAACTCTTTCCCGATAGTTTTCCAATAATTTTACAGCAAGTTCCTTTCCGTAATCAGCTGTTTCAAGGAGATTGTATCCATTTTCATTTAGAAGGGACGCTGTTTTTTCGCCTACGCAAAAAACATTATCAATTTGGATATTTCGGCGTATGATCGCTTTTGCTGTATTCCTGCTGGTTATTATGGCATTCTGGATAATATCTTCACACCTAAAATCTAATGATTCTATTTTAATGGCATTATACTCTACTAATCCTATACCGGCATTAAGCAATAGATTTTTTTGAGCCGGAGAAAGCATTTTGGTAGAGAGTATGGTTTGCATGAAAGATCAATTTAAAACCTGCTTAATCTCTTTCATTAGATCTTCCCCGCCATTATTCAAAATTTCCAGGGCCCAATCTCTTCCAAAATTGTGCGTATTTTCCAAAGAAACCGTTTTTTCAACCTGAACGTTTTGCCGCCCGTCCAAACTAAACAATGCACCTTTGAAATGCAAGGTTTTTTCCTTTACAATGGCAAGTGCGCCTATTGGGGCGGTACAACCACCTTCAAGAACGCGCAGAAATTCTCTTTCAACGTGAACACAGGTTTCGGTTTCCACATGATTTAGGGGCGATAATGCCTCCAAACAATAAGGATCATTTTTCATGGCTACCACCAGCATAGCTCCCTGTGCAGGAGCCGGGATCATCCAATCAAGAGATAAATGATTACTTGGCGTGAGATTTATGCGTTCCAGGCCGGCAGCGGCAAAAATTGCCCCACCCCAGTCACTGCTTTCCAGTTTTTTTAATCGCGTGTTAACATTCCCGCGAAGGTCAACCACTTTATGGTGAGGGTATTTATGCAGCCATTGCGCTTTTCTTCTAAGGCTTCCGGTGGCAATTGTTCCATCACCTTTAAGAAAGTCCAGGCCCTTGTGAAGTAAAATATCGGCAGAATTTGCTCTTTTTAATATTGCAGCTTCAACTATTCCTTTTGGAAGGGCGGTGGGAACATCCTTCATGGAATGCACCGCTATATCTATTTTCCCCGTGATCATAGCAATATCCAGGGTTTTTGTGAAAATCCCTGTTATTCCCATTTCATAGAGGGGTTGGTCAAGATTGAGATCACCTTCAGATTTAACCGGAACCAGCACCGCGGTATGACCCAGATTTTCCAGGGCAGCCTTTACAGTATTTGCCTGCCATAGTGCCAATTCACTATCGCGCGTCCCAATTCTTATTGTTTTTGTCATTTGTAGGTATCTTCCAGTTGAAAGACCCGTTGGATAAGTTCCAGGCTTTCATCTGTAGTATTGGAATCATCTTTAAGGTGATTGGCAAAATGATTCATAATTTTTTGAATGATCCTGTTGCTCACGATCTCTGCCTGCTCATCATTAAAATTTGCGATCTTGCGACGTTGAAAATCAATTTCATTGTCCTTCATGGTCTTGAGCTTCTTTTTCAGGGCTTTGATGGTAGGAGCAAATTTGCGGGTTTCCAGCCACTTATTGAACTCTCCTTCAACTTCGGCAATGATCTCAAGTGCCTTTGGAATAAATTGCTTCCTTCTTTCCAGAGTTTCATCTGTCATTTGAGCCAGTTGATCCAAATGCAGTAATTTCACATTATCCATTTCAGCCACATCATCTGCCACATTCTTTGGAATAGAAAGATCCAGGATGAGAAGATTACGTTTAGAATAGATCAATTCTTTATTAATGGTAGGATTTTGAGCACCGGTTGCCACAATAAGTATATCGGTTTCCCGTATCTCAGATTGCAGGTCGGCATAATCCTTCACCCTTAAATTGAATTTTCCCGCAATCTTTTCGGCTTTGTCCTTGGTGCGGTTTATAAGGGTTATATGAGTGTTCTTGGTATGCTTGATAAGGTTTTCACAGGTATTACGGCCTATTTTCCCTGTCCCGAAGAGAAGAATGTTCTTGTTGGTAACATCTTCTACTTCTCTTAATATATATTGAACAGAGGCAAAACTAACAGATGTAGCACCAGAAGAGATCTGGGTTTCATTCTTAATACGTTTGCTTGCCTGGATAACTGCATTTACAAGGCGTTCCATGAAAGGGTTGGCTACCCCGGCTTGTTTGGCGAGTACAAAACCTCTTTTTAACTGACTAATGATCTCAAAATCCCCCAGGATCTGGCTGTCAAGACCTGTACCTACCCTGAATAAATGGGAGATCGCCTCCTTGTTCTTATAAACATAGGCTACCTTTTCAAATTCTTCAACCGTACCGTGGGTATGCTCGCAAAGTAATTTGATAAGTTGAAAGGGATGCTGTGCAAATCCAAAAAGTTCGGTTCTGTTACAGGTAGAAGTTACCAAAAGGCCATCTATGCCTTCTTCTCTTGCCTGGTTTAAAAGGTTTTTCTTGCCATCTTCAGTTAAACTAAAGTGACCGCGTATAGCAGCATCAGCTTTTTTATAGCTAAGGCCAATTGTATAGAAATGTTTTCCTCTGGAGATATTATAATTTTCCATGAACCTGTTTGGGTAATCTGTGGACAAAAGTATGATAATGATATTTTAAAATATAACGCTCAAAGTACTAAATGTGTCGTTTCCTGATATTAATCATACAATCTCGAATTTTCTTTGTAAAAATGGCTACTTTTGTTGTATATGAAGCGCTCGTATTGAATTAATTTAGACTGCTTCTAAATAAAAGCCGGAATTTCCTATGGAATTGGTAGAAGAAAATATCGCTGGAGGGTTTATTGATCAAACAAAAATTGAGGATGGATTTTATATTTTAAAATTTCAGAATGAAGCTGATACCCCTCAATTAATAAGCCGTGGAATTAGCAGCAGCTATATCCAGTTTCATTTTAATGTAAAGGGTAAAAGCAAATTTTTGTTCAATAATGGCAATTATCAATTGCCCCTGGAGGAAGAGAAATCCTTGCTTTTGTATAATCCCAAACAGGACCTGCCTTTAAATCTGGAGTTGCAGGCTAAGTCCTGGCTCATATCGCTGGTCATATCTATAGAGAAATTCCATTCCCTTTTCTCTGAGGAAGCTAAATTTATCCCCTTTCTTACCCTGGAGAACAAGGATAAGAAATATTACCAGGACGGTACTATTTCCCCTTCCATGGCGATAGTGTTAAACCAGCTGATGAATTTTAACCTGATGCCTACTATAAAATCTTTATATTTTAAAGGCAAGGCCTATGAGTTGCTGAGTTTGCAATTCAACCGCGCAGGAGATCCAGATGTAGAACAATGCCCATTTTTAAGTGATGAGGTAAACATCTTAAAAATAAGAAAGGCCAAGGATATTGTGATCTCCAGAATGGCAGAGCCCCCTTCGTTACAGGAACTATCAGATGAAATAGGCTTAAGCCTTAAAAAACTAAAAGAGGGTTTTAAACAAATCTATGGTGATTCAGTTTATAGTTTTCTGTTTGATTATAAAATGGAATATGCCAGAAAGTTACTTGATAGCGGGGAATACAATGTGAATGAGGTAGGTTTAAAGGTGGGTTACAGCACCGCAAGCCATTTTATTGCATCCTTCAGAAAAAAATTTGGCACTACTCCCAAGAAGTATATCATGTCTCTTCCTGCAGCTAATTAATCGTCTTCCATGCGCTACCTTAAACCAATTATATTTACTTTAAGCCTGCTTCTTTTCAGCGCAATGAAGGCACAGGACAGGCAAGTACTGGTATTTTACAAAACCGAAGGTTTTATCCACAATTCTATTCCTGCAGGATTGCAGGCAATTGAAGGTCTTGGAAAAGGAAATAATTTTAAAGTTAAGCATACAAATAAAGGTGAAGATTTTACTAAGGAGGCACTTAGGAGTTTAGACCTTGTAATTTTCCTGAATACAACAGGCGATGTGCTCAATAAAGAGCAACAAGAATCCTTTGAACAGTATATTCATTCCGGAGGAAGTTTTTTCGGAATCCACTCCGCTGCAGAGACAGAGTATGACTGGGAATGGTACGGAAGACTGGTGGGAGCATACTTTAAAGACCACCCTAAAGTGCAGCCCGCAACCATTGAAGTAGTCCAACCAAACCACCCCAGTGTGGCCCATTTACCTTTAGCGTGGAACCGCGCAGATGAATGGTATAACTACAAAATGATAAATCCGGAAATACGTATCCTGTTAAACCTAAGGGAAGATTCCTATGAGGGTGGAAATATGGGGCTTAACCATCCCATAGCCTGGTACAGGGAACTGGATGGGGGTGGAATTTCAGTTTATACCGGGGGAGGCCATGAAATTACATCCTATGAAGAGCCTCTTTTTGTTGAACATTTATTGCAATGCATTTTATTTGCGCTAAATGCCGGAGACCGTAAGAAGTAATTGATTATTTAAGTATAGGAAGGAATAATGCATATTTGAAAAAGCGCAATTCAATTAATGCTATTTTTGTTGAGGAAAAAGAAAAAAGATGAGTAAAGGTGTACTTTTAGTAAACCTTGGGTCACCGGATAGTACCGACCCCAGGGATGTAAAAAGATATTTAGGGGAGTTTTTAATGGATGAGAGGGTAATAGATGTACCTCTTTGGGCCCGTAATATTTTGGTAAAAGGGATCATATTAAATACCCGCCCCAAAAAATCGGCTGAAGCTTATCAAAAAATATGGTGGGAAGAGGGGTCGCCCTTGATCGTGCTTTCTGAAAGACTGCGTGACAAGATTGATGAGCATACTTCCATTCCCATAGTTTTGGCCATGCGTTACGGGAAACCCAATATAAAATCGGGACTTCAGCAGCTGCAGGATATGGGTGTAGATGAGGTATTGATATTTCCGCTTTACCCCCAGTTTGCAATGGCAACCACTGAAACTATTCTGGTGCTTGCTGAAGAGCTTCGGAAGGAGTTTTTCCCTGAAATGACCTTCACATCAGTTCCTGCATTTTACAATCACCCGGATTATATAAGGACTCTGGCTACAAGTATTTCAGAAAGACTTAAAGGCGTTGATTTTCAACACCTGCTTTTTTCATACCACGGGGTACCTGAAAGACATATTAGAAAAAGCGATATCACCAAATCCCATTGTAAGATTGACGGGTCGTGTTGTGTAACACCTTCGCCGGCGCATCAGTTCTGCTACAGGCACCAATGTTTTGAAACTACCAGGTTGGTGGCCGAATATCTGGATCTCAAAGAAAATACCTATAGCGTATCCTTCCAATCCCGTCTTGGTTTCGATCCCTGGTTGCAACCCTACACAGACCGTACAATTGAACGGTTTGGAAAACAGGGAATGAAAAAACTTGCCATTGTCACCCCTGCCTTTGTGAGCGACTGCCTCGAAACCCTTGAGGAAATAGCAATGGAAGGAGAGGAGATCTTTCACGAAGTGGGCGGTAAGGATTTTACTGTAGTCCCTTGTTTAAATGACAGGGATGACTGGGTAAAAGTGCTTTCCAGATGGATTGATGAGTGGGCACATTCAAACCCGGTTGAGGCATAATGGCCCGGCTTGACGCTGCAGCTTTAGGAAGCGAACCTGTTGGGAAACTACTTATAAAACAGGCTGTTCCTGCGTCTATTGGGATTCTGGTAATGTCCCTGAATATTTTAGTGGACACTATTTTTGTGGGTAACTGGATTGGCTCCATTGCCATTGCGGCAATTAATGTTGTTTTGCCTATTTCTTTTTTTATTGCCGCCCTGGGAATGGCAATAGGAATTGGAGGATCTTCAGTTATTTCAAGGGCTCTGGGGGGAGATGATAAAGAAAAGGCCCGCAGGACTTTTGGTAATCAGATCACCCTTACCATTCTTCTCACCGTTACCATGGTAACCCTGGGGTTAATCTATGTAGATTCCCTAATCCCAACATTTGGAGGCAAGGGGGATATTTTTGATCCTGCAAAGATCTACTACACGATTGTTTTATACGGTGTGCCCTTTCTCGCACTTTCTATGATGGGAAATACTGTAATAAGGGCAGAGGGGAAACCCAAATTTGCCATGGTGGCAATGATTATTCCTTCAGTGACTAACCTTTTTCTGGATTATTTGTTCATAAATGTAATGGACATGGGAATACAGGGTGCGGCCTGGGCCACTACCATTTCTTTCATTTTTTCCTTCTCCTATGTGTTGTGGTTCTTTCTCACAAGATCTGAGCTCTCTATTAACCTGGGACATTTTGAATTTAAATGGCCAATTTTAAAGGAAATATCATCCCTGGGATTTGTAACACTTGCACGTCAGGCTGTTGTAAGTATTACTTATTTATTGATGAATAATATCCTTTTTGACCTGGGAGGAGAAGATTCGGTTACCGTATATGCGATAATTGGAAGAATGCTTATGTTCGCTCTTTTCCCTGTTTTTGGAATGACCCAGGGATTCTTGCCAATAGCGGGATTTAACTACGGAGCACAAAACTGGCAGCGGGTAAGAAAAAGTATCAACAGGGCGGTTATCTATGCAAGTGCTCTGGCACTTCTGGTCTTTGCAGGAATTCAAATTTTTGCTGAAGAGATTGTCATGGTATTCACCACCAATCAAAAGGTTATTGCCGAAACCCCTTCTGCAATGAGGTGGGTTTTTGCTGCAACTCCAGTAATTGCGGTACAGTTAATTGGCTCTGCATATTTTCAGGCTATAGGTCGGGCGGTACCTGCACTGTTATTAACACTATCTAGACAAGGTTTTATTTTTATTCCCCTGGTTTTAATTTTGCCCCAATACCTGGGGGAGATTGGCGTTTGGGTTTCATTTCCTTTAGCCGATGTGCTTTCAACCCTGGTAACAGCCTGGTTTTTAAATAAGGAAATAAGATTAAAACTTAAACCTGCTGCGGTGAAGACATTTCCCAAAAAAGGAATTTTATAAATAACTATATTTGTTTAAAACCGTATTCCCGCAATAACCGGAACGCTTCCAACTTTTTAAAATAATTAGTTTGTGATCGAATATTATCTGTATATAAAAGCCTTACATCTTATTTTTGTGATCACCTGGTTTGCCGGGCTTTTTTATATCCCCCGTCTATTTGTCTATCATATTGAAGCCAATCTCAAACCGGAGCCGGAGAAAAGTATTCTGGTGCCTCAATTGCAGCTTATGACCCGCAGGTTATGGTACATAATTACCTGGCCTTCTGCAATACTGGCGAGTCTCTTTGCATTCTGGCTGCTTTATCTTATGCCCATCTGGCTGGACCAGGACTGGATGGTTGTAAAACTTGGTTTTGTAGTATTGTTGTATATGTATCATTACAAATGCCATCTTATCTTCAAGGAGTTGCAAAACAATGTTGTGAAATGGAGTTCTAACCAAATGCGACTGTGGAATGAGGGTTCCACGCTTATCCTCTTTGCCGTAATATTTCTGGTTGTGGTACGGGATGCAGTTAACTGGATATATGGAGTAATAGGTATTTTTCTGCTTTCTGTTATACTTATGCTGGGGTTTAAAATGTACAAACGTATAAGAAGTAAAAACCCTAATGCGTAGTGTGGTGTGAAAATTGATTATTGAAGTAAAATTGCTCTAAATTACATGAAGCTTTTAAAATTATCTTTAAGGAACCGTATTTTCATATCAATGATCTTATTGGTTTTAGGGGCTTCCATTCTTATAGCCGGGGTTACCGTGTACCAATACAAACATGAATCTGAATCCTACCACAGGGAACGCCTTGAGCGCAAAGAACAGGCAATAAGGGAAAATATAAAATTCGTACTGGAAAGCACCACCCATGTGGTAAATACCGCAAATATGGCGGTCATCCTGAAGGAACGGGGAAAGATCCATGAGATCTCCCAGGTGCACGATATGCGCATTCATGTATATGATCTAAGTGGGAAATTATTGATCAAATCCAATGAAACCTTTTTCAGGGACACCACCGTTGCACAGATCCCTTTAAATATTCTTAGGGAACTGGAAAGTTCCTCCAATAAGAGGTATTTAAAAAAATCTGAAGTAAACGGGCAAAAGTTCCAGTCGTCCTACACTTATTTAAATGACAACCAATTTAAGCCCCTGGCAATACTTTACCTGCCTTATTTACAGGATGATGAGCTGCTGCAAAAAGACCTCAATAATTTTTTAATGAAGCTTGGAGAGGTGTATCTTTTTATGCTGGTGCTGGCCATATTGCTGTCCTATTTTCTCTCAAAGTATATTACCAAATCCCTTAAACTTGTTTCCGCAAAGATCATTGAAACCCGTCTTGATAAACGTAACCAAAAGATAGACATAGATAATGCTTCCGAGGAAATTTATACGCTTGTTGCCGCTTATAATAGTATGATAGATGAGCTTGAGGAAAGCGCCGTAAAACTCGCAACAGGCGAACGGGAACAGGCCTGGAGGGAAATGGCAAAACAGGTAGCTCACGAGATAAAGAACCCATTAACTCCTATGAGGCTTAGCGTGCAGAGTTTTCAGCGCAATTTTGACCCCAATGATCCCAACATCCACCTCAAAGTGGAGGAATACAGCAATACCCTGATACATCAAATAGATACAATGAGTGCCATTGCATCGGCTTTTTCCAATTTCGCAAAAATGCCGGCACAGCAAAATGAGATCCTGAATGTTCCCAAAATTGTAAAACTGGCCCTGGATATTTTCAATGAAAATTATATAGTTTTCACCTCTGAGAAAGATGAGATCCTGGCCAAATTTGACCGTACCCAACTAATAAGAGTGGTTACCAACCTGGTTAAAAATGCCACCCAGGCGTTACAGGATGTTGAAAATCCTAAGATTTTGGTGAGAGTAGAGGAGATGGACCAAATGGTGAGCATTACGGTATCAGATAACGGAATAGGGATTACTGAAGAAAACAAAGAAAAGGTGTTTGAGCCTAAATTTACCACTAAAACCAGCGGAATGGGACTAGGATTGGCAATGGTTAAAAATCTGGTAGAAACCTACGGGGGTAGCATCACCTTCACTTCCAAAAAAAATAAAGGAACTATATTTACGGTAAAATTTCCCAGGAACTAAGGGGAATATAAATTATCCACCTGTCCTAAAAGTCATGTGGAATTAAAATAACACCTATGAAATTTCAGAATATTTTAGAACAAAACAATCACGGGATCCTAAGAATTACCATCAATAGGCCTTCAAAACTGAATGCTCTTAACAAAGAAACTATTGAGGAACTGCACCGTGCATTAAACAATGCCCGGAAAGAGGATGAGGTTAAAGTGATCATACTTACCGGAAGTGGGGAAAAAGCTTTCGTTGCCGGGGCAGATATAAGTGAATTCGCCGATTTTTCAGTTGAAGAAGGTTCTCAATTAGCTGCGGAGGGTCAGGAAAAATTATTTGACCTTGTGGCCAATTTTCCCAAACCGGTAATTGCTGCCGTAAATGGATTCGCTTTGGGTGGTGGCCTGGAACTGGCCATGGCAGCACATTTCAGGATTGCTTCAGAAAATGCAAAAATGGGCTTGCCAGAGGTTTCCCTTGGAGTGATTCCCGGGTATGGTGGTACGCAACGCTTGCCGCAACTTGTGGGAAAAGGAAGAGCCATGGAAATGATTATGACGGCAGGGATGATAGATTCCCACCAGGCTTTACAATATAACCTTGTAAATCACGTGACCACCCAGGAAGAATTACTGGAATTTACTGAAAAGATAGCATGCAGGATCATGAGGAATTCTATGGTTGCCATTCGCTCTGCCATTAAAGCGGTAAATGCCAATTACGAAGATGGTTTAAACGGCTTCGCAACCGAAATTGAAGAATTTGGGAGATGCTTTGGAACTGCCGACTTTAAAGAAGGCACCACTGCATTTTTAAACAAAAGAAAAGCCGACTTTCCCGGGGAATAAATGCATTATTCAAATAAATATGGAATAATTCCTTTATTTAGGAAATATTCCATATTTTTGTTTGATGCAGAAAGTTGATGGATATACAGCCGGGAGAGGAGCACAGCTAAATGTGCATAATCGCTTTGACGCCCAGGCTCATGAAGTGCGGGAAGATTTTCTTAATTACTGCGCTTTGGAAGGGGAAGATCCTTATAAAACCCAAACTGTGCTTATTGATACCTTTCCCAAGACCATTGTGAATAGGGTAGATAGCCCAGACTTACGAATGGGTTTTTCCCTGAATCCATATCAGGGTTGCGAACACGGCTGTGTTTACTGTTATGCAAGAAATTCTCACGAATACTGGGGTTACAGTGCCGGGGTAGATTTTGAACAAAAGATCCTGGTAAAGCGCAATTGTGTGGAATTGCTGGAGAAAAAATTTCAGAGTAAACGTTGGGAAGCTTCTCCTATTGTATTATCAGGCAATACAGATTGTTACCAGCCAATCGAAAAGAAACTGGAGATCACCCGGTCCCTTCTCAAAACATTCCTTAAATACAAACATCCGGTAGGGATAATTACCAAAAATGCCCTGATCCAACGCGATATCGATATTTTGAAGGAACTGGCAAAGGACAATCTGGTACAGGTAAATCTTTCCATTACTTCCCTGGATGAAAGCATGCGCCGTATGCTGGAGCCCAGAACCGCCACGGTGAAAAAAAGACTTGAAACAGTTGAAAAACTTACTGCGGAAGGGATACCGGTAAGTGTGATGATGGCCCCCATAATTCCTGCTATAAACAGTCATGAGATCCTTCCCTTGGTAAAAGCGGTGGCCGAAAGGGGCGCCCTAAGCGTGGGTTATACCATGGTGCGCCTTAACGGTGCGATTGGAGGAATTTTCACTGACTGGATTCAAAAAACCATGCCCGACAGGGCTGAAAAGGTCCTGCACCAAATCGCCGAATGCCACGGAGGTAATCTCAACGACAGTGTGTTTGGCCGCCGTATGAAAGGAGAAGGAAATATCGCTGAACAGGTTGCTCAACAATTTACAATTGCCCGCAAAAAATATTTACAGGGAAGAGCGCTTCCGGTTTTAAACTGTGATCTTCATGAGCAATATAAGGATGGGCAAATGAAGTTGTTTTAATAACCCCCCTCCAGCGTCTCCAACAATAGGGGAACCGGTACTTCCTTAATTAAATAAACATACACAGGAAAATGGTCACTGTAGCCGCCCGTGTATCCTCCATAATCATAACTTCTAAACGGATACCCTTTATATTGGCCAGATGGAGTGAGTAAATATTCAGGATTAAATATCCCGGCCCGGTAAAATTGATAGGTAGAGTAATCATTTCCCAAAAGTGCGTGGGATAGGATGATCTGGTCAAAAAGGTTCCAGCCGTCTCTGTAGGCCAGGGTGCCCATTCCTTTTCTCAGCATACTTTCCATGGGGTTAAAAAGCTCTCCAATCCCTGTTTTACCTTTGTCAGCTTTAGTACCCAAAACCTTCCTGATGCTCCGGTTGGTTGGGTCATCATTGAAATCTCCCATAATAATAATTCGGGCATAAGGGTCCACCTGGTGAAGGGAATCAATAATTTTGCGGTTTAACCGTGCTGCGCTTTCCCTTTTATAACTGCTTCTTGCTTCCCCGCCACTTCGGGATGGCCAGTGATTTACGATAAAATGCATGGGTTCTCCTTCAAAAAGGCCGCTCACAACCAATTGATCTCTTGTATAAACTCTCTTTGAAGGATCATCTGCTTCATAAATAAGCAATCGGCGGGATTGGGAATGTTGTGGGATAAACAGGTCTTTTTGATAAAGGAGCCCCACATCGATGCCGCGCCTGTCCGGAGAATCATAATGTATAATCCCATAGTTGTATGAAATTAGAGCGGGTTGAATTACAAGATCTTCCAATACTTTTAGATTTTCCACTTCACAAACACCCAAAATCGCGGGAGGTAGCTGGCTTATTTCACCTCCTATTTCAGAAATAACCCTGGACAGGTTCTTTAATTTGTGCTCATATTTTAGAATGGTCCACTTGTCGTTTCCGGTTGGGGTACGGTCATCATCAAATATGAAAGGATCATTTTCTGTATCAAATAAATTCTCAACATTATAAAACGCAACAGTCCTTAACAGGTAAAGTTTATCTACCTGGGCGGGGCTGTTATGGGTCCACAACAAGCTTATAATTATTGTTATAAAAAAGACCTTAAAACACCTTATAAATTTTAACATTCCGCAGTAAATCTATTAAAGTTATGAGAAAAAAGGCCTTCAATATACATCAAGTTAATGCAAAATAAAATTAAATAATTAACTTAAATAGTAGATAATGAATGGGTTATAAATGAAACAGGGGCTATATTTATTTCTTTGGGGCATACTTTCTGTCTTTAAAGTTCACGGTCAGCAAACCTCCCTTCGGGGAGTTGTTGTTGATGCTTCAACTTATGAACCCGTAGAAAATACCTTGGTGATCATAGATGGAACTACCTTTCAAACTCTTACAAATGCGACCGGCACTTTTATATTTTCTTCAGAAGAAATTCCGGAGGGCAACCAGATCCTGACATTTACAAGGTCTGGGTATGCAAGTCTCCGGCTTCCGGTTATCATTATAAAATCCACCGATAAGAACCTGGACCTTATTCCTCTGGAAATCGATATGTTCAGGGAGCAGATGCTTATGGGTGCTATTAGCTTGTCTGATGCTCAATTAAGCGAAGAGGAGGGGAATGTGGATAATGTGGCCGGTTTGCTCCAGGCTTCCCGCGATGTTTTTCTAAATGCTGCTGCTTTTGATTTTAGCCAGACTTTTTTCAGGCCACGGGGATTGGACAGTGAATATGGAAAGGTTTATATCAATGGTGTTGAAATGAATAAAATATTTAATGGCAGACCGCAATGGAGCAATTGGGGTGGCCTAAATGATGTCCAGCGCAACCAGGTGGTTTCTACTGCGACTGTACCTTCAGAAGTGGGATTTGGCGGCCTTGCAGGAACTACTAATATTATAATGAGGGCTTCTGCCTATGGAAAAGGCGGAAGGGTCTCTTATGCCATGGCAAACAGAAGTTACACCGGTAGAATAATGGCGACCTATAATTCAGGCGAACTGGAAAGAGGATGGACTTATTCAGTTTCGGCATCAAGACGGTTTGCAACCGAAGGTTTTATTGATGGTACTGCATACGATGCCAACAGCTTATTTATTTCCGCCGAAAAGAAAATAAATGATTTCCACAGCCTTAATTTCAGTGGCTTTTATACTCCCAATTTTCGGGGTAAATCCTCTGCCAACACCCAGGAAGTATATGATCTCAAGGGGCAACAGTATAATTCATTCTGGGGATATCAAAATGGGGAGATCCGCAATTCGCGTTACAGGGAGATTGAGGAACCGGTTGTAATGCTTAATCATTTCTGGAAACTATCGCGCAACACCCAGATCAATTCTAACCTGGCTTATCAATTTGGAAAAATTGCCAATAGCCGTATAGATTTTGGAGGAACCCGCCTGGTGTCCCAACCAAACGGGCAGGAAAGTTTTGTGGGGGGAGGTTCGAATCCCGATCCCGCATATTATCAAAAATTGCCAAGTTATTTTCTTCGTGCAGCTAACAACCCTAATTATATGGGTGCATATATTGCGCAACAGGAACTTATTAATAATGGCCAGCTTAACTGGAATGAACTTTATAATGCCAATCTTACCTCTCTTCAAAACGGGGGCAATTCAATTTATATCCTGGCTGAAGACAGGAATGACGACCAACAGATTACTGTTAATTCTATTCTTAATACCACTTTCAATGAAAGATTAAAATTGATCTCAAAGCTTACATACACAAAGCTTATAAGTGAGAATTTTGCCAGTGTAAAAGATCTGCTTGGGGGTTCCGGTTATTTGGATGTTGATTTTTTTGCCCAGGCCAATGAGAACTCCCTTATTGGAGACAGAGGTCAAAACGACTTTAGAAACCGAAATAGGATTGCCAACCAGGGAGACCGGTTTAAATATAATTTTGAACTATTGGCCACGGTGCTTGAAGCCTATTCCCAACTTCAGTTTAAAACCAGAAGATCTGATCTCTACTTCGCCGGCCAGATATCCCAGACCACATATCAACGCAACGGCTTATTTCAAAATGGAAGTTATCCCAATAATTCTCTTGGGAAAAGTGACTTGCTCAATTTTACCAATATTGGGCTTAAGACAGGGGGAACCTATAGATTCACGGGGAGACACTTGCTGGACTATAATCTAAGTTATTATACCAGGCCACCCACTTTACGTAATTCCTTCTCCAATTCCCGAATGAACAATGAAATTGTGCGCGATTTGTCTAACGAGCAGTTATTTTCTGGAGACCTGAATTACATTTTCAGAACGCCACTATTCAGGCTGAGGTTAACTGGCTATTTTACCGAAGTACAGGATGGCACTGCAATTTCTTTTTATTATGCCGATGGTTTGAGTGAAATGGGTAGGACAGGTGCCACAGCCTTTGTACAGGAAGTAATGACAAATATTGATAAAAGGCATTTTGGGATAGAATCTGGGGTGGAGTATCAAATCACCTCTACCATAAAAGTTAAGGGAGCAGTTGCCATAGGCCAGTATACCTACAACAATAATCCCAGGTTATCCCTTACCTCAGACAGCTTTACGGAGCCAATAAATTACTGGGTTTCCAATCTCAAGAATTACCGAGTAGGAGGCGGACCTCAAAGGGCAGCCCAGCTTGGATTCGAGTACCGTGACCCAAATTTCTGGTGGTTTGGAACAACCGTTAATTTCTTTTCTCATGCATTTATAAATGTGAGTCCCATTACCCGTACCTCAAATTTTCTAACAGATGTTGACGGGCTTCCTATTATAAATTATGATGAAGGTACAGCGAAAGAATTGCTCAAACAGGAACAATTTGATTCCTATGTATTAATGAATGCAATTGGTGGCAAGTCCTGGAGAATTAAAAATAATTACCTCGGGTTTTTTGTTAGCCTCAACAACATTCTGGATGTAATATATAAGACAGGCGGCTTTGAGCAGTCCCGAAATGCCAATTACCCTGCACTTAAAGAAGATAGGGAAAGAGACCAGCCTTTATTTGGAAGTAAGTATTGGTATGGTACGGGTGCGTCTTATTATGCGAATGTATATTATAGATTTTAATCCCCTTGCCAATGAAAGTTAGAGCTTAAATTATCAAATTATGAAAAAAGGCAGATATTTTTTTAGTTGGATCCTTATAATCATTTTGTTTTCCTGTGTAAAGACGGATGATTTTGCCTTGCCCGAGGCAGGTAATAAAGAAATTATTGTGGAAGGAAATTTAACTACTATTGCGGCAGTTAAAGGACATTTTAATTTCCAGAACAATGAAATTTACACCTTTAGAAATACAAATGCATATTTTGAAGGTTTTGTAATATCCAGTGATGAAGGCGGTAATTTTTACAAAAAATTGGTCCTGCAGGACAAATCATCAAACCCAACGGCAGGTATTCAGGTTTTAATAGATGACCCAACTCTTTCAGACACTTTTAATTTTGGCCGTAAAGTGTTTATAAAACTGGATGGTTTAAGCCTAGGATTTAATAACGGGGTGCTCCAACTGGGAATGCAAAACCGTGGGAATATTGTCGCACTTCCCCAGGCTCTTGTAGATGAACATATTATAAGAAGCAATGAAACTGCCACTATTGTTCCTTTAAAAATTGAAATAGAGGAATTTCAGGAAAAATATAAAAATTTATTTGTCCGCTTAGAGGAGGTTCAATTCAACCGCAATTTGGTACGGGATGATCACCGGTATACATTTTCTGCTGAAAGTTTTGACAGGTTTGATGGGGAGCGGCAATTGGAAAGCTGCCGGAGTGGCGCTACAACAAATCTAAGCACCAGTACTTTTTCGAGTTTCAGGTCTCTGTTACTTCCGCAGTCTTCCGGAAGTATTGAGGGGGTGCTCACCAGGAACTTTTATGATGATTATTACATCCTGGTTATCAATACCCCCGAAGCCCTGAATTTTGAAAATGGAGAGAGGTGTGATCCCCAATATTTAAAATGCGGGAATAATATTACCCCCGGAGTGGAGACCATTTTCTCTGAAAGTTTTGAAACCATTACCACCGTAAGAATGCTTGAAACACGTGGCTTCACCAATCTTAATGTGAGTGGAGGAAGCAAGCGCTTTGAACCCGGCACCCTTGGAGGTAACAGGCATGTGAGGATTACAGCCTATAATACTCAGGAAATACCATTGGAAGCCTGGTTAATTACCCCGCCAATAGACCTGAATAAATCATCAAGTGAAGTTTTATCCTTTGACATTAGGGCCTCTTTTGATAATGCCACTATTTTAAGAGTGTTCATAACAAATTCTTATACAGGAAATCCCCTTACTACCAGCTGGACATTACTCGACGCAAATATCCCTGTGGGGCCTTCCAACCAAAACGGGGTAGGATTCACCAGGTCGCATATAGATATATCCTGTATTGATGGGGTAGTGCATGTAGCATTTCAATATTTGGGAGCTGCTTATGAAAAATCTACAACTTATGATATTGATAACGTAAGAGTAACAGGAATTTAAGATAACTTTTTATTACTTTTGCCTATATTATAAATAGCTTTATAATCCCCTCTGTTTCAATTATTTAATTTTAAGTGTATGGTAAAAAAATTACTTTTGATACCGGTAATGGTATTCTTATTTATTCATTCTACAAATGCTCAGGATATCTCAGGATCCTGGAGCTGGAACTCGACTGAGGGTAACAACATGTTTACGGTTGAACTTATCCAGGCTTCTGAAGATAACTACAGGGGAAATCATTGCAGCGTTTATTTACAAGGGGACCGCATTGATTGTAATGATACAAGAGATGATTTTACCATTGTTCTTATACGTAAAGCTGAAAATATTTTCCAGGGAAGTATAAGAAGCGGGTACAGTTATGCTGTGGGAAATGTGCAGCTGCAATATCTTCCAAATGAGGACACTATGCTTTTCAGCCTGAAATCGGCTCCCAAAGGAGAATATTATATGCCTTTGGAAGCGAGAATGCAACGCAATTAGGTCTTTAAAAATATTTAAGTAGATATCTTTTGGCCTTAAATAAAAAGATCAGCTCACCGGCTGATCTTTTTGTTTTTATAAATTAAATTATTTTTAGGGCTTTTTATAGGCTTCAGCATATGGAGACCATATTTCATAAATGGGGTCACCTTTTGAGCTGGTGCCTTTATGGTGCCATTTTCCATCTTTCACTTCAAAATCAAATTCCAGGCTCGCACCCACACGGCTGTCATCCCGTGAGAAAAATTCAATATTTTCTATATATTTTCCCTCTTTGGCAGTGTACGTTCCGCCTCCGGTCCCGCTAAATTCTCCGGTGGCCGAGTTAAATGCGATCCACTGGAAACGGCCTCCACTCAAAATTTTAACTGTTCGCCTGTCACCCGGTGTCATTGTTCTCATCTCTCCATTGCGTTCTCTACCTGTAATCACCCAATTTCGGGTTAAAGCATCTGCCGCTGCAGGTATTTTTTCCCACTTTTTTGAAACGCTGCCGTCAGAAATTACAATGGTGTTATCTCCTTCCCAGCTTAGCTCTGCTTCCCGGGACTTACCAATTCTGGAAGTATCCTGGGTATCAAAATCCCTGGTTTCGGCATATTTATTTCCTGTTACCGTAAACTCACCCCCACCTGCACTTAAAAATTTGTTAGTGCCCATTTCTTTAGATCCATAAGCAAAATAACCATCCTGGTTAATTCGCACCACTTCCTTATCTGTTACCGGTTCTCCGTTCTTATGTGTTAGCTTCCAGGAGCCGTTTAGGTCCTGGGAGAATAAAATTCCGCAAAAAAGGAAAATGGGTAAGATTACTAACTTTTTCATAGATTGAATTTTTTATTTTTAAATAATCTTCCGGAGGGTATACGATTGATATTGTCTAATTTAATAAGAAAAATAAAATTTTGAAAGTTTATTCTTCCTCTCCCATTTCATCATATTCGGGATAAAGAAAGCTGTTGTAGGGAAAACGTGTAACGTGAATATCTCTTACGGCTTCATATAGCTTTTTCCTGAAATCCTCCAGGTTTTCTTTATTAAGTGCTGAAATGAACAGGACGTTGTTACCCATTTTGTTCATCCAGGTTTGCCTCCATTCCTCGAGGGTATTATGTCTTGAGGTCTTTTCGGTCATAAGGTCATCTTCCTGGATTTTTTCCTCCTTGTAGGCATCAATTTTATTGAATACCATAATGGTAGGTTTACTCGCACTTTTAATATCTGCCAGCGTCTGGTTTACAGATTCTATATGATCTTCAAAGTTTGGATGCGATATATCTACAATATGCAGCAGAAGATCTGCTTCACGTACTTCATCCAGGGTAGATTTAAAAGATTCTACCAATTGCGTAGGCAATTTTCTAATAAATCCTACAGTATCCGTAAGCAGGAAAGGCAGGTTTCTTATCACCACTTTTCTTACGGTAGTATCTAAAGTGGCAAATAGTTTATTTTCGGCAAAAACCTCGCTTTTGCTTACCACATTCATTAGGGTAGATTTCCCAACATTGGTGTATCCAACCAGCGCTACCCGAACCAATTGGCCGCGGTTACCGCGTTGTACTTCCATTTGCTTGTCTATGGTCTCTATTTTCTTTTTAAGCAGGGCTATTTTATCTCTAACTATCCTTCTGTCTGTTTCAATCTCAGTTTCCCCGGGACCTCTCATTCCAATCCCCCCACGTTGTCTTTCAAGGTGGGTCCACATACCTGCAAGGCGTGGAAGTAAGTATTGATATTGAGCCAGTTCCACCTGGGTGCGTGCATAGCTGGTTTGGGCTCTTTGGGCAAATATATCCAGGATAAGGTTGGTCCTGTCCAGGATCTTACATTGAAGGACCTTTTCTATATTCTTTTGCTGCGCAGGAGAAAGTTCATCATCGAAAATTGCTGTGCCCACTTCGTGAGCATCAATATAATTTTTTACCTCCTGGATCTTACCGGAGCCCATTAAGGTTTTGGGATCTGGTTTATCCATTTTTTGGGTAAATCTTTTTAAGACTTCCCCACCGGCCGTATATGTTAGAAATTCAAGTTCGTCTAAGTACTCATCCAGTTTATCGGCGTCCTGATCACGGGTAACTATACCTATGAGGACAACTTTTTCATAATTTAAATCGCTTTTTTCTATCATAGAAACAAAGTTACATAATACTATCTATCTAAGGTTAAACCCGAAGTTATACAACAAAATTTTAACTAGAAATTATTTAAAACAAAAATTCCGGAACCTGGGTTCCGGAATTTAAATTTAAACCTGAAAAGTTTAGAAGGTATAGTTGACACCCAGGCCAAAAACCTCTCTTATCTGGAAGGCCCCCACGGCATTGTCATCATAAATTGCCTGAAAAATAAGGTTTGCAGATAGATATTTATTTATTCCAAGCTCCATATTCATTAAATAATCTATATCTATATTTCCCGGATTCTCCAGATAATTTGAATAGAAATTAATGTTATTTTCCATAGTGACATTCTCCATGATCTTTGTTTTTAAATAACCGCTTAGAGAAGCTCCAAACTCGAAACGATTAGATTTTCCGGCATCTACCCCAAAGTACTGTCCATCTACATAGCCGGGCACCGAAGTGAATTTGCTGTCTACAAAAATAAAGCGAGCAGTGGCCGGGGCTATATTAATTACAAAATCCTCATTCTTTTTCCACATCAAACCGGGCCCCGTTTGTAAATACCCGGGAGAAAGAAAAGTTGTTGTTTCTACCCTGGTAATTTCGCCTGTGTCCGGGTTGGTGTTGAATTCATAGCCCTTGTCAAATTGGGTCCTGAAGTTTGCAAAGTAAGAATAATACCAGTTGGAATTTTTCATCTGGTATCCTGCAATAGAATTTATCTCAAGCCTGTCACTGGTTTTTCTGGCATATTCATCTCCCTTGATTTTTGTAAGTCCGTAGTTACCAAAAAAACTGTTTGTCCACGAAAACCTGTTCATCCGGTAGTTTTCTTCATAGTTCACTGTTAAATTTCCGGCGATACTGGAAGTTCCTCCCCCGGTCCATTCTTTATTAAAAGCCGACTGATTGAATAAAAGCTGAACAGAACCTTCATTTTTCCAACCATTTGGAGGGGTATCTTTTGTTTCTTCCTGTGCGCTTAAGCTAAGGCTTAGCACTAGTAGAATTATGGAAAGTAAAATTTTCTTCATTGATTAACTTTTTGGTTTTTTATAAAGAGGAACCGAGGAGCATGCCTCCCCGTACATAATACTTTTTACTATTGGTTGTAATTTGGAGATCAACAATA
Organism: Antarcticibacterium arcticum; assembly: GCF_007993795.1. GTDB lineage: Bacteria > Bacteroidota > Bacteroidia > Flavobacteriales > Flavobacteriaceae > Gillisia > Gillisia arctica. The sequence goes on along the minus strand of NZ_CP042476.1, from coordinate 2,590,286 downwards.
AATAAGCATTTTCCGGCACCGGTTTATTGGAACAACCTTTAATAATTACCGGTTTATCTTTTAAATAAGAGACATCCAGATCTTTTAAAATCTCTGCATAGAGTGTGGTTTCCAAAGTTTTTAGATCTCCTGCAACCACTTTTTTGGCGAAGGGTTGCAGGTAGGATGATAACAACATATAGGCCCAGGCAGGAATAATAGCTTGTGTAGAGCAGGTTAAAGCCACATATGCGTCTTTATAAATACTCCAGTCCTGTGCTGCCGCTTTTTCCCGGAATAAACTTTCCCGAAGCACCAATCCTTCCATTAACCAGTCTGAGATATCAATTAATAGCCTATCCCCCGGCAAATAAAGATCTTCCAGGTTAAAAGTGATAAGGCTGCTATTGGCAACCCTGTTTATAATTTCCGCCGACATATCTTCTTTTTTAATCTTTTTAATGCAAAAAAAAGGAATGTTATAACATTCCCAGTTCCAGTTTTGCCTCTTCACTCATAAGGTCTTGTGTCCAGGGTGGATCAAATGTTATCTCCACTTCACAATCCTTTACCAGGTCAAGGGATTTAACTCTTTCCTCAACTTCTCTTGGAAGACTTTCGGCTACCGGGCAATTTGGGGTGGTTAAAGTCATAAGGATCTTTACATCACTATCTGTATTTACCATCACATCATAAATAAGTCCCAGTTCATAAATGTCTACCGGGATCTCGGGATCATAGATCGTTTTTAAAACCCTAACAATTTTATCGCCTAGTTCCTCTGTATTAATTTCCTGTTCCATGTTAATTTAATTGTGTTTGGTATGCGACAGCATACATTTTAAGTTGTTTGATCATGCTTACCAACCCATTGGCGCGGGTAGGGGATAGATGTTCTTTTAACCCAATTTCATCAATAAATGCCGTATCTGCCGCTAAAATATCTTTGGGGTGTTGGTTTGAAAATACTCTTACCAACAAGGCCACAATGCCTTTTGTTATTATCGCGTCACTATCTGCAGTAAAAAGCAGTTTATCGCCTTCAAGGTCGGCATGCACCCACACCTTGCTTTGGCAACCTTTGATGAGATTTTCATCAACTTTATATTTTTCCTCTATTAGGGGAAGGGACTTGCCCAATTCTATCATATGTTCATAGCGTTGTATCCAGTCATCAAACATGGAAAACTCCTCTACGATCTCATCCTGTATTTCTTTTATATTGCTCATTTTATTTTTTCTATTGTTAACAGTGGATCCAGGTTTTCATTAATAAAAACCAGTTCCCCATTCTGCAGGACCATTTGGGTAATTTCGGGCAGGATTTCTGTTATAGCACTTTCCATTTCCATTTTACCCTCACAATACATTTTGGTGCTTACCACAGGTTTAAAAGTTACCTTTATTCCGGACCTTTCATATCCTGAACTGAATCTATTGCAGCCTGCATTTCCTGAAAATTCCTGCCTGGTGCTGTCAAATTTCAATTCTATTTTTTCTGAAGCTACATTTTCAGCCCTTATATTCCGGATCATATAATTGCCGGAAAGCTCAATGTTTTCCGCTGATACCAGATCGTTATCTTCTCCTCCCGATTTATTTTCCTGATTACTTCCGCAGGAATAAAAGAGAATAAGTAAAGCAAACATAAATTTTTTCATAGGTGAAATTTTATTCCAGCATGGCTTTTGCACGCTTTATTGCTTTAATAAAGATATCAATTTCTTCCCTTGTATTATAAAATGCAAACGAAGCTCTTACAGTACCCGGGATCCCGAAATAATCCATAATAGGTTGTGCGCAATGATGGCCGGTGCGCACCGCAATACCTAATTTATCAATTATCGAACCTATATCATAGGGGTGTATACCTTCAATATTGAAAGAAATTACAGCGGTTTTTTCCTTCGCGATTCCGTAGATCTTCACCCCTTCTATTTCCAGTAGTTTTTGAGTGGCATATTCCAGTAATTCCTGCTCATAAGCTGCAATTGTATCAAAACCAATCGAATTCATATAATCAAGTGCAGCCCCAAAAGCAATACCTCCGCAAATATTAGGAGTACCGGCTTCAAATTTATGCGGAAGATCGGCATAAGTGGTTTTTTCAAAAGTCACCGTAGCGATCATTTCACCTCCACCCTGATACGGCGGAAGCTTTTTAAGCCATTCTTCTTTACCGTACACAACCCCACTCCCGTTGGCCCACACATTTTATGGGCCGAAACCACATAAAAATCTACATCAAGTTCCTGTACATTTGCCTTAATGTGAGGTGCTGCCTGAGCTCCGTCAATTAGAACTGCCGCGCTCACCGTATGTGCCTTCTCAATGATCTCCCTTATTGGATTCACGGTTCCCAAAGCATTGGAAACATGATTCACAAAAACCACTTTTGTTTTTTCTGAAAGCAACTTATCAAATTCAGCGATAATAAGTTCCCCGTTTTGATCCATGGGGATCACTTTTAAAATAGCCCCTGTTTTTTCACAAAGCATTTGCCAGGGAACAATATTGGAGTGATGTTCTAAAGCTGAAACCAGGATCTCATCCCCTTTTTTTAACAGCGATCCAAATCCGTTGGCTACCATATTTATTCCATGGGTAGTACCGGAAGTGAATATAATCTCATAAGGATGAGCCGCGTTAAGATGATGTTGCACCTTACGCCGGGCTTCCTCATATTTATCTGTTGCCTCCTGCGAGAGGCTGTGTACCCCGCGGTGAATATTGGAATTGTAGTTTGAATAGTATTCTACAATAGCATCCATTACCTGCTTTGGGGTCTGGGAAGTTGCAGCATTATCAAAATATACAAGAGGATAACCATTCACCTTCCGGTTAAGAATGGGAAAATCTCTTCTTATCTTCTCAACATCAAATGGGATATTTTGAGCGGCAACTTTCATAATCTTTCTGCTTAAAACCCCGCTGCTTTCAAACAACAGTAATTAAAGGTCAAATCCTAAATTCACTTCCAGTTTAAGGGCTATCTGGTGGGTAATTCTTTTTTTAATTTCCGGTATTTTTACGCTATCCAGCACGTTGCTGGCAAATGCATACATTAAAAGAGCTTTGGCTTCTTTTAAGGGGATACCACGGGATCTCAGGTAAAACAGGGAATCTGCATCCAACTGGCCAATTGTGCAACCGTGGCTACATTTCACATCATCTGCAAAGATCTCAAGTTGAGGTTTTGAATTGATGGTGGCCTGATCGTCCAGCAATATATTGTTGTTTGCCTGGAAGGCATTTATCTTTTGGGCTTCTTTCTCTACAAGGACTTTACCGTTGAAAACCCCGGTTGATTTATCGGCAAAAATTCCTTTATAATCCTGGTGGCTTTCGCAGTTAGGTGAAATATGATGTACCAGGGTATTGTGATCTACCAACTGCTTATCTTCTATAATAGTTATTCCTTTGAGAGTAGAATCTATATGCTCTCCCCTTTGGTAGAAATTAAGATTGTTACGGGTCAATTTCCCTCCAAATGAAAAGGTATGCATAGAGCAGTTGCTGTCATCTTTCTGCTCGATAAAGGTATTATCTATAAGAGAGGCTGAAGACCTGTCATTCTGGATCTTATAATAATCTACGATGGCTCTTTTCTCTGCAAAAACTTCGGTCACAGAGTTGGTGAGCACAGGATTATCTGTAAGGCTTTGATGCCGCTCGATGATCTGGATCTGGGCGTTTTCCCCTACCACAATTAAATTGCGGGGCTGTATCATTAAAGCAGCTTCATTACCTGTTGCAAAATTTACAATTTGTACAGGTTTGTCTACCACAATGTTCCTGGGAATATTTATAAAAGCACCTTCTTTTGCAAAAGCTGTATTAAGCGGTGTAAACCCATTTTCTTTAGAAACAATCGTATTGAAATATTTATCTACAACTGCACGGTATTTTGGTTTTACCATTGCTGCCGACATAAGGCACACATCTATTTTCTCATGCGTAGTTTGCGAAAGGTGAGAGGAAAAAATCCCGTCAATGAAAATAAGGTTATAAGTATCTATATCGTGGATTAGATATTTTTTAATATCCTTATATTCTATTGCATTTTCCTTTTTTGGGAAAACGCTGTAATCATGGTTTAAAACCGAATTCAGGGAGGTGTATTTCCAGGCTTCTTCCTTTTTTGAAGGAAAGCCTAAATTTTCAAACTCCTTAATGGCTTCACACCTAAGATCATGTATTTCTGAATCCACATCACAGGCTTCTTCAAAAGCCAGAAATGAGGATATAAGTTTTTCTTTTAATTCCATTTTGCAATCATATTTTGTTCACCCGGGAGGGTATTACATTTGGTACGGATCCTGGTTTTCACCTAAGCCCTTATCCAATTGATTATACCTGCTCCGGCTTTAACCAATCATAACCTTTTTCTTCCAGCTCATAAGCCAATTCCTTAGGACCGGACTTCACGATCTTTCCATCAACCATAACATGCACAACATCAGGTACTATATAATCCAATAGGCGTTGGTAGTGGGTAATAAGCAATACGGCATTCTCACTGCTTCTTAATTTATTAACCCCGTTCGCAACAACCTTTAAGGCATCAATATCAAGACCTGAATCTGTCTCATCAAGAATTGCGAGTTTAGGATTTAGCATAGCCATCTGGAAGATTTCGTTCCTTTTTTTCTCACCCCCGGAAAAGCCCTGGTTAAGTGATCGCGATAAAAATTTACGGTCAATTTCCAGTAATTCAGATTTCTCCCGAATCAATTTCAGCATTTCATTGGCAGGCATATCATCCAGACCCTGTGATTTCCTGTGAGCGTTGATAGAAGCTTTCATGAAATTGGTTACCGATACCCCAGGTATCTCCACCGGATATTGGAATGAAAGGAAAATTCCCTTGTGAGCGCGTTCCTCAGGATCCAGATCCGTAAGATCTTCATTCTGAAAAATTATCTCCCCTGCGGTCATTTCAAATTCCTCTTTCCCGGCAATTACCGAGGATAAAGTACTTTTTCCGGACCCGTTTGGTCCCATGATAGCATGAACCTCACCGGGGTTGATCTCAAGATTTATCCCTTTGAGGATCTCTTTTCCTTCTATAGCTGCGTGTAAATTCTTTATTTTAAGCATATATATTGAATATGTATCCGGTTCTCCCGGATATTATTTAATTCTGTTCATTTAAATTATTTTCCCTTCTTTCAGCAAGGATTTTGATAATCTCTTTTATCTCTATTAAGTGTGAATATCCCATTGGTTCAGGATTATCTATCACTTTTCCTTTGATCTCGACCGGGATCACAGATTGGTTTTTAGTTTCATAATTACCCATACTGTCTTTAAGTATCAAGGCTACCGAATCCATTTTCACCTTGAAAATGAACTTATCACCTTTAAGCACCGCGGCATTTCCGGCCATGATAAAACTTCCTTTATAAGAAAGAATGCTATCCTGTGAGGTGAGGATTTTCTGGGGTTCTGGTGTATTGCCCCCGTCATTCTCACAACCCGAGATCAAAAAAGCAACTATGAATATGAAAATAAATCTTTTCATCACCTAATCTTCAAATTTCATTATCCTACAGATCCTTCCAGGGAAATTTCGAGAAGCTTTTGCGCTTCAACCGCGAATTCCATAGGAAGCTTGTTAAGGACTTCTTTACTAAAACCATTTACTATTAAAGCTATGGCTTTCTCAGTAGGGATTCCGCGTTGGTTACAGTAGAATATCTGGTCTTCCCCAATTTTACTGGTGGTGGCCTCGTGTTCTACAATGGCGGTTTTATTCTTTACCTCAATGTAAGGGAAGGTGTGCGCACCACATTTATTGCCCATTAGCAGGGAATCACATTGGGAGAAATTCCTGGCATTTGTAGCCCTGCTGTTCACCTGCACAAGACCACGGTAGGAATTTTGAGATTGCCCTGCAGAGATACCTTTGGAAATGATAGTGCTTTTGGTGTTTTTCCCTAAATGGATCATTTTTGTACCTGTATCTGCCTGCTGGAAATTATTGGTCACCGCAATAGAATAAAATTCCCCTATAGAATTGTCACCTTTTAAAATGCAGGAAGGGTACTTCCACGTAATGGCCGATCCTGTTTCCACCTGTGTCCAGGAGATCTTTGCATTCTTTTCGCAAATTCCGCGTTTGGTAACAAAATTATAAACTCCGCCTTTTCCTTCTTTATTCCCGGGAAACCAGTTTTGAACCGTAGAATATTTGATCTCTGCGTCATCAAGCGCGATCAATTCCACTACCGCTGCGTGCAGCTGGTTCTCATCACGCGAAGGTGCGGTACAACCCTCAAGATAGCTCACATAGCTACCTTCATCTGCTATTACCAGGGTTCTTTCAAATTGTCCTGTTCCTGCCTGGTTTATTCTGAAATAGGTGGAAAGCTCCATTGGGCAGCGAACTCCTTTTGGGATATAACAAAATGACCCATCACTGAATACGGCCGAATTTAGGGCCGCATAGAAATTGTCCTTTTGGGGAACTACAGATCCTATATATTTTTTCACCAATTCAGGATATTCCCTTATTGCTTCAGAAATAGAGCAGAAAATTATTCCCTTTTCTCCCAGTGTTTTTTTAAAGGTTGTAGCTACAGATACAGAATCCATAACAACATCTACAGCAACTCCCGCAAGCATTTTTTGCTCATCCATAGAGATACCCAGTTTTTCAAAGGTGGCCCTCAATTCGGGGTCAACTTCATCCAAACTGTCGTATTTGGGTTTTTTATTGGGAGCCGAGTAATATGAAATTGCCTGAAAATCTGGTTTTACATAATTTACATTTGCCCAGTCCGGTTCAATCATATCAACCCATGCTCTATAGGCTTCAATTCGCCACTCCGTCATCCACTCCGGTTCTTCTTTCTTAAGTGAAATTGCCCTAACTACATCCTCGTTTAATCCAATAGGGAAGGTATCCGATTCAATATCGGTATAAAACCCGTATTCATATTCCTTGGTTTCGAGCTCTTTTTTTAAATCGTCTTCTGTATATGCCATTTTTGCATTAAGTTAAACAGTTAAAGAGGCAATGAGGGAAAAAGTTTATTTACCTTTTTCCAAATCTCTCTTCACAACATACTTTATAAAATTTGAAAGTTGCTTAGAAATATCCATCACTTTATCTCTTAATCCTTGATATTCATCTTCATTTATAAAATCAATCGCCTTTATAACATTTAATATATTCCTTACTTCCCCTGCAGATCCTTTAGAAAAGTATAGATATCTGATAAGTTCTTTGTCTGTTTCCCGTTCAAATCCTTCAGCTATATTATTTGAAATGGAAAGAGCTGCTCTTCTTAATTGGTCAGATAATCCGAATTCTTTTTTAAACTGTGGTTCTTGTAACAGAGCGTAAATCTGAACAATTAGGTCGATTGCATCATTATAGACTTTCAAATCTTCGAAAGATTTTTTCTGGTGCATTTGAAAATTTTATCTTTTTAGCTCTTTTCCTTTTTCACTCTTTATTTTTTTAAAGCGAAAAACTCTCCCCGCAACCACACGTACGCTGGGCATTGGGATTATTGAACACAAAACCCTTACCATTTAACCCGCCGGAGTATTCGAGAATGGTTCCAGCCAGGTATAATACACTTTTCTTATCTACTACGATCCTTATGTCATTATCTTCAAACAACCTGTCGGTTTCAGTTTGGGATTTATCAAATTTCAATTCATAAGATAAACCCGAACACCCTCCGCTCTTTACACCAACGCGTACAAAGTCGGTAGTTGCATTATAGCCTTCATCGCTCATTAATAATGCAATCCTTTTTTTTGCGGTTTCACTTACCTTTATCATCCTTAACAAGATTAATTCTAAATTGGGCACAAATATACTACAAAACAAACGGTTTACCATAGCCAAAACATATGTTTTAAGAATACGGCGATAACTCCTGTCAATCCATTTTCAGGTTATATTTTACTTGCAGGAAAGTGCAGAGGATTTTATAAAACTCCTTAAAACTCCATAGGTCAAATAATAATCTGTTATTTTTGCAAAATAATATACGCACCATGATAGAAGATAGTCTAAACAGCAGGACAAACCTTTCAGAATTAGGGGAATTTGGTTTGATCGATTTGCTTACCAAAAATCTGGATATAAAATTGAGCTCGACGGTGAAGGGAATTGGAGATGATGCCGCGGTGATGGATTTTCAGGATAAACAAATCCTGGTTACCACAGATCTTCTTGTAGAGGGCGTACATTTTGACCTGGCATATACCCCATTAAAACATTTGGGGTATAAGGCGGTAATGGTGAACCTTTCTGATGTTTACGCAATGAATGGGGTAGCTACACAAATAACGGTAAGTATTGCAGTATCTAACAGGTTTCCGGTAGAGGCTCTTGAAGAATTGTATGCTGGAATTGAAACTGCTTCCAAAATATATAATGTTGATGTGGTAGGAGGCGATACAACCTCTTCTACCAAAGGTCTTTTAATAAGTATTACCGCTTTAGGAATGGCATCCAAAGAGGATGTGGTTTATCGCAGTGGTGCAAAACCCAATGACCTCCTGGTGGTTTCTGGCGATTTGGGGGCTGCTTATATGGGATTGCAAATCCTGGAGCGGGAAAAAGCAGTGTTTAAAGTTAACCCTAATTCCCAGCCGGATCTTGATGCATATACCTATCTCATTGAACGACAGTTGAAACCTGAAGCCCGGAAAGATATTCCGCCTTTATTGAAAAAACTGGAGGTGAAACCCACCTCTATGATTGATATAAGCGACGGGTTAAGTTCAGAGGTCATTCACCTTTGCAAAAATTCGGGAGTTGGAGTAAACCTTTACGAAGATAAAATACCTCTCGACCCTACGGTAATTGCGGCCTGTGAGGAATTTGAAGTAGATAGTACTACAATTGCATTGAGCGGTGGCGAAGATTATGAATTGCTATTCACCGTCTCTCAGGAGGATTTCCCTAAGATCAAGGCCAATCCACATCTTTCAATAATTGGCCATATGACCGAAGCCGGGGAAGGGATGCATTTGATCACCCGCGGAAATACAAAAATCCCGCTTATCGCCAAAGGCTGGAATGCAATGGACAAGGAAAATTAAGAGACGCTTGCGTAATTCCTCTGTCTCCTTTTCTTATGAATTTGGGCCAGGTACTCATTAGTTTCTTTAAATTTAGGGGTAAGTCTGGCTAAGAATCCATTGGCGGTATCAGTCATTTCCATTCTGCAACGTACACATTTATATTCGTGAATGTGGTTGGTTACGGTTTTTGAAACTTTAAATTCATGTCCAAAAAAGTTGCAATAAACCTGTGCTAGTGTGGGGACTATTTTACTCATAAAGGGTTGGTTTCCTTATTTCTAAAAAATAAAACTATAAAAAAAAGTTAAATAAACGATAAAAAGTAATAATTAATCGATGAAATGCACAAATTTATCGATTTCTGAATAATTTTCTAAATAGGATAAATGCCCATCCGGCATAGAAATAAATTGGCAATTACATTCTTTTACTAATTTTTCAATAGAATCGTACGGAATTATCGGGTCATTTTTTCCGGAAATGATGGCTTTGAAATTTTTAAAATTCGTTAAAACCTCTCTTTTATTTGTACGAATTTTCATACCCTTCAAAGCGGCTGTAATTCCTTCTGTAGGAAATGTATTTGCAATGCTCCTGAGATTGGCCAATTCCGCCTTGAACCTGAGATTATTCGCAGGAGTTACCAGTCCTGAAATAGCCGTAGTTATATAGGCTTTTTTATTTCTTTCCACCACGGCAACCGAACGGTCACGATTTATCCTTTTTTCAGCGGTATCCTCTTCCGGTGTTGAATTCATTAAAACCAGGCCGGCAGTACTTTGCGGATCTAGTTCCAAAAATGCCAGGCTTACATATCCTCCCATAGAATGTCCCACGAAAGTAGCCTTGTCAATCCCGAGATGATCTAATACTCCTTTTACCACCTGGGCCATCAACTCCATGGAATGTACTTCTTCTATTATTCCTGTTTTTCCATGCCCCGGAAGATCAATACAAATTACCTGTCGCTTTTTTGCCAATCCCTCCATAAACGGCTCCCAAATTTTACTGCTTTCCAAAAATCCGTGTAATAACACAAGCGGATTTCCGGTACCTTTGGCGGTATAATAAATATCTGTGTTTCGAAAGTGCAGCTTCATATCGTTTTAATTTAAATGAAATTTACAAAGGAATCATTAATTGTTGGGTTTGCCTTATTTGCTTTGTTCTTTGGGGCCGGAAATTTAATATTACCGCCTTTCCTGGGATTTTTTGCAGGAACCCAATGGTACCTGGTGGCTATAGGATTTGTAATCTCTGCCGTAGGACTTCCGCTTTTAGGAATATTTGCGCATGCCCGGTTACAGGGAAGTATTTTCAATTTTAGCGATAAAGTCTCGCCATTATTCAGTCTTATTTATTGCTTACTCATATATCTTATCTCTGTCACTCTTCCCGCGCCCAGAACTGCAGCGGTAACTCATGAGATTGCCGTACAACCATTTTTTGACATAAGTGCCCTAACCACGAGCATCCTCTATTTCTCCCTTGTGTTCCTTTTTGTAATAAAACGCAGCACTGTGATTAATAATATTGGAAAATATCTTACCCCGGCCATTTTATTACTGCTTTTAGCAATTATAATTACAGGAATATTTTCTGAAAATAAACCAACAGGCAATTCCATTACTACACTTCCAGTACTATATGGATTTTTTGAAGGCTATCAAACCTTTGATGCCATAGCAGCAATGGTTGTTGGAGGTGTGATCATTATTTCTGTTAAGCTGAAAGGTTTTTCCTCCCCGCCGGAGATAAGAAAAATAATTTTTTCTGCCGCCATTGTTACTGCGCTGGGGTTATTGATTGTTTACGGAGGCCTAATTTATAACGGAGCTATAGTTAGTTCCGAGTTTCTACCTAGCGTTACCCGAACACAACTGCTTTCCGGGATAAGCCTTCTAAATCTTGGTTCTTTGGCGCAAACAGCCCTCGCAGTTTTATTGGCGCTGGCCTGTTTTACCACCGCAGTAGGGATCATTACTGGAACTGCCGATTTTATGGCTGAAAGGATTAAACGGCCTTATACTTATCCCATTACAGTTCTCCTGGGATGTCTTGCCGGGATTGGTTTGGGAGCACTTACAGTAAATACCATTATCGAGATCGCCCTACCGGTTCTAATGCTTATTTATCCCCTTACTATTATATTAATAGTCCTAAATGTTCTGCCTGAAACATTTAGATCAACATTGATTATGAGAGCAGTGGTAATTGTAACTATAATTTTCAGTCTTCCCGATGCCCTGCAATATGTTCTCGCCCCTCAATTATTTAAGGACCTTCTGGATCACATACCTCTGGCCACATATGGGTTGGCGTGGGTTTTACCTGCCTTGGCCACTTTTGTATTTGCGGTGTTTTATGAAAGACTATCCGGAACAGTTCCTTCGGCTAATATATTATAGATTAAATGTAAAAACCTCACTTCGGTTAAAAGTGAGGTTTTAAATTTTATTGCTTCAGTAGAAGCTAGGAATTCATCAAATCTTCGATCTCGTCGGCTTCAATAGGAATATTGCGCATTAAATTGAAGGGCTCTCCTTTTTTCTGAATGACCACATCATCTTCCAGGCGAATTCCAAAACCTTCCGCAGGGATATAGATTCCGGGCTCTACCGTAAAAACCTGATTGACTTCCATTGGTTGGGTAAGGATCCCGTAATCATGAGTGTCCAGCCCTATGTGATGGGATGTCCCGTGCATGAAATACTTTTTATAAGCCGGCCAGTCAGGATCTTCATTCTTAACATCGGCCTTATCCAAAAGTTTAAGTCCCAGCAATTCTGAAGTCATTAATTTTCCTACCTCAATATGATACTGCGCCCACATAGTTCCGGGGACAAGCATTTTGGTAGCTTCTTCTTTTACCCTGTTTACAGCATTATACACATCTTTTTGTCTTTTGCTGAATTTCCCTGAAACGGGAATTGTTCGCGACATATCGCTGGAATAATTGGCATACTCTGCACCGGCATCTATAAGAATGAGGTCTCCTGCTTTACATTGCTGGTTGTTTTCAATATAATGCAACACATTGGCATTGTTTCCGCTGGCAATAATTGGGGTGTAGGCAAAACCTTTTGAACGGTTATTGAGAAACTCGTGCATGAATTCTGCCTCGATGTTAAACTCCCAAACGCCTGGTTTTACAAAATTTAGAATTCGCCTGAAACCTTTTTCAGTAATATCACAAGCGTGCTGCAATAGATCGAGTTCTATCTTGTCTTTAACAGATCGTAATTTTTGAAGTATGGGATTGCTCTTGGCCACCTGATGAGCGGGATATTTTTTAAGGCACCATTCAATAAATCTTGCTTCCCGGGTTTGGGTTTCGATCTTGGCCCTGTAATGTTCGTTGGTATTGAAATAAATGGTCTCGCTTTGGGTCATTAGTTCAAAGAATACTTTTTCAAATTCTTTTAACCAATAAACGGTTTTAATGCCGCTGGTTTCAAAAGCTTTCTCCTTGGTGAGTTTCTCCCCTTCCCAAACCGCTATATGTTCATCGGTTTCGGTAAGGAATAAAATTTCCCGGTGTTTTTCAAGAGGAGCATCGGGAAAAAGCACAAGTATACTGGCTTCCTGGTCTACCCCGCTTAAATAGAAAATATCCCGTGCCTGTTGAAATGGCATTGTACTATCGGCCCCAATGGGGTAAATATCATTGGAATTAAAAACCGCAAGGCTCTTTGGTTTCATTTGAGCAGCAAAATTCTTGCGGTTTTTTATATATAATTTCTTGTCTATTGGATCGTATTTCATTTAATAATTAATTTAATTTTAAAAATTTAACTTCGGGGTTTCTGGTAAGGGTAACCCAAGATTTTTAGTTTTTTCAAAATTACAGAAGCAAATTCCAAAACCTGTTAAACTAAGTTTAAAAGTTTTTTGATTTCCTTAACATTTAGTTTATTCATATAAATTGAGGCGGTTTTGCAACTTACGGTTGGTTTTTTGTAATTCCCTCAATTGATTTAAAAGATGATGAACTGCTTCAAGCCCTTCCAGGTTTATTTCCAGGTCATAATGCAGCCTTCGCATTTTCTCAAATTCGGCCATCCTGTCACAATGCACATATTCTCTTTGTTCTATGGTGATTATTTCAATAAGGCCGCTTTCAGATAATGACCTTATAAAGGTGTGCTCCACCTTATATCTTTCACAAAGTTCTTCGGTCGCTATTAATTCTTCCAGATTCATGAGCGTAATTTTTGAAGTTCCTTAAACAGTTCCTTTTCCCTTTCCGTAAGATCTGTGGGCATCTTAACCTGGTATGTGATTATAAGATCGCCATACTGGTTCTCTATCTTATATTTCGGGAACCCTTTGCCTTTTAACTTGATCTTGGTGCCGGGCTGGGTTTCGGGCTTAACGGTAAGTTTAACCTTGCCTGTAAAAGTGTCAACCGTAATTTCTCCTCCCAGCAGTGCGGTATAGAAATCTATCTCTATCGTTTTATATAAATTTTCCTTCTCCCGCTTAAACCCTGTGTTATTTAGAATGTTGAAGGTTATATAAAGATCTCCTTTGGGTCCGCCCTGTATCCCCGGACCGCCATGGCCTTTTATCTTTATAGTTTGGCCATTCTCCACCCCGGCTGGAATAGTAAGCCTTATGTTTTTGCCATTGATGGTTAGGGTTTGCTTCTGGCTTGTATATACATCTTTTAGATTAAGCTGAAGTTCGGCATTAAAATCCTGGCCTTTAAAATGCGGGGCTCCTCTTCCCCCTCCACGGGTTCGGGCTCCACCACCAAACATTTGCTCAAAAAATTCTGAAAATGAATCATCATCGAAATTTCCTGAATAGGATTGTTGTGAACTACCTCCAAAACCGCCCCCAAATCCTCCAGCCCGGCTTTGTTGTCTCTGGGCACTTTCAAACTGTTCTGCATGTTGCCAGTCCTTTCCGTATTGATCATATTTTTTTCTTTTTTCAGGATCAATAAGAACTTCATGCGCTTCATTTATCTGCTGAAAGCGTGCCTGTGCTTCTTTGTTGTTTGGATTAAGGTCCGGATGAAATTTTCGGGCCAGTTTTCTATAGGCCTTTTTAATATCGGCCTGAGAGGCCGATTTGTCTAACTCCAGAATTTTATAATAGTCAATAAATTCCATGAAAAGGATCCAATAATTGTTTCTACTAATTTAAACAATCCCTTCTTTATGTTAGGGAAATTATGGGATTAAAAATAATCTCTAAAATCCCGGATAAGGAAAATTCCCGACATCAATTGGTAGAACCAAAATTGCCGTTGCGGCAGGGCTGGCTTAACAAATCATAAATTACTTTAAATTAGTTCTAAATTGGATTTTAAATATCACTAAAGTTTGTTAAAAACTTTAAGGAGGTGTATTTTTGTTCCACTTTATCAAACACATAATTTTTTATGGCAAAATCTGCGCTATTAAAGTCATCTTTAGCAAAAAAATACTGGATGGCTTTCACCGGCCTCTTCCTTTGCACATTTTTAGTAGGTCATCTCTTAGGGAATTTACAATTATTACTGCCGGTTAGTGATGCCGCCAGGGATCAATTCAATGAATATGCTTTATTCATGACAACCAACCCCCTTGTAATGATACTTTCTTATGTTACTTACCTGAGTATCTTATTTCACGCAATAGACGGGGTTATTTTAACAATAAATAATAGAAAAGCCCGCCCGCAGGGTTATGTGAATTTTAAGCCTTCAACTAACTCTACCTGGTCCTCCCGTAATATGGGATTACTGGGTACCGTTATTCTGGCTTTTATTATTCTTCACATGAATGCTTTCTGGGCAAAGATGAAATTTGGAAGCCTTGATCATACTTATTACACCACAGAGGGTGGAGAAAAAGTAAAAGATCTTTATACTTTAACCATTGCCACATTTCAGGACCCAGATTATGGGCTTATTATGAGCATTGTTTACCTAATTGCAATGGCAGCGATTGCCTTTCACCTTAAACATGGTTTTGCAAGTGGTTTTCAATCTTTAGGAGTTAATCATCCAAAATACAATGGGTTTATAAGAAAATTGGGATATGCGTTTGCAATCCTTGTTCCGCTGGCCTTCGCCGTGATCCCATTTTATATTCACTTTGTTTTAGATAAAATTTAAGCTATGGGAAATTTAGATTCAAAAATACCAAAAGGCCCATTGGCAGATAAGTGGACCAATCACAAAAATGATATTAATCTTGTAAATCCTGCAAATAAGCGAAATATTGACGTTATTATGGTAGGGACCGGCCTTGCTGGTGGAAGCGCTGCGGCTACTCTTGCAGAGCTGGGTTATAACGTAAAGACTTTTTGTTACCAGGATTCTCCAAGAAGGGCGCACTCTATAGCCGCCCAGGGGGGAATCAATGCTGCAAAGAATTACCAGGGAGACGGAGATTCCAATTACCGTCTTTTCTATGACACTATAAAAGGAGGAGATTACCGCTCCCGTGAGGCCAATGTTTACAGGCTTGCTGAAGTTTCAGCAAATATTATTGACCAGTGCGTGGCGCAGGGAGTTCCTTTTGCCCGTGAATATGGAGGCTTACTAGACAACCGCTCTTTTGGAGGAGTATTGGTGTCCAGAACCTTTTATGCCAAGGGACAAACCGGGCAACAGTTATTGCTTGGCTGTTACTCAGCAATGAACCGCCAGATCAACAGGGGTAAGATTACATCTTATACCCGTCACGAAATGCTTGATCTTGTAATTGTTGGGGGAAAAGCCAGAGGTATTATTGCCAGAAACCTGGTTACCGGAGAAATTGAAAGACATAGTGCCCACGCAGTAGTTATAGCTTCTGGGGGTTACGGGAACGTATTCTTTTTATCTACAAATGCCATGGGAAGCAATGTTACTGCTGCCTGGAAGGTTCATAAAAAAGGGGCATATTTTGCCAATCCTTGTTTTACCCAAATTCACCCTACCTGTATTCCTGTTTCAGGAGACCATCAGTCCAAACTAACTTTGATGTCTGAATCCCTGCGGAATGACGGAAGGATCTGGGTTCCAAAAAAACTGGAAGATGCCAAGGCCATTAGGGAAGGAAGGTTAAAACCCACCGAACTTAAAGAAGAAGATAGAGATTATTATCTTGAAAGAAGATATCCTGCGTTTGGTAACCTGGTGCCACGTGATGTGGCATCAAGGGCGGCCAAAGAACGATGCGATGCCGGTTTTGGGGTAAATAAAACCGGTGAGGCCGTATACCTTGATTTTAGTGCGGCTTTCCTTAGATATGGAAAAGAAACTGCAAATACCCAACATCTTGAAAATCCAACAGAGCAGCAAATCATAGAATTAGGAAAAGCTGTGGTTGAAGCCAAATATGGTAACCTTTTCCAGATGTACGAGAAGATCGTAGATCAAAATCCATATGAAACCCCAATGATGATCTATCCTGCCGTGCATTATACAATGGGTGGGATTTGGGTAGATTATAACCTTCAAACAACAATCCCGGGATGTTTCGCCACAGGAGAAGCCAACTTTTCGGACCATGGTGCAAACAGGTTGGGAGCTTCAGCATTGATGCAGGGACTGGCAGATGGTTATTTTGTTTTGCCATATACCATTGGAAATTACCTTGCCAGTGATATACGAACCGGTAAGATCCCAACAGATAGCCCGGAATTTGATCAGGCAGAAAAGGCAGTAAGGGAAAAACTTGAAAGATTTATCAATAACAAAGGAACACGATCTGTAGACCATTTTCATAAACGACTTGGTAAGATCATGTGGGATAAAGTAGGAATGTCTCGTAATGCCCCTCATCTCCAGGAGGCTGTGGCAGAAATAAAAGCATTACGGGAAGAATTCTGGCAGGACGTAAAAGTGCCCGGTGGTTTGAATGAAATGAACCCTGAGCTTGAGAAGGCTGCCCGTGTGGCCGATTTCCTTGAACTGGGAGAACTTTTTGCCAAAGATGCCTTACATAGAAATGAATCTTGTGGAGGACACTTCAGGGAGGAGTATCAAACCGAGGAAGGTGAAGCCTTGAGAGATGATGAGAACTTTATGTATGTTGCAGCCTGGGAATTCACCGGCGAACCCGGCGACGCGATCCTGCATAAGGAAGACCTTATTTATGAAAATATTGAAGTAAAAGCAAGGAGTTATAAATAGAATAGAGTGTTGAGTATTGAGTAATTAGACTTACTCATTACTCAATACTCACTACTCAATACTTAAAGTATGAATCTTACATTAAAAATATGGCGTCAAAAAGATGCCGCTGCAAAAGGTAAAATACAAACCTATCAATTAGGGGGAGTAGATCCGGATATGTCCTTTTTGGAAATGCTGGATGTTCTTAATGAAGACCTTGTTAATAAGGGTGAAGATCCTGTAGTTTTCGATCATGACTGTCGTGAAGGGATTTGCGGTACATGTAGCTTACAGATAAATGGTGAGCCACACGGTCCGGATCGTGGCATCACTACCTGCCAGTTGCATATGCGTAAATTTAAAGATGGGGATACCATTGTTATTGAACCATTTCGTGCTAAGGCATTTCCTGTGTTAAAGGATCTTGTTGTAGACCGCAGCGCTTTTGAAAGAATTCAACAGGCGGGGGGATATATTTCCGTGAATACATCTGGAACTACTCAGGATGCCAATGCCATCCCAATCCCTAAGGAAGATGCAGATGCAGCCTTCTTTTCTGCTTCCTGTATTGGTTGCGGGGCTTGCGTGGCCGCTTGTAAAAATGCCAGTGCAATGTTATTCACATCTGCAAAGGTGAGCCAAATGGCGTTGTTGCCTCAGGGACGTGTTGAAGCGAGCACACGGGTTTTGGCAATGGTTGAGCAAATGGATAAAGAAGGATTTGGAAACTGTACAAATACAGGTGCCTGCGAAATAGAATGTCCTAAAGGGATCTCTCTCGAGAATATTGCCAGGATGAACAGGGAATATATGAAAGCCAGTGTAGGTTAAAATTATTAAACTTTATTAGATATTGGATCCCGGACATTGCGTTCCGGGATTTTTTATGGATATTATTCAAAAATATTTACAATGTTTCAGTATTCCCAGGCTTCCTCGAAACTTCCCAATGAAAAGGACAGCATTTTCACCATTATGGGCCACCTGGCCCGAAAATATAATGCAACAGACCTTTCACAGGGATTTCCTAATTTTAAAACCGATGCTCAATTAACCCATTTGGTGAGTGAGGCCATGGCCAGAGGTTATAATCAATATGCCCCAATGGCCGGAGTTATTGAACTAAGAGAGGAGATCTCAAAAAAAATAAATCATCTTTATCATAAGAAGTATGATCCTGAAACAGAGATCACTGTCACAGTAGGAGCCACCCAGGCCATATATTCTGCAATCACCGCTTTTGTACAAAAAGATGATGAAGTTATTGTCTTCAAGCCGGCATATGATAGTTACGAACCCACCATTAAGCTTAATGGGGGATATCCGGTGTTGGTGCAATTAGAGGGGGATAACTTTAAGGTGAACTGGGAGGAGGTGGAAAATAAAATTAGCAGGAGAACAAGAATGGTGATTATTAACAGTCCTCATAATCCTACCGGTACTCTCTTTACACGGGAAGACATGCTCAAACTGGAACACCTCTTAAAAGACACCAATATTATATTATTAAGTGATGAGGTATATGAACATTTAATTTTTGACGGGCAGGAGCACCAAAGCGCGGCTCTTTATCCTTCTCTTGGTGAACGAGCTGTTATTTGTGCCTCCTTCGGAAAAACATTTCATAATACAGGTTGGAAAACCGGCTATTGTGTGGCGCCAAAAGCGCTGATGGCTGAAATTAGGAAAGTTCATCAATTCGCCGTTTTTTGTGTGAACCATCCCGTACAACAAGCTTTTGCCGCATATTTAAAATCTCCCGACCATTATTTGGAACTCGGGAGATTTTATGAGAAAAAAAGGGATTTCTTTCTGGAACTTATTAAGAACAGCAAGTTTAAAGGAAGTCCGGCTGCAGGAACCTATTTCCAGCTTTTGAATTTTTCAGAGATCACAGATGAAAGTGCAGTTGATTTTTCGCAAAGACTGGTAAAGGATTTTAAACTAGCCAGCATCCCCGTTTCTGTGTTCAATATTGATCAAAAAGACAATAAGCAACTACGCTTTTGCTTCGCGAAAACCGATGAAACTCTCGAAAAAGCAGCTATGATTCTGAATAAATTCTAACTCCGCGATCTTTTTTAAGTTTTTCATTAACCGCACTACGTACAACCTCGGTGGTTATCCCAAATAATACGTGAGCAAGCAATTCATTAAATTGCATTTTTAACGGAACATCTGTGGGTTTAGGCTCCAGTCCCATAAGTGGAAGGGATGTTTCGTGCGTTGAAAACCAGGTGGAAGCCCCCAGGATAATTCCGTCAGTAATATTATAATCGTCTTTATCCTTTTTTCCATAACCATATGCTGCTCCAACACTTGCGCCTATTGGAATATTTACCAATTGTTCAGCGAGGCCTTCGTTTTCAACACTTATGGGGCTGCCGGTTATTTTAGTGGAGAGGTCATCAACGATCTTGATTTGTGCCGATTTGTGCTCTATTTTCCTTACAGGAAGAAATTCTTCAACCAAACTCTTTACAACAGTACCGGCAAGGCCGCCAATTACCCCTGAAATTAAACCTCTTGATGTACTTGAGGCAAAGGAATCATTCTGAAAAAATTTATCTAATTTCATTTTGTCTTAATTTTGAATAAATCTATTTATATTACATTTTTAATACAATCATTTAACAAGTATTTAGCAGCAGTTTGCTAATTATTGATAAAAATATTTATGCAGGAAATTTTACAAACCGCCATCATACAAGCAGATCTCACGTGGGAAGATCCCGAGAAAAACCGAGCAAATTTTTCAGAAAAAATTGCAGAAATCCGGGATGAAGTAGATCTCATTGTATTGCCTGAGATGTTTAGCACCGGGTTTTCAATGAATGCCGAAGCATTGGCAGAAGGTATGGACGGCCCCTCACTTAAATGGATGCAGCATACTGCTCAAACTACAAACGCAGCGGTAACCGGAAGTCTTATTATTAAAGAAAATGGGAATTTTTATAACCGTTTGTTCTTTGTTTTCCCAGATGGAACTTATAAAACTTATGATAAAAGGCACACCTTTACGCTTGCTAAGGAGGATTTAACCTATACAGCAGGCCGGGAAAGGCTTATTGTAGAATATAAAGGCTGGAAAATATGCCCTCTAATATGTTATGATCTCAGATTCCCGGTTTGGGCCAGGAATACGAGCGATTATGATCTTTTAATATACGTGGCAAACTGGCCCGAAACAAGGATCCATGCCTGGGACATTTTACTTCAGGCCCGCGCTATTGAAAATATGTCTTACTGTGTTGGAGTAAACCGAACCGGAAATGACGGTAATGACTATAAATATAATGGGCATTCCGCCGTTTATGATAGTTTGGGCAAGGGTATCTTCTCTACGGAAGGACAAGGGGAATTTATGGAGATTGTTGCCCTTGAAAGTTCCCATCTTAAAGAGACCCGCGATAAACTAAAGTTTTTACAGGACCGGGATCGCTTTAATTTAGTATAAAGGCTTGATTAATATCCCAGTTAGGCCGCACATCCAGTACTTCGGGAAAATAGATAATCTCTTCGGGTTTGAGGCCCCGTAGATAATTACCCGTATCCCATTGCCGGTTTTCATTGCGGTCATAAATAAGCCTTATCAAATACTTCCCGGGAGTAATAAACTCAAAGCGTAACCCGGTTTGCCCGGTAGAATATTTTTCAGCTTTAACCACCCCTTTTTCATCTGTTAGCTGGACAATTACGGGGAAGCTCTTCACATTCTGAAGACTGAGGCTAAGATTTCCATAATCTGAAAATGCCCTTGTGGTCAGGCTCCGGGTAAGCGTATCATTGGTTGTTCCGTAAAAATCCCTTAAAGCTCCCGGGAGCACGGTTATTTTGTAAGATTGGTTCTCATTTTTTGTAAAATTGAGTTCCACCACATTTTCAAAAGGTCTTATTTCTGAAGTAAAATCAACGGCTACCGAATCCCGGTTCATAATTGAGATGAATTCATCATTTTTCTCCACAAGGGGGGTGTTGGCTCTTAGTATAACATTTTTTGTAAATTCTATGGACCCTGAAGGTTCCATTGTAACCTGCAACGTATCGGGCTTCATTTCTGTGATCCTTAATTTTAAGGAATCTACCCGGGTGGGGGTCGTAACCCTCAATTTCAAACTGTCTGTTTTCACGATAGGTCGCATCCAGAAATGGATACTATCCTTATTCTGGACCTTGGTGAGCCTGTAATCAAAATCTGCAGGCACTTCACTAAGGGCCTCAAATGCTATACTGTCCGGTTTCACAGTTCCGCGGTATCCAACTAAAA
This sequence comes from Antarcticibacterium arcticum, assembly GCF_007993795.1. Taxonomy (GTDB): domain Bacteria; phylum Bacteroidota; class Bacteroidia; order Flavobacteriales; family Flavobacteriaceae; genus Gillisia; species Gillisia arctica. Next base: position 2,568,891 of record NZ_CP042476.1, on the reverse strand, counting down.
GTTTATTGCCGGCCAGCTGTTTTGGACGTTCAGGCCGGAATTCCAGATTCTCCCGGAACAAAACAAGATTGTACGAGGTGTCTGCGGGAACCGTAATAAGGCTGTCTAAAAATGCGATCTTTTCCCTTGCCGGAGAAAATTTATAATCGTTGTTAAGGTCTTTTACTGCTACCAGTTGATAGGTACCGGCTTTTAAATTAGTTAGTTCAAAGCTGCGAAGGCTATCAAGCGTATTGGTAATATATCGTGGGGGTTCATTATACACCAGCGAATCTGAAAAATTTTCATTCACCTCAAATAACATAACAGATATAAAGGGCTCTGCCTCTTTAAGCAGCGCGTCCTGAACGGTTCCCTTTACAGTAAGGGAATCTATATAGCTACCGGTAGAAAAAACGTATTTAAAAAAGGGTAGCGGATTTGCTTCATTGTTATCTACCACACTTCTTCCAAAATTTACCACATAGGTAGTATTTTCCTGCAGGGTATCTGTAATCCTTATTCTTATATATTTTTGTGGCCCACCCATAGGGGTGATTTCAGGCCTTGGGGACATGGGAGGTGAAATAATGATTTGTTCCTGGGCTTTGTCCAGTTTTATATATTCATCAAAATAGATGCGAATCTCCTTACTTTTAAAATTAGTGGAATAATTTTCAGGAGAAGCGCGTAAAAATTTAGGTGGGGTAGTGTCAATATCACCACCGGTGGGGTTTCCTCTTTTGGCGCATTGCACCAGGAAAAAGGTTGAAAGTAAAAGAAATAGGATGGGGAATCTTTTATTCATGAAAACCACATTTGAACCACAAAGAAACAATTAATTTTTCTTTTGTTAATTGGCAAAAGCCATGGTTGCCACACTTATTTTTACATCTCCTGCTTCTTTTAAAACTGTGGCACAAGCTTCCAGGGTTGAACCCGTAGTTATAAGATCATCTACAAGTAGCAGATGTTTTTTATGAATAAGCCCGGGATTAGCCAGTACAAAGGATTCTTCTATATTTCCCCACCTGGCCAACCGGGATTTAATGGTTTGTGAGCCGGAAAATGACCTTTTTAAAAGTACATTGTCAAGATATGGTACCTGTAGAGCACTGGCAATCTCTTTTCCAAAGTTCTCAACCTGGTTAAATCCGCGGGATCTTAATTTTCTTGGATGAAGCGGAACGGGAATAACTGCATCAATTTTAGAAAAACCATCAGCTTTGGAAAGTTCCTCGCCCATCCATTTTCCCAGAAAATTCCCAATTTTTTGTTGGCCTTTATATTTCAGGTTATGTATGAGCTTTTGTACTGCTCCTTTCTTTTGAAATAAAAGAAGTGCAGTAGCATTTTCTACTTTCACCCTGCCGTAAAATACTTTTATTACTGGGTTTTCGTTATCAAAGTGGAAATTAGTAACAGGTAGTTCGTGCAGGCAATTAATACAAATTACGGTTTCATTTTTTACCAGGATATTATCACATATCTGGCATACTTCAGGGTAAAATAAATTAAGAAAATCGTGAAACATTTGTTAATGAATTGTAACTTACACCACTAAACTTCTAAATTTACAAACTAAATTAACATATATGATGACCGAAACCAAAAGTAATACCGCTTTAAAAATTCTTACGGGCATATTAGCCGTGGCTTTAATAGCCCTTGGAATATATACTGTTAAATTCTATAATGAGGAAAAGGAAAACAAAGCTATTTTACAAAAGGAAAAAGCAGTTATTGAGGATGAGCTGAATGATCTTATTGTAAAATATGATGAAGCAATTGCAACTAATGAGGTTATGGATCAGGATCTTGTGGATGCCCGCCAGAGAATAGCTGTATTGCTTGATTCGGTAAAAGATTCCGAAGCCAACCTCGTGCTTATTTCCAGGTATCGCAGGGAAATTGGTGCCCTTAAGAGTGAAAAGGACAGGTTGTTCCGGGTGGTAGATAGTTTAAGCAATCAAAACCGTTTACTTGCTACAACAATAGATAGTACTAATATGGTCCTTGCACAAAGAACCAGGATGAGCGATTCCTTACAGGTTACCAACCAAAGCCTTTCTACCAAGGTAGACCGTGCTGCTCAATTAAAGGTTACAGGTCTTAAAGGGGAAGGGGTTATAGTGCGTAACAATGGTAAACTTGTTACCAATAACAGGACCCGTAGAATTGACCAGATTCGTACTTGTTTTACAATTACAGAGAATGCTCTGTCCCAGGCTGGTGAAAAGGAAATGTTTGTACAGGTGTACAATCCCGAAAACGAACTGGTGGGAGACCAACTTGCGGTACAACACGATGGTGGGGTAATGGTTTACAGTGCAGCTTCCAAGATATTCTATGAAAATGAAGAACTGGATGTATGTATTCTTTCAAATACAGACAGAGAGAAATTAATGGAAGGAACTTATAAAGTATATGTTTATGCAGGGAACCAATTAATAGGAACCAGCTCTTTCGCATTAAGATAATTTAATTTAAGAAAAATACGGAACCGCCTTGACCTTTATCAAGGCGGTTTTTTTATTTTTGCGCTATGGCAAAACAAGAAGATCTATTTAAAAATGTGATATCCCATGCCAAAGAGTATGGGTATATTTTCGCATCAAGTGAAATTTATGATGGGCTTAGCGCGGTTTATGACTACGGTCAAAATGGTGTTGAACTTAAGAAAAATATCAGGGAGTACTGGTGGAAGAGCATGGTGCAATTGCATCAAAACATTGTTGGGCTGGATGCGGCGATCCTTATGCATCCAAAAACCTGGAAAGCTTCTGGTCACGTAGATGCTTTTAATGATCCCTTAATTGATAATAAAGATTCTAAAAAGCGTTACCGTGCAGATGTACTGGTAGAAGATCATGCTGAAAAAATATTGCAGAAAGCGCAAAAGGAAATCGACAAGGCAAAAAAACGTTTTGGAGATGCTTTTGATGAAGAGCAGTTTGTAGCCACAAATGACAGGGTAGTAAGATATTTGAATGAACGCAGGGATATCCTGAAGCGTTTGGGAGATTCCCTTACCCGTGAGGATCTTAAAGATGTTAAGGCTTTAATTGAAGAACTTGAAATTGCAGATCCTGAGACCGGTTCCAAAAACTGGACAGAGGTAAGACAATTTAATTTGATGTTCGGAACAAAAATGGGTGCCTCGGCCGAGACTTCATCAGATCTTTACCTTAGGCCGGAAACTGCCCAGGGAATTTTCGTGAATTTCTCTAATGTCCAAAAGAGCGGGCGAATGAAAATTCCTTTCGGAATCGCTCAAACAGGAAAGGCTTTTAGGAACGAGATAGTTGCAAGGCAGTTTATTTTCAGGATGCGGGAGTTTGAACAAATGGAGATGCAATTTTTCGTGCGACCGGGAGAGGAATTAAAATGGTATGAACACTGGAAAGAAGAGCGTATAAAATGGCATTACTCCCTGAACCTGGGAGAAGAAAACTACCGTTTTCATGACCATGATAAACTGGCCCATTACGCTAATGCAGCAGCCGATATTGAATTTAATTTTCCTTTTGGTTTTAAAGAACTGGAGGGTATTCATTCCCGTACAGATTTTGACCTTAAGGCGCATGAAGAACATTCAGGTAGAAAACTGAGATTCTTTGATCCGGAAATGAATGAAAATTATGTTCCCTACGTTATAGAAACTTCTATTGGACTGGACAGGATGTTCCTGGCAGTTCTTTCTTCATCCCTGAAGGAGGAAACACTTGAGGATGGTTCCAGCCGTACAGTTTTAAAACTACCTGCGATCCTGGCACCAACAAAGGCAGCTATTTTACCTTTGGTGAAAAAAGATGGCCTGCCGGAACTGGCTAATGAGATAATTGAAGAACTAAAATGGGATTTCCAGGTGCAGTACGATGAAAAGGATGCGATAGGGAGAAGGTACCGCAGGCAGGATGCTGCAGGTACTCCATTGTGTATTACGGTAGACCACGATTCACTGGAAGACAGAAGTGTTACAATACGTTACCGTGATTCCATGCTTCAAAAAAGGGTTAAAATTACTGAACTAAAATCCCTGATACAGCAGGAGATAGATTTTAAAAGCTGGTTGAAAGCATAAATTTTATAAATTATTTAACTATTTTGCAGAGGCATTTAATTCGTTAATTGCCTCTGCTTATTTTTATTAAATGCCTATTTTTAAAGACTATTCCATCAGGTATCATTTTTTAGGTATGACCAGATCATTATTTGTTTTCTTTTTTATTTTTTGGTGTTTCTCCAATCCGGCTATTGCTCAAAAAAGAGAAACTTCCGGTCCGGTTTATATTGATTCTGCCAGGGCTGTCCCGGTGGAGGCGCTATCAAAGCGAAAATTGATTCCACCTTCTACAGAATTCAAGATTGTTAACCCCAGAAACAGGGGAATAAATAAGGTAGTTCCCGGAAAGGGCCTGCCAAAAACCATGGACGCTACCCGTCAGGCAGAACCCGGAAAAGTCCCTGTTAAATCCCCGATTTTATCTTTTGATGCTGCGGTTTCCCGTTCCACACCCACAGATCCTACAGGTGCGGCCGGCCCGTTTCATTATGTCAATGGATGGAACTCGGCATTTTCAATTTTTGATAAATCGGGAAATCAGCTGGTGCCGCCTGCATCCCTCGCCAGTATTGGCGGAGAATTTACGAATGAAACCCTGGGAGATCCCATTATTCTTTACGATGAATTTGCCGACAGGTTTCTAATCACTCAGTTCAGCGATACACCGGAAAGTTTTCTGGTTGCAGTTTCGAGGGGGCCAAACCCGGTAAATGATGGTTGGTACACATATCGTTTTAATACAAACGGGGCTTTGCCAGATTATCCAAAAATTTCTGTTTGGAGTGATGGATACTATGTTACAACCAATAAAAACTCCCGAACCGCAAGTACCAGCCAGGTAGTGTATGTTTTCGAAAGAGACCGAATGCTGGTGGGAGAAACTGCCCAGGTTGTTGGTTTTCCACTTCCAGGAATAAATACCAATGGATTTTATAGCCCCGCAGGATTTCATGCGATGGGAGATGACCTGCCGCCTCGTGGTAATTCCCCTATAATTTATATGCAGGATGATTCCTGGGCAGGTATATCTGAAGATCATTTAAAGATCTGGAACATAAATATGAACTGGAGTAACCCCCGGCCTCTTCAATAGCTGAATTTCAGGAATTGGGGACGGGAGAAGGTGTAAGCCCGTTTATAGCAACTTTTGACGGCGGGGCCTTTTCAAATCTTGAACAACCCGGCAATGCTCCCGATTTGGATGTACTCCAGGCCACGATGATGTATATGACCCAGTACAGGCGATTTCCTTCTTATAACTCGGCCGTAATGAACTTTGTGGTAGATATAGATCCTACTGCCGCAGAACATGCAGGAATACGCTGGTATGAGCTGCGTCAGGATTCCTCCGGTGGTTCCTGGTATGTATTTCAGGAAGGCACCTATGCTCCCGATAAAAGTGATCGCTGGAGCGGGAGTATTGGAATGGATAAAGAAGGAAATATTGGACTGGGATTTACGGTACTTGATAAAAGTCCGGCCACCCCAATCTTTCCGTCTATTCGTTATACAGGCAGGTATGCCAATGACCCTTTGGGGGTAATGACGGTTGTGGAAACAAGTATTGTTGAAGGTTTAAGCCCAAACCCATCTTCCAGATATGGAGATTATGCCCATCTAACGGTTGATCCTTTTGACCATGTTACCTTTTGGCATAATGGTGAATATTTTGAGGGGCTGGACCGTAAAAACAGGGTAGGGGTTTTTAAACTTGCGCCAGATTTTAACAACGATGTTGGAATAATAGCCGTTGTGAAACCTACAGATGCCACCCTTTCCAATTCTGAACAGGTAACTGTTACCATCAGAAATTTTGGGGTGAATACCCAAACAAATATACCTGTTAGTTATTCTCTAGACGGTGGGCCCGTGGTTACTGAAATATTTACAGGATCTGTGGAAGGCACCAGCTCGGTAGATTACACCTTTGCAACTCCTGCTAATCTGGGGGTGATAGGTCAAACATATGAGATCACGGCATCTACAGCTCTCCCGGGTGATGAGGCTCCGGAGAACGATACTTTTACTACAAACGTTACCAACTTATTCCCCAAAGATGTGGGGGTCACCTCTATTGATGCGCCCAATACAGGTTTGGAGCTCACTTCTTCTGAAGATATTACAATAACCATAGAAAATTTTGGGGGAGAACCCCAATCTAACATTCCGGTGGCATACAGGATAGAGAATAATGTAAGGGTAAGAGAAGTTTTTCCCGGAACAATTCCCGTGGGTGAGAATGCGGTTTATACGTTTTCTCAAAAGGCAAATCTTTCGGCCTATGGACGATTCTTAATTTATGCTGAAACAAATTTACAGGGAGATCAGGATACAACCAACGACAGCCATACCAAATCTGTCGCCAACCTGAATTGTATCCCGGTAGGATCAGACTGTGCCAGTTTTGGGGACGGGATCCATTCCTTTGAATTGGAAGATATTCTAAATGAAAGAATTCCCTGTGTTGATGGCTATGCAGATTATATAGGCTTTTCTACAGATCTTGACAGGTCCAAACGCACCTTTACAGTGAGGGTTAAAACTTTGTTTGATTCCCCGCAAAATGAGCAATTCTCATTATGGATAGACCTTAATGATAACGGGGTTTTTGATGATGCAGAACGATTTATATCCAGTGAGGTGATCCCATCTCCCAACACCTGGCACAGCTATGAATTCACACTCCCTGCCAATGCAGCTCTGGGCCAGCATTTGATGAGGGTAAGAGCAGGAGATGTCTCTTTTGAGGGTGACCTTAATGACCCCTGCAGTGTGATGGATTATGGGACTACCCATGATTATTCAGTAAGAATAATTGACAGTACCTTAAAACTCGACGATTTCCTGCTTAATGAGGCTGTGCTGGAAATAGCAGAACAGGGAAATGGAATATTCCGGGTTTTCCTGGAGACCACCTTTGACCAACCACTTAGAATTACAATTCACAATATTCTGGGCCAGAAAATGCTCGAGAACCAGGTGGAGAGTAATGGGCAGGGATATCTTTATGAATTTGATATGTCCTACGCCGCAACCGGGGTTTATTTGTTGAGAATAGGAACTCGGGATGTGGGGAAAGTCAAACGCTTCCTGGTAAAATAAAATTTTTCACGGGATTCATTTTCTTCCGCAGAAATAGGCATAAATGGTTTAGAAACCTCTTCGGAATGCTTATTTTTGAAAAAATTATATTCCCCAATGAGAATCATTTCTTATAATGTTAACGGGATAAGAGCAGCCTTACGAAAGGGATTTTTGGAATGGCTGTCCTTTGCCGATCCTGATATTCTTTGCCTGCAGGAAATAAAAGCCACTCCGGAACAATTTGATACGTCCATTTTTGAAGAGGCGGGCTATAAACATCATTACTGGTACCCAGCCGGCAAAAAAGGTTATAGTGGGGTAGCGATCCTTAGCAAGCATGAACCTTTAAATGTGGAATACGGTACAGGAATAGACTACATGGATTTTGAAGGGAGAAACCTCCGGGCAGATTTTGACGGTTTCTCGGTCATGAGTCTTTACCTCCCCTCTGGAACGAATATTAACCGGCTGGAGCACAAACTGCAGTATATGGCCGATTTTCAGCAATATATAGACCGTCTTAAAGAACAGATACCTCACCTTATCATATGCGGAGATTATAACATCTGTCATCAGGCAATAGACATTCACGATCCCGTAAGATTAAAGAACACTTCAGGGTTTTTACCTGTGGAAAGGGAATGGATAGACGGTTTTATGAAAAGCGGCTTCATAGATTCCTTCAGGCATTTTAATGAGGAAGGAGACCACTACTCATGGTGGAGCTACCGTGCAGGTGCGCGGGGTAATAATAAAGGCTGGAGAATAGATTATAACCTGGTTTCAGAATCTCTTAAAGACAAATTGAAAAGGGCTGTAATCCTGCCCGAGGCCTACCACAGTGACCATTGTCCTGTATTGCTTGAAATTGAACATTAAAAATTAACTTAATAAACCCATTATGGCATTTAGATCTATTGTTGTTGCATTATTAGCGGTAAGCATGTTTTCTTCCTGTGTATCCTCCAAAGTACACAAAGAGCTGCAGGCCGAATATGATTCACTGGAAACCCGGAATCAGAAATTATCAAATGAATTAAGGGAAACCCGCAACAAAAGTGAAAAAGATCTTACTTCTCTGAGAGAGGAATATGATAAAATTAAAGCCGAAAGGGACAGGTTAAACAGTGAGCTGCAAACAACCCGCGAAAATCTGGAAAGCCTTACCAGATCTTATGATGCATTGGAAGCCAATAGCTCCAGTGCAATAGCTGAGAATTCCAGGCAAAACCGCGAGCTTCTGGCAGAGTTGGAAGAAAAAGGAAAGGCGCTGGCAACAGAACAGGCCAGATTGGAGAAACTTCAGCGTGACCTTGCAGCACGCTCTCAAAGAGTAGACGAACTTGAAGGATTGATAGCGGCCAAAGATGCCAAGATGAATGCCTTGAAAACTGCGGTTTCCAATGCACTTACCAATTTTGAAGGCAAAGGCCTTACCGTTGAACAACGCGACGGGAAAGTTTATGTATCCATGGAAAATAAATTATTATTTAGTTCTGGAAGCTGGGCGGTAAATACAGAAGGTAGAAAGGCCGTGCAGCAACTGGGCCAGGTGCTCGCCCAAAATCCCGATATCGCTGTACTTATTGAGGGGCATACAGATAATGTGCCTTACGGCGGAACAGGCCAGTTAACAGACAACTGGGACCTTTCTACAAAAAGGGCCACTTCAATTGTCCAGATCTTAAGAGAAAACTCGGGCATAGATGCATCAAACCTCACCGCCGCCGGAAGGGGAGAATATGCACCTATAGCAAGTAATCAGACCGCTGAAGGCAAAGCAAAGAACCGCCGCATTGAAGTTATTCTCACTCCTAAACTGGATGAAATAAACCAGTTACTGAATGAAATGGAATAATTTTTAAAATATCCCAAAGTCATTTAAACAACAAGAAATTTTCCCTGCGGAAACCTCTGCGGGAGTTTCTTTTTTATAATTAAACCGCTTTATTAAGCGGAACTAAAAAGCATAGATCTAATGAAATATACCACTCTTCCCAATACAGATATTCGGGTAAGTAAGCTCTGCCTTGGAACAATGACCTGGGGGCAACAAAACACTGAGGCAGAGGGGCATCAGCAATTGGACATGGCTCTTGAAAAAGGCATCAATTTTATTGATACTGCAGAGATGTATCCAGTTCCCGCCAGAAAAGAGACCCAGGGAAATACAGAAAAGATCATTGGTACCTGGTTACAAAAATCCGGAAACAGGGATAAAATAATCCTGGCATCCAAAATTGCAGGGCCGGGAAGGGCCATGGCTCATATAAGACCCAATCTGGGCTTTAGCAAAGCTGCAATTGACGAGGCTTTGGAATTAAGTCTTCAACGGCTGAATACAGATTACCTGGACCTTTACCAACTACACTGGCCGGAGCGCAACTCGAATTATTTTGGTAAAAGGGGTTATAAAGTTGACGAAGATGAGGAATGGCAGGACAATTTCAGTGAAATATTGAATTACCTGGATGAGGTAATTAAATCGGGTAAGGTTAGGCACATAGGTCTTTCTAATGAATCGCCCTATGGAGTGATGCGTTGTTTGGAAGAAGCCCGAAAGGGATCGCCTAGGATCATAACGGTCCAGAATCCATACAACCTCTTAAACCGGAAAGATGAAATAGGTCTTACAGAGATCTATCACCGTGAAAATATTGGTTTACTACCATATTCGCCCCTGGGAATGGGAACACTTACCGGTAAGTATTTAAATAAGATGCCAGAAAATGCAAGGCTCACCCTTTTTCCGCAGTATTCAAGATATTCCAATGCACAGGCTCTCGAAGCTACAAAAAGATATTGCAGTATTGCAGAAAAGCATAGTTTGAAAGCCGGGCAAATGGCACTGGCCTTTTTAGAGCAACAGCCTTTTGTGAGCAGCACAATAATTGGCGCTACTTCACTTGAGCAACTGGAAGAAAATATTGAAAGTATTAAGCTTGAACTTTCAGAAGAGGTACTTCAGGAAATCGATGCCGTACATGAGGCAATTCCCAATCCCGCACCTTAAACTGAATTTATAGCGGAGCTATCAGGCTTTCATGGATAAATCCCGCCTGTTGGTTAAAAGTGCGAATATGGTACCAGTCGTTGGCCTTGCCCAACATGACCAGGGTATCATTGGGCTGTAGGTTGGCAATAATTCCGGAGCCCTTGGTAGCCGGAAGGTCTCTTAAATTAGCAACCGTCCTGGTAACAAAATTTAAATTATCCGGCAAAGATGCAGTAGGTTTAAATTCGGCTTTAGCTATCTGGAATACATGCGGGAGTGGGTCAATAGCACCCCTGTATCCTTTATAAAGTCCGAAATGAAGATGTGGTGGTGTAGATCTGGCATTTCCGGTATTTCCCACAAATCCTATGGTATCCCCGGTTTTTACCCGATTATTGGCTAAAGGCATAATACTGTCTAAATGGGCATAGTAAAGCGATTGGTTACGCTTACGGTCCCTTATCCAAACTTGTTTCCCGCCAAGGCCTCTTTCACCCGAGGAAGAGATCTGGCCATCGGTTACCGCGATAACAGGGGTTCCCCTGGCGGCAAAGATGTCTATTCCCTCGTGAGATCTTCTTCCCGCATCACGGTTTGCTCCCCAAAAGCTTTGAATATTTTTGTTTCCTGCACCTGCCACGGGAAATTCATATACAGGTGTTGTTTCAATTTTAATGCTGAAAGTTGTAAATGCATTTATCTCAGGTTGAATCACAACTTTATAGGTGCCAGATTCTTCAATTTCTTCTGAAAGATTTTTACGATCAAAATTGGAAGTTGCCACCTTTTTAAAAGTGCGAAGCGAGTCGTTCTCCCGTAATAAAAGGTCAATAAATACAAGGTTAAAAGTGCTGTCGGCATCCACCCTAATATCCAGCTTTTCTCCCGCTTTCAATTCCATATCATAAGACAACACGGGGAAAGTTTTAGGCTTGAAATGTCCTTCCTGAAAATAGGGGGTTTTTATTTTTACACTATCCTGTAAGGCCAATGTGCCCTGATTCTCCCAGAGAAGGAAGAGTTCATCTGAAATTTTAAGATCCCGCTTATAACGTTCCTTTGCAGTGGGGTTGGTAATAAGGTCTGTCGCTTTATTAAGCTGGGAGCAGCTTATAAAAAACAGTAACAGGACCGGGATAATAATTAATTTCCATCGTTGCATTCTCATTTCTTTTGGCGCATTGAATATGCAGTAATTATGCCATACTTAGCCAAATAAATAGGTCACCACGTCCTCTATTCTCGCTACCTTTTGAATTCGAATAGCATAATGGGTCTTTGGTAATTTGGTTTGTTTTGAAACCATAATAGTTGCAAATCCGAGTTTTTCGGCCTCCAAAATGCGTTGTTCTGCGCGTGTCACCGGCCTTATTTCTCCCGCAAGGCCAACCTCTGCAGCAAAGCAAATGTCCTTTTCAATATAAATATCTTCATTGGAAGATAAAATAGCCGCGATAACCGCGAGATCTATTGCAGGATCATCAACCGAGATACCTCCCGTTACATTGAGAAAAACATCTTTGGCTCCCAGCCTGAACCCGGCCCGTTTTTCGAGAACCGCGAGCAGCATGTTTAGCCGTTTGGCATTATACCCCGTGGTAGAGCGTTGGGGAGTGCCATATACAGCCGAACTTACCAAAGCCTGAATCTCAATCATTAACGGGCGCATACCTTCAAGAGTAGAAGCTATGGCCGTACCACTAAGGCCTTCATCATTTTTGGAGATCAAAATTTCTGAAGGATTTGAGACTTCCCTTAGGCCGCTTCCCTGCATTTCGTAAATTCCAAGTTCCTGTGTAGACCCAAACCGGTTCTTATGTGCCCTCAGTATCCTGTATACATGGTTCCGGTCTCCTTCAAACTGCAAAACAGTGTCCACCATATGCTCCAGAACTTTTGGTCCTGCGATACTGCCTTCTTTGGTAATATGCCCAATAAGAATTACCGGCACACCGGTTTCCTTTGCATATTTAATAAGCTCTGCTGTACATTCCCGTATTTGAGAGATGCTTCCGGGAGAGCTCTCGATATAGTCTGTATGCAGGGTTTGGATGGAATCTATAATAACTATTTCAGGCTGCAGGCTTTCAATTTGCCTGAAGATATTCTGTGTCTTTGTTTCAGTTAAAATGAAACAGTTGGCGGGATTGGGATTAATACGTTCTGCCCGCATTTTAATTTGTTGCTGGCTTTCCTCACCAGAGACGTACAGGGTTTTTTGAGAAAGGTGCAGGGAGATCTGGAGTAACAGGGTACTCTTACCTATCCCGGGCTCTCCTCCAAGTAGCGTAAGTGAGCCCGGTACCAGGCCCCCACCCAGGACCCGGTCCAACTCTGTATTATTTGTAGTGAGCCTTGGCTCATTTCCCACCTCAATTTCTGTAATTCTTAAGGGCACCGGGGTGCGTTTCACTTCCCTGGTTTCCTTTGGTTTCCAGTCTTTTTGGTCGGGTTTCTGGACTATTTCCTCTACAAGGGTGTTCCATTCCTTACAGGAGCTGCACTGTCCCTGCCATTTAGAATGTTGTGCCCCGCAATTTTGACAATAAAAAGTAGTTTTGGTCTTGGCCATAAAAATTCTGAAGCAGTTTATATAATTAGTATCCGAAGTCCTGCTTAATACTTTCGGCCTTATCAAGCATGAAATCAATAGTTATAAAACCAATTGGCTCCTGCCCATAAGCTTTCTGATAACTCTTCATGGCTCTTTTTGGATTTCCGGTTTCCTCTTCATACCTCGCCTCAAAAAAAGTGGCCAACATGGTTTTTGGATAATGTTTGGCTGCGAGTTTTGAAAGTTTATTTATTTCTTCCCAATTTCGGGTTTTTTCCATCGCATTATAAACCGCCATAAAATCGTTGATACGTATTTGTTTATCAACGCCAAACAGGGATTTGATATTGGCATATTTTTCTACCAGGTAATCATGACCGGAAACAGATGTTTGCAGCAACGTACGGTTGTAATCCTGAATGGATATAGGCCTGTATGCCTGAAACATTTGCTCAATAGCCCTGGGAATCGCATTTCCCACTAAAGTGTAATGGGTGCCTTCATTAAAATTATCAAATGTATAATGCAGGTTTTTATTGTCGATACTTTTGATCTTTGCATCAAAACTAAGAATTTGCTCCTTAAGGGAAGAAATATCCTCTGATGCGGTTGCGAGATAAAACCAGGTAGGATTGGTGGACCTTGTAAGCGAACTGGTAATTCTATCTGCCATTTCCGGAGCAAGATCGGGACTAAGGTTAATATACCCCTGAAACAGCGGCTTTTCTTTTAAAAGGTAGTAGTTGATGAAATTTGCAGTATAATCATGTCCCACAATAGCCCGGAAGGGAGCCGTTCTATAGGTGTCATCAATATATTTCATCAATTCCATTCCCAGAAATTCAAAAAATGCAGCTCCTTTTCCCGTAGGTAAAAAAGTTTGTTCATCATAAGCAGCATCATTATCTCTGGAGGTTAATTGATTAACGCCAACTACAATAAGTTCTGGGATATCCTCCCAGTACGAGTAATAATCTACATTTCCGGCTACAGGTTCAAAAAGATAATCTGCATCCAAAACAATTAAAACCGGATAGGTTTTCTCTTTATTTTGTTCATAATTGCGCGGCAGCTGTATCTTTAGCTCCCGGCTTTCTCCCAGTTTGGAAGACTTAAGGGTTTGGTAAATTGTTTGGGCAGAGGTAATGTATGGAGCTGCCAAAACAACTAAGAAAAGTAATTTTTTTATCATAGGTTAAGTTTTAAAATGGTGAACACAAGATAGTTATTATTTCTTACCGTTGAAAACGGGAAGAAAAAGAAAGGATAATCCGCCTATCACAATCACCAAAAGAGTTTGGGTCCCCCAGGTGATCCATCCAAATGCTTCGCCTCCTTGCTTGCTTATATTAAAAAGTAATAAACTGGCTCCAATGGCAATTGGGTAAACTCCTATCCCGCCATTGGTGGCCGAAATTGCGAAAGAACCCACAACAAAAGCTACCATAACCACGCCAAAAGACATACCTGCCGTTTCCGGAACCGTAAAAATGAGGATGTAGAACATGAGGATATACATTATCCAAATGAAGAAGGTGTGAAAGATGAAAGCCCCTTTGTTTTTCATTTTTAAAATACTTCTCATCCCTTCCAAAAGGCCTTTGGCAAACTTCCTGATCTTTACAAAAAAGCCATGTTTTGACCTTTTTATTTGCTTCAGGATCACTATCCCAATGGCCAGCAATCCAAATAATATTGCTACGGTAAGCAATGGATTGATTTCATTTTCTTCAAAATAGGTAACCAAATATTCTGTTTGGAGCAGAAAGGCAAACCCAATTACAAGCAACAGCATGAGGAAATCGGCGATTCTTTCAGAAATGATGGTTCCAAAGGCTTTTTCGAAAGGAATATCTTCATAGCTGGAAATTGTTACCGCCCTTAGCACTTCACCGGAGCGGGGAATTCCAAAATTGGCAAGGTATCCAACCATAACTGCCATAAAACTGTTTAAAAATCTGGGTTTGTATCCCATGGGAGCCAGCAGGAATTTCCAGCGATATGCGCGGGAAAGATGCGCCAGTAAACCAAATAACAGGGAGAGAAAGATCCACCCGGGATTCGCGGCGGCAATATTTTCCATTAACTGTTCCCTTTCCAACGGGGTAGCACTTTTCAGGGAGTACCAAATTAAAAAAACTCCCAGCAAAAGTGGGAGTATGACCTTAAGGGCTTGTTTTGTTGATCTTTTCAAGAATTAATTGAGGAGATTATTTTCTTCATTGGGAAATACCAGGGAAGGTTTAAAGGCTTTGGCTTCTTCTATATCCATAATAGCATAGGTGATAAGGATCAACACATCTCCCTTTGCCACCCTTCTTGCAGCAGCACCGTTCAGGGTAATCTCTCCCGAATTTCTTGGGCCGGGTATGGCATAGGTTTCAAGTCTTTCCCCATTATTATTATTAACAATCTGCACCTTTTCGCCTTCAATTATATTTGCGGCATCCATAAGATCTTCATCTATGGTTATGCTGCCAATATAATTAAGATCGGCTCCTGTACATTTAACCCTGTGAATTTTGGATTTTACAACGTGAATCTGCATACTTTAAATTTAATAATTTAAGGCTATATTGTCAATGAGCCTAACTTCTCCCGCAAAAGCGGCAATAAATGCCCGGTAATGAGCATTTTCTTCTTTAGTTTCTATTGTTTTAAGGGTGTCTATATTTGCTATCTCAAAGTATTCCAGTTTTAGAACCGGGTGTCCTTCAAATTGATCCTTAACCCAGACGTTTATAGATTTTGCACTTTCTGTGCCAAATTTTACCTGCACCTGTAATAACGTATTATAGATAAAAGACGCTTCCTCGCGAACTTCGCTGCTAAGTCGTTCATTTCTTGAACTCCTTGCAAGGCCATTTACTTCCCGGTCTATAGGACAACCAATAATCTCTATTGGAAGCGAGTGTTTTTGGGTCAGTTTTTTAATTATCTGCAATTGCTGGTAATCTTTTTCTCCAAAGAAAGCTTTGTCCGGCTTTACTATTTCAAATAATTTTTTCACTACGGTACCAACCCCATTAAAATGCCCGGCGCGAAATTTCCCTTCCATTTCGTGTTCAAGGCCGTCAAATAGAAAATGTTCGGCCTCGATCTTTTCCCCATATAATTCCTGGGCGTTGGGGGCAAAAACAAGTATATTTAGATTTAGTTCTTCAAGGAGGGAGACATCATTCTCCAGGGTACGAGGGTAATCACGCAGGTCGTTGGGATTATCAAACTGGGTAGGGTTAATGAAAATGCTCACCACCACAACATCACAAAGGCTTGCAGCCTGTTTTACAAGAGAAAGATGGCCTATGTGCAAAGCTCCCATGGTGGGGACAAAGCCTATAGATTTTTTTTCCTGTTTTAACCCTGAAATTGCACCCTGCAGTGCGGCTTTCTCTCTATAAATCTGCATTTTATTATAAAATTAACAGCGTGCAAACTTAAGATATTACTGGCAAACTGCATAAATTTTTGTAATTTTGCATGTTTTTTATTCGCAAAAGCTAAAATATATATGAAAGATAAGAGGATATTGTACGTATCATCTGAAGTTATTCCTTACCTGCCCGAAACCGATATATCATCTATGTCTTTTGAAGCCGCCAGAATGGTAAACGGCCTGGGGGGACAAATCCGGATCTTTATGCCCCGTTACGGGAACATCAATGAAAGAAGGCACCAGTTACACGAAGTGATACGTCTTTCCGGAATGAATCTGGTAATTGATGACCTGGATATGCCTCTTATAATTAAAGTAGCCTCTATTCCAAAAGAGAGAATGCAGGTTTATTTTATAGATAATGAAGATTATTTTAAAAGAAAAGCTACGTTGACAGATGAGGAGGGGACATTGTTCCCTGACAATGATGAGAGAGCTATCTTCTTTGCAAAAGGGGTTATTGAAACTGTAAAAAAACTTAACTGGGCGCCAGATATTATTCACGTCCATGGATGGTTGTCTTCCCTTTTACCATTATATCTTAGAAACTATTACGGGAAAGAACCTTTATTTGCCACTTCAAGAATAGTTACCTCAATATACAATCAAAGTTTTGACGAGACGTTAAATAAGGATATGTATAAAAAAGTGCTTTTTGACGGGTTGGAGAATTCAGATGTAAAACATTTAAAAACTCCTAATTACGTGAATATAATGAAAACAGCGGTAGACAATTCTGATGCTGTGATCATTGCCGGAGACAACATCCCGGAAGAATTGAATAAATACCTTAAAAAACTGGAAAAGCCGGTTTTAGATTACAAAAGTCCTGAGGATTTTTCATCTGCTTATCAGGAATTTTACAACTCCCAAGTTTTATCACATTAAGAAATTATAACTGAATGATTTTATTGAAAAGATTCCGCTACCTTCCGGCAGTTGCCTTAATGGTTTTAGTGTTTACCGGTTGTGATGATGATTTCAACACTATAGGTGGTGAACTTGTAGGTGGCCAGCTTAATGCCTTTCCAAAATATGAAGCCGGGGTTGTAGCTTATAATAAGAAATTAAGCCCCGTTCAAACCAATAATTTGCCGGTGCAATTACTGGGGGTATATAATGAGCCGGTATATGGCCAGCAACAGGCCAATGTACTTGCACAACTTTCACTTTCGGCCAACAATCCAAGTTTCGGAAATGAACCCAGGTTGGACAGCGTGGTTTTGACATTGCCTTACTTCAGTACAAAACAGGAAAATGATGCCCAGGGAAATGCAGTTTATAAACTGGATTCAATTTATGGAAATTCTCCCTTTAAACTGTCTATAACCCGTTCGGGATATTTTTTGAATGACTTTGATCCTGAAGCCAATTTTGAATCCCGTCAACGTTATTATTCAAATCAGGGCCCATTGTTTGAAAGCAATCTTATTGGTGATCCCATATATGTGAACCAGGCCTTCATCCCATCTCCCAGAGAAGTTGTTTATCTTCAAAGAAATGAAACCGGGGAATTGGATACTACAAGGGTTTCTCCCCGTATGAGAATTAACCTGTCCAAAGAGTTCTTCCAAACGAACATTCTTGACAAAGCGGGTTCTACAGAATTGTCGAATACTAATAATTTCAGAAATTTTTTGAGAGGTCTTTATTTTAAAGCTGAACCGGTAAACGGTGATGGCTCACTAATGACTCTCAACTTCAATGATTCTGCTGCGGGGATCGTGCTGTATTTTACAAATATTGAAGAAGAAGATGGAGAGGAAGTTGAAACACCTGGTACATTCAGGATCAATTTTGGAAACAATAATGTAAATACTTTTACTATGCCGTTTCCTGCTTCAATAACCCAGGAAATTGCTGCTTCAAGTGATGCCCCCGGAGCTGCTAATTTATTTTTAAGAGGCGGTGAAGGCAGCATGGCTGTAATAGAGTTATTTGAGGATGAAGCAGAATTGGCCGAATTAAGGTCTAAAAACTGGCTGGTAAATGAAGCAAATCTAACATTTTATGTGAACCAGGAACGGGTGCCCGGAGGAGTAGCTGAACCTTCAAGAGTGCTGCTATATAATCTTGCAACCAATCAATTACTTGCAGATTACGGGGCCGATCCAAGTGCTGCATCTGAAAATCCAAATCTTGCAGTGAGAAGTCATTCTCCATTGCTGGTGAGAGATGAGGATGGAAATGGAATTTTTTATAAAGTAAGAATAACAGAACATGTACGACGTATCCTGAATCAGGATACCGAAAATGTGAAATTGGGCCTTGTGGTTACACAAAATATAAAGGTAATAAATTATGCTGCCCTACGGCAGCCTGTAGATGGGATTGACAGAGTGCCAACTGCCTCGGTTATATCGCCAAAAGGAACTGTACTGCATGGAAACTTGTCTCCCAATGCAGACAAAAGATTGAAATTTAATATTTTTTATACAGAGACGAACAATTAAGATATGTGCGGAATAGTAGGTTACATTGGTAAAAGGGAAGCATATCCCATAGTTTTAAAAGGTCTCCAGCGATTGGAGTACCGTGGGTACGATAGTGCCGGTATTGCATTGTATGATGGAGAAAACCTTAACCTTTGCAAAACCAAAGGAAAGGTGGCCGACCTTAAAAAGAAGTTTGATGAAACAACTTCTACAAAAGGGAATGTAGGTATAGGCCATACGCGTTGGGCAACCCATGGGGTGCCAAATGATGTGAATTCACACCCGCATTATTCAAATTCGGGAAATCTTGCAATAATTCACAACGGGATCATTGAGAATTACGCCACACTTAAAAAAGAATTACAAAAAAGGGGATACAACTTTTTGTCTGATACAGATACAGAAGTCCTTGTAAATCTTATTGAAGATGTAATGATCAATGAGAAGGTGAAGCTGGGAAAAGCAGTTCAAATAGCCCTGAACCAAACAGTTGGGGCTTATGCTATCACGGTTTTTGATAAGAGAAAGCCTAATGAACTTGTAGTTGCAAGACTGGGAAGCCCTCTTGCAATAGGAATTGGAGAAGATGAGTTCTTCATTGCATCTGATGCTTCGCCGTTTATAGAATTTACAAGCAATGCGATCTACCTGGAAGATGGTGAGATGGCAGTGGTGCGTTTAGGAAAAGCGATCAAAGTAAGAAAGATCCAGGATGATTCCCTGGTAGATCCTTATGTTCAGGAATTAAAACTAAACCTGGAGCAAATTGAAAAAGGTGGTTATGACCATTTCATGATGAAGGAGATCTATGAGCAGCCAAGCGCTATCATGGATACTTACAGGGGAAGAATGCTTCCAAATGAAGGAATTATAAGAATGGCCGGTGTAGATGATAATATCGAGCGCCTGGCCAATGCCAAGAGAATTATAGTTGTTGCCTGCGGAACCTCCTGGCATGCCGGTTTGGTTTCAGAGTATATATTTGAAGATCTTGCGAGAATACCTGTTGAGGTTGAATACGCATCCGAATTCAGATACAGAAATCCTGTAATCTATGAAAATGACGTGGTGATAGCCATTTCTCAAAGTGGGGAAACGGCCGATACTATGGCTGCAATAAAACTTGCCAAGGAAAAAGGTGCATTTGTATTTGGAGTATGTAATGTGGTGGGGTCCTCGATCTCCCGTGAAACACATGCCGGTGCTTATACGCACGCTGGCCCTGAAATTGGGGTAGCTTCTACCAAAGCTTTTACAACCCAAATTACAGTTCTTACGCTTATAGCTTTAAAACTGGCCAAGTATAAAGGAACTATTTCAGATTCTGAATTCAGGTTCCATTTACAGGAACTTGAAAGGATCCCTGCAAAGATCTCCCAGGTATTGGAGAAGAATGAGCAGGTTAAAGAGATTGCCTTCACTTATAAAGATGCTCCAAACTGTCTTTATTTAGGAAGAGGATATAATTTCCCTGTAGCGCTGGAAGGTGCCCTTAAATTAAAGGAAATTTCCTATATACATGCGGAAGGTTATCCTGCTGCTGAAATGAAGCATGGGCCTATTGCCCTTATTGATGAGCAAATGCCGGTGGTGGTAATTGCTACCAATAAAGGTCATTATGACAAGGTGGTGAGCAATATTCAGGAAATAAAATCCAGAAGCGGAAAGATCATTGGAATAGTAACCGAAGGGGATGAAGCGGTTAAGGAGCTGGCAGATTATGTTATTGAAGTTCCAGAAACAATCGAGTCATTAACTCCGTTATTAACCACAATTCCATTGCAATTACTGTCTTATCACATAGCGGTTATGCTTGGTAAAAATGTAGATCAGCCAAGAAACCTGGCAAAATCTGTAACGGTGGAATAAATCCCCGGTGATGGAAATATTTTAAAAGTCCTTTTGGCATACGCTAAAAGGACTTTTTTTATGGAGGAGATTTTAGAGCATCATATTGAACCATGGGCACTATTTGAATTGGGGTAAAAAAACTTTTTTATTTTAAAAAAGTTGTAGGGCTGCCTGTATAATTTTATAAAGAAAAAACTATCTTTGCACCCGGAAAATGACTTGTGGTAGATTCTTATTATTAAGGGGATTATCATAACAAGTTTGTAGAAATTTCAATATTAAACATTAAAGAATTAGATAATGTCTAAAATCACAGGTAAAGTTGCACAAATTATTGGCCCTGTAGTTGACGTGGTTTTCAACAATGAAAACGCCGGATTGCCAAAAATTTACGATTCCTTGGAAATAACCCGTAAGGATGGTTCTCTTTTGGTTCTTGAAGTTCAATCCCACATTGGTGAAAATACGGTAAGAACCGTTTCTATGGATTCTACTGATGGATTGAGCAGAGGGGTTGAAGTAGTTGCTACCGGTGCACCTATCCAAATGCCAATTGGAAAAGATGTATATGGCCGTTTGTTCAACGTGATTGGTGACGCCATAGACGGAATGGAAAACCTTCCAAAGGCTGGTGATAATGGTTTGCCAATTCACCGCGAGGCTCCAAAATTCGAAGACCTTTCAGTTTCTACTGAAGTTTTATTCACCGGTATAAAGGTAATTGACTTGATCGAGCCTTATGCAAAAGGTGGTAAAATTGGTCTGTTTGGTGGTGCCGGGGTTGGTAAAACCGTACTTATCCAGGAATTGATCAACAACATTGCAAAAGGACATGGTGGACTTTCGGTATTTGCCGGTGTTGGTGAAAGAACCCGTGAAGGAAATGACCTTTTAAGGGAGATGTTGGAATCTGGAATTATAAAATATGGAGATGACTTCATGCATTCTATGGAAGAAGGCGGATGGGATCTTTCCAAAGTTGATAAAACTGCTCTTAAGGAATCAAAAGCGACTTTCGTTTTTGGTCAAATGAATGAGCCACCGGGAGCACGTGCGCGTGTTGCATTATCCGGTCTTACTATAGCTGAATACTTCCGTGACGGGGCAGGTGAAGGACAGGGAAAAGACGTTCTTTTCTTCGTAGATAACATCTTCCGTTTCACTCAGGCAGGTTCTGAGGTATCGGCACTTCTTGGACGTATGCCTTCTGCGGTAGGTTACCAGCCAACTCTTGCAACAGAGATGGGTGCGATGCAGGAACGTATTACTTCTACAAAAAATGGATCTATTACTTCTGTACAGGCGGTTTACGTACCTGCAGATGATTTAACAGATCCGGCACCTGCAACAACTTTTGCCCACCTGGATGCTACCACTGTACTTTCACGTAAGATTGCCGAGCTGGGTATTTATCCTGCGGTAGATCCTCTGGATTCTACTTCGCGTATTCTTACCGCTGAAATTCTTGGGCCAGACCATTACAACTGTGCACAACGGGTAAAAGAGTTATTGCAACGTTATAAAGAACTTCAGGATATCATCGCTATTCTTGGTATGGAAGAACTTTCTGAAGAAGATAAGCTTGCAGTTTCACGCGCACGTCGTGTGCAACGTTTCCTTTCTCAGCCCTTCCACGTAGCAGAACAGTTTACAGGTCTAAAAGGAGTTTTGGTTGATATTAAAGAAACCATCAAAGGATTTAACATGATCATGGATGGAGAGTTAGATCACCTTCCGGAAGCTGCATTCAACCTTAAAGGAAGCATCGAAGAAGCGATCGAAGCCGGAGAAAAAATGTTGGCAGAATCATAAATAGTATTGAGAATTGAGTAGTTAGTTTTGAGAATACTCTCCCTAACTGCTCAATACTCAAATCTCAATACTCAATACTAAAAAGAATATGTACTTAGAAATTGTAACTCCTGAAGCTGTTGTTTTTGGTGCCGAAGTTGAAGCTGTTAAAGTTCCCGGCGTAGACGGAGAATTTCAAATGCTTAACAATCACGCTCCTATTGTTTCTCTTTTAACTGAAGGAGAAGTGAAAATAAACCTCGCAGTCGGCGGACAAGGGAATGTAAAGAAACTTCCGGTAGAATTTCGCCAGGAAGGATCAAATGTTCTTTTCTATCCAATAAAAGGAGGAGTTCTTGAAATGAAGGATAATAAAGCCATTATTTTGGCAGATTAGATTTATAAATTATTTGAATATAAAACCTGTTGCGAAAGCGACAGGTTTTTTTATTGGGGAGGTATTTTCCTTAGATGGAATTATGGATATACGGCTCCAAAAGAGTTAAATATTATATATGTAATAATTACATTTTTAAGATAGTTAATAAAAAATAAATAAAAATCGATTGCAATTTCTCTAAACCTCATAATAGTGAGGTTCTTAGGGTATTTTACTGTTTTTCCAAGCCTGCTTCTTAAATAATAACTGTTATATTTGCGTATAATCGATTACGCAGCCGCCATATGCTCACAGCAATACTCCTGGGATTTATTTTTTCTGTGTTTTTGGTTTTCACCGGAAAGATCTTTCGGGGAAAACCGGCAATTTTGGCTGCCATAATACCATTATCTCTCTTCGTTTATTTCTCTTCATTTATAAACCGTGTTGCTTCCGGAGAGGTAATACACGAATCTTTTGAATGGGTACCTTCTTTTGGAGTGAACTTAGGATTTACCCTGGACGGGCTTTCCCTTTTATTTGCGCTTATGATCACCGGGATAGGATTCCTGGTATTTGTATATACCTCCTCCTATTTAAAAGGTCATGAATACCTTGACAGGTTTTATGGCTATTTATCTATGTTTATGGCCGCGATGCTTGGCCTTGTAATGTCTGATAATTTAATTTCCCTGTTCATTTTCTGGGAATTGACCAGTATTAGTTCCTTCTTTCTTATTGGCTTCAACAATTCAAACGCAGCCTCAAGAAGGTCTGCTATTACTGCTTTGGCAATAACCGGTCTTGGTGGGTTATCCCTTCTTGCAGGCGCATTAATTCTGGGTTCTGTGGGAAGCACTTACAGTATTGCAGAGTTAATAAGTTCCCGGGATGAGATCGTGGCCAACCCTAATTACGTGCTTATAGCTATTTTCTTTTTCGGCGCCGCTTTTACAAAGTCGGCACAGTTCCCATTTCATTTCTGGTTGCCGGGGGCTATGAAGGCGCCTACCCCTGTTTCCACTTATCTCCATTCGGCCACCATGGTAAAAGCCGGAGTATATCTTTTAATGAGATTTACACCTGTTTTGGGAAGTACAGAGTTTTGGAATTCTACTTTGATAATTGTGGGGGCAATAACAATGGTCTATGCTGCAGTGCATACACTTTTTCGCCGGGACCTTAAAGGTATCCTGGCCTATTCCACTATTTCTGCATTAGGAATACTTGTTTTTCTCATTGGGCAGGGCACAGAGGGAACTTTACTGGCTGCCGCGCTTTTCATCGCCGTTCATGCCCTGTATAAAGCCACGCTTTTCCTCGTAACGGGAATTATAGATCACCAAACTTATTCCAGGGATGTAACAATACTCAGAGGCTTGAGAAAGGTTATGTTACCTGTTGCCATTGCCGGATTTCTTGCTGCCATTTCCAGTGCGGGAATTCCTCCTACGCTGGGATTTCTGGGAAAAGAACTAACCTATGAATCTACAATTGCAGTTATAGGCATACCCCTGTTATGGATCATACTCATTGTAGTCACAAAAATATTATTACTATATGCCGGATTTGTTGCAGGTATTACCCCATTTATGGGTGCATTACCTGAGAAATTCAGCGAAACTAAAATGCCTTCCTTTCTGTTATGGGTTCCACCATTATTATTAGCTGTAGGGGGTCTTGTGTTCGGAATATTTCCGGGACTCATTGAGCCTGTCATTAAACCTGTTGTAACTGCAATGGGAGAAAATGCCGGCGATGCACACTTACAGTTATGGCATGGGTTCAACACTGTACTTTGGTTAAGTATCATTACCATAATTACGGGAACTGTGCTGTTTTTTGTTTTAAAACCTTCAGAAAGACTTGGATTAAAGGCGGAAAGAGTGGAATTTTTATCCCCCCAATCCATTATGGAAAGGTTATGGAGAATGTTCTACCTTACTTCCTCGGGTTGGACCAACTTCTTTCAGAATGGCTATCTGCGCAATTATATTTCCACTATCATGGTATTTATGATAGGTTTGACAGGATACAGCCTTTATAACACTGCAACCTTTTCCCTGGATCTTTCCACACTTAGTTTAATAACCGGATATGAAATGGCAATTGTGGGAATGATGTTTTTTGCGGTTTTATATACTGTTTTTACCAAATCAAGGCTTGCCGCCGTAGCCTCAATGGGCGTTGTGGGGCTGGCAATATGTTTGCTCTTTGTATTTTACAGCGCACCAGATCTTGCAATGACGCAGTTTTCTATAGATACCTTGACAGTGATCCTTTTTGTTTTGGTACTATACAGGCTGCCAAGATATTTGCAGCTTTCAGATTATAAAACCCGTATCAAGGACGGGGTATTGGCCCTTTCCTTTGGAAGTATTATTACCATTTTGATACTTGAGGTTTTGGCTACTCCGGTTGATTCGGAAATAAGCCGTTATTATGCAGATAATTCCTATGTTCTTGCACATGGGAAGAATGTGGTGAACGTGATCCTCGTTGATTTTAGAGGGTCTGATACTTTTATGGAGATATCTGTATTAGCAATAGCCGCAATTGGGGTTTTTGCATTATTAAAACTCCGCTTAAAAGAAACCGATCAACGCTAAAAATTAGAAGTATGAAAACTATAATTTTAAAGACAGCATCTTCCTACCTGTTACCGGTATTGTTGCTATTTTCGGTTTTTATCCTGCTAAGGGGGCATTACTTGCCCGGGGGAGGTTTTGTGGGCGGTTTAATAGCTTCTATAGCATTTGTGCTGCACGCTTTTTCGAATGGATTGTCCAATACCAAGACCCTTTTAAAATTCCATCCCGGATTTTTAATGCCTCTGGGACTCGGGCTGGCATTTATTAGTGGGATGGCCCCTTTATTATTTGACCTGCCATTTATGACCGGATTGTGGTATCCAGATTCTTTTCCTGTTTTGGGGTCAATAGGATCAGCACTATTCTTTGATATTGGAGTATATCTGGTGGTAATAGGAGTAACCCTCACAATAATTTTTACAATTGCAGATACAATCTAGTTTATGGAAATAGTATTGGCTATAATGATTGGGGTTTTATATGCAGCGGGAATTTATATGATCCTGCGGCGAAGCCTTGTAAAGCTAATTCTGGGAATTATTATCCTGGGAAATGGCGCCAATCTTTTAATATTTCTCCTGGGCAGGATCACAAAGGGTAGTCCGCCCATAATTCCGGGAGACCTTAAAGTATTTGCAGAAGCTTATGCCGACCCTATCCCGCAGGCCCTTATTTTAACTGCCATTGTAATAAGTTTTGGACTACAATCTTTCGCGATTGTCCTAATAAAAAGGGCCTATAAGGTGGTGAAAACAGATGATTTAGATGAAATGAACGCAATAGACCAAGATTCATGACACAACAGTTAGTTATATATCCGCTATTGTTTCAGTTGTTTTTAAGTATTATCCTGATGTTCTCCTGGAAAAAGATCAGCTGGCAACGGGTAATAAGTATTGGCGGGGGAATTGTAAATATTGCGCTTTCCATTTGGCTGTTTTCTTATATATGGAAGGAAGGCCCTCAAACCATACAGGCAGGTAACTGGGCTGCACCTTTTGGAATTACTTTTATTGCAGATTCGCTGGCAGCAACGCTGGTATTATTAACGGCAATCTCCGGGTTGGCAGTTTCAGCATTTTCAGCATCTTCTATTGTTGCTGCAAGATTAAAATTTGGCTATTTTCCCATATTTCATTTCCTTTTATTGGGTCTTAACGGAGCATTTCTTACGGGAGATATTTTCAACCTGTATGTTTGGTTTGAAATAATAATAATAAGTTCATTTGTTTTGATCACACTTGGAGGAGAAAAAGCTCAGCTGGAAGGGGCGGTAAAGTATTTTACCATGAATATCCTGGCTTCCATGATATTTCTTACCGCTATTGCGGTACTGTATGGTTTAACCGGTTCTCTAAACATGGCCGATCTTTCCCTTAAAGTGGCAGCTATTGAAAACCGCGGCCTGGTAGAAATAACCGCCATTTTGTTTCTGGTTGCCTTTGGTATTAAAGCGGCAGTCTTTCCACTGTATTTCTGGTTACCGGCATCCTATCACACTCCTCCCTCTGCCGTTTCGGCGATATTTGGGGGCTTGCTTACCAAGGTGGGAGTATATGCCCTCATCAGGGTTTTTACCCTGATCTTTGTGGGAGATGTGTTCCTGCAGAATACTATTTTGGTAATGGCTGTCTTAACCCTTATTAGTGGAGGTTTGGGAGCTTTGATCCATAATAACCTTAGAAAGGTATTTTCCTATTTGATTATTTGCCACATAGGTTATATGATCGTAGGATTGGGCCTGTTTACGGAAGTTGCGCTTGCAGGAACTATATTTTATCTTATTCATGACATTGTGGTAAAAACCAATTTGTTTATGGTGAGTGGATTGATCTACAGGATAAAAGGGAATAACAACATTAGGTCGCTGGGAGGCTTGTATGCAGAATATCCTAAATTGAGCCTCCTTATTGCCATCCCTTTATTCTCACTTGTGGGAATACCGCCGCTTTCCGGTTTCTGGCCAAAGATCTCTCTTATCACCGCAGCTTTTACTGAAAGGAACTGGTATGTAATTGGTGCTATAATTTTTGCCAGCCTTATCACAATGATAATTATAGCCAAAGTATGGGCCAATGTGGTTTGGAAAGATAAGACAGACTTGCCAAAAAGACTTAACTTTAGGTATTTTGACAAGCTGAATACTATAAGAAAAACCCAATTGGTTGCACCTATAATTTTCCTGTCTTTGATTTCTTTGTATATAGGATTTGGTGCAGAACATGTTCAATTATTATCCTCCCGGGTTGCAGGTGAGCTTATGGACAATCAGCAATATATCGAAGCGGTATTTAAGAAAGGCCTAATTTTAGAACCATGAAAAACAGGTTTGTTTCCAACATATTATTAACCTTTATATGGGTGGCTTTAACGGGCACATTTACGCTGGCCAATTACCTGTTTGGATTTTTACTGGGATTCTTTGTTTTACGCATGGTTACACTTGGTAAAAGTGAGGCTAAGTATTTTCGTATAGTACCAAAAGTTATCGCCTTTATTTTCTTCTTTTTGTATGAACTAATAAAGGCAAATTTACAGGTGGCTTACGAAGTTATGACCCCGCATTATAATATGACCCCCGGGATCGTGAAAGTTCCCCTTGATGCCGAAACAGATCTTGAGATCACATTTCTGGCTAACCTTATCTCCCTTACCCCGGGTACATTAAGCCTGGACGTGTCTGATGACAAAAAAGTATTGTACGTACATTCCATGTATATTAAAGACAGGGAGAGTTTTATTGCAGGTATTAAGAACGGATTTGAAAAACGCTTACTTGAAATTTTAAGATGACATTACTTGACTTCATATCATATTTCGTTCTCCCGGGATTATCCATTTCGATACTTCTTATCTTTATAAGGTTCTTAAAAGGACCAAAGATGGTTGACAGGGTAATTGCACTGGACCTAATAGTAACTACCGGTATTGGGTTTATAAGCGCTTACAGCATTCTTTATAACCAGCCGGCATTATTGGATGTGGCCCTGATATTGGCGCTTATAGCATTTTTAGGAACGGTTGCCTTTACCTATTACATTCAGCAAAGAAATAAACCATGACAGATATTATTGTAGGCATATTCGCTTTTTTAGGAACCGTCTTCGTTTTTCTTGCAGCAGTGGGAATGATACGAATGCCGGATACCTATCTTCGTATTTCGGTTACTACCAAAGCAGCCACCCTTGGAATTGGTTTATTAATGCTTGCCGGGGCAATTTATTCAAATGACATTGCAATTACGGCAAAAGTCCTGGCGATCATCCTGTTTATCCTTCTTACCGCTCCGGTAAGCGCACATTTAATTGGAAGGACGTCTTATTATTCAGGAGTAAAGCTTTGGAAGGATTCTGTTATGGATGATCTTAAAGGAAAGTATAATGCCTCTACTGAAGTGCTGCACAGCGATATGAAAAATGCTTCGGAAGGCCCTTCGGACAAAAAAGAGCAGGAATCTAATTAATCTTCCGGCTCTTTGTGAAATATCTTCCTTTCAGCAAAACTGAAAATGAGATTCACGAGAACTACCATAAAACAAACCACCAATAATTCTTTAAACATTCCCAGCGCCGCAAGGCAACCCACCCCGGCACTGCACCAAATTGTAGCGGCAGTGGTCAATCCCGCAACTTTACTGCCGCGTTGAAGAATGGTTCCTGCCCCTATAAAACCTATACCTGTCACTATCTGGCCAATTACCCTTGAGGTGTCCACATATGCCTCTCCCCTGAATTCAAGGGAAAGTAGAACAAAGATACAGGCTCCTAAAGAAACAAGGGAGTTGGTTTTAAGGCCGGCACTCTTGTGCCTTATTTCTCTTTCAATGCCAATACCGAAACCCCCTAACAAAGCCAAACCTGCTTTTAAGCTAAAATCCATTAGTTCCATTTCCCGGAATATTTGAAAGTTGTAATTTTACCGAATGCGTAATCCATTAAAATTAGAGAAAAGTCTTGAAATAAGAAAGGGGCAAAATGCTTTAAGGAGCCTTCAGCCCAAAAATAATCTTGTTGACTTTTCATCCAATGATTATTTAGGTTTTGCAGCTTTACCTGAAATTTCGGAAAATACTTTCAGCCTGTTACAAGAATTTAAGCTGAATAAAAACGGCTCCACAGGTTCCAGGTTGCTTTGTGGCAATCACGAACTCTTCACGGAAACCGAAGCATTTTTGGCGCAATTTCATAATTCGCTTGCCGCGCTCATCTTTAATTCAGGCTATGATGCCAATGTGGGCTTCTTTTCCAGCGTGCCGCAAAGAGGGGATATTATATTCTATGATGAGCTGGTGCACGCTTCCATAAGGGATGGGATCTTGATGAGCCATGCGAAGGCACTTAAATTCCCCCATAATAATCTGGAGGTATTAGCAAAAAAAATAAAGAATATCCGGGAGCAAAGGATTGCTTTTAAGGGGGAAATATATATTGTAACCGAATCTGTGTTTTCAATGGATGGGGATCAACCGCCACTGGGGGAATTATCTCTTTTAGCCGAAGAACAGGATTGTTTCCTGCTGGTTGATGAGGCTCATGCGGTGGGAATTTTTGGAAATTCGGGGAGGGGTCTTGTATGCGAACTTGGGTTGGAAGACAAAATTTTCGCCAGAATAATCACCTTTGGAAAGGGCATTGGAAGTCATGGGGCGGCGATCCTGGGAAGCCATGAGTTAAAAGAGTATCTGCTTAATTTTGCACGCAGTTTTATATATACCACGGCACTGCCCCCGCATTCGGTAGCCGGTATTCTTTCCGCATATCGGTATTTAGAAAACTCCCCGGAAGCTGAAAATGCCTCTCGAAATCTTAAAAACAATATTTCCTTCTTCCTTGAGGAGGTTAAGCATTTAAAGCTGGACCCTCTGTTTATTCCCAGTATATCTGCGATACAATGTTGTATAATTCCCGGAAATAATGAAGTAAGAGCTGTGGCCAATAAATTGCAGGAAAATGGATATGATGTTAGGGCAATATTATCACCTACTGTACCTAAAGGAAGTGAGCGCATAAGAATATGTTTGCATAGTTTTAATACGTCTGAAGAAATTAACGGCCTTGTAAAACTAATGGCTACTTTTATAAAATAATAACAGGGGTTTTCAAAACTCAATTCTTTTATTCCATGAGTGAGAAGTTCACCAAAATAGCTGTTTTTCAATATTCTTCGGAAGCCCAGATCATAAAATCCCGGCTTGAAGCAGAAGGGGTTGAAGTCTTTCTGTTTGATCAATTCACCGTAGATACAGATCCTTTGGTTAGCAATGCAATAGGAGGAATAAAATTAAAAGTTTGGGCAGAAGATGAAGACAGGGCGAAAAGTATTCTCCACAGTATAAGTGATTATTCCCTGGATGACCGGGGGCAGGAAATTGAATGCCCTATTTGTGGGAGTCCTAAGGTTGAATTGCTAACAACTGTAAGGGATTTTAAATCCTTATTCGCATTTCTGTTTTCATTCCTCACTGTTTCGTTACCCATTCATACTAAACACCAATACAGGTGCGAAACCTGTAAACAAATATTTGATCTGGAATGAGAAATGAATTTTTTATAACGGGAATAGGTACCGATGTAGGTAAAACTATTGCTGCCGCCATTGTTACCGAAGCCCTTGAAGCCGATTACTGGAAACCGGTACAGGCCGGCGACCTTGATAATTCAGATACGCATAGGGTAAAAAAATTGGTCTCCAATAAAAAGACCTATTATCACCATAACAGTTTTTCACTTACACGGGCAATGAGCCCGCATGCAGCGGCAAAAATTGATGGGATCAGGATGAGTACCAAAGAGATCATAAGGCCGCAAACAGATAACGACCTGGTGGTTGAAGGTGCCGGGGGCTTGCTGGTACCAATCAATGATAAGGAGACAATTATTGATTTAATTAAACCCGGGGATAAGGTGATCCTGGTTTCCCGGCATTACCTGGGAAGCATTAATCACACCCTTCTTAGCCTGGAGGTTTTAAAAAACCGTGGAATTTCCTGCTTCGGAATTATTTTTAACGGCGAAGTAAATGAAGCCAGTGAAGAATTGATCCTTAAGCTCTCTGAAGTCCCAGTTTTGGGAAGGATCAACCCCGAACCTTATTTTGACCGGAATGTTATTAAAGAGTATGCCGAAGAATTTCGGGAAAAACTTTTGTAAATCCCATTTTTTGAAGCCATTCCTCCCGCTGAAAACCTTCCGCAGAAATAAAGGTTTAACTGAAATTCCGGATTAAAAACTGCAGTTTATAAAATACAATACGCACAGCAAAAGAATAAAGAATTGGACATACATAAGGATCATCTTTCGAAAAATCTTTCTCAACGGGATCAAAAACACCTGTGGCACCCGCTAACCCAACATAAATTATCGCCTCAAATGCTTGCCATTGTAAAAGCAAAAGGGGCAATACTTTATGACGATGCGGGTAAGGAATATATTGATGGGATCGCTTCCTGGTATACCGCTATGTACGGGCATTGTAACCCCTATATTACTGAAAAGGTTTCCCGGCAAATGCAGGAGCTTGACCAGGTAGTCTTCAGCGGATTCACCCACGAACCGGCCATCAGGCTATCTGAGGTGTTGATGGAGATCCTGCCCGGGAATCAGGAAAAAATATTCTTCAGTGATAATGGTTCCACCGCTACAGAAATAGGGATAAAAATGGCCCTGCAATACCATCATAATCTTGGCAGTGGCCGCAATGTGATGCTGGCATTTGAAGAAGGTTTTCACGGGGATACCTTTGGGGCAATGTCTGTTTCCGGCCTATCTGTTTACAACGGGGCATTTGAGGAGCATTTTATAAAAGTGATTCGCATCCCCGTGCCAAATGGTAATAACAACCTTAAAGTCCTGCAGCAACTGGAAAATTTAATATCCCAATATAAAATTGCAGGTTTTATTTATGAACCCCTGGTGCAGGGGGCGGCCGCTATGAAAATGCATGATGCTGCAGGCCTTAATGAGATCCTGAAAATGTGCAGGGAGAATGAGATAATTTGCGTGGCAGATGAGGTGATGACAGGGTTTGGGAAGACCGGGAAAAATTTTGCTTCAGAATTTATGGAAGTACAGCCCGATATTATTTGTCTCTCAAAGGCGCTAACCGCCGGGTTGCTGCCTATGGCAATTACATCCTGTAGCCAGAAAATATATGATGCATTTTATTCAGATGAGATATCCAAAGGCTTGTTCCACGGTCATACCTATTCTGCCAATCCTCTCGCCTGTACTGCAGCCATTGCAGGAATTGAATTATTGGCTTCTGAAGATATTCAAAAAAATATCCAGGACGTAATTAATTCGCACAGGGATTTTGGAAATAAAATAGTGACACACCCCCGGGTTAAGAATCTACGGCAACTTGGAGTGATCCTTGCTTTTGACCTCGATATTAAAATGGAACGGTACGGCAACCTGCGCAACAGGTTATTTACACATTTTATGGATGCCGGGGTTTTTCTGCGCCCTTTGGGAAATACCATTTACATATTGGCCCCGTTTACTGTTAATCCTTCCGAGTTAAATAAAATATATGAAAGTATTGAAACAGCGCTGGAGCTGTTTCAATAAATTCATTCAATTTTTACCTCCCGTAAAAAAGTAAAATTTTCAGAAAAAATTATTTCTGCGTTATAGTTTCTTTAATTCAAACGGTTTGGATTTTATTCTATATTAGATAGGTTTAACACACTTATACTATGATGCATCCATTTACCGAAATTCAGTTCATTAGCGACGAAATTGGCCACGGGGTAGTTGCCACACGCTTCATACCCAAAGGCACAATCACCTGGGTCCAGGATGAACTAGACCAAATATACACTCCACAACAGGTTGCGAAAATGCAGAAGCTTTCGCAGGAAATGATAGATAAGTATTCCTTTAGGAACAATAAAGGCAATTTTGTGTTGTGCTGGGATATCTCCAAATATGTAAACCATAGTTTCAGGTCAAATTGTTTCTCGACCGCATATGATTTTGAGATTGCCGTAAGGGATATTTATCCCGGGGAAGAGCTTACAGATGATTACGGATATTTAAATGTTACCGAAGCCTTTAAGCCGAAGGATGAAGGTACTTCCCGATCAATAGTTTACCCAGATGACCTCCTGCATTTTCATAAGGAATGGGATGCGCAGCTGGAAGATACTTTCCGGTTCATTCGGGAGGTAAATCAGCCATTGATGTCTTTGGTGCCAGGCCCGGTACAGCAAAAGCTGAATTTGATCCTTGATGGAAGGGAACAACCGGAATCCTTGTTAAGCCTGTATTATGATGACACAAAATGATCCCTCCGTTATTTTATTTTCCCCAATCAATGTTTGTTCGGTATTAAACCAAATAGCACATTTTGTAATTTTATGAATAAAAATTAAGCAGAAGATCTTACAGGCCTTACTTTTGTTCAAATTTTTAAATTTTGAGATCCCCTGTTTTTATAAAATCCATTGCCACCATTTCTTCCCTGGGAAATAATCCCGGTGAGATTTGGAATAATTATAAGTCTTCCGGTCATTTTATTTCAAGCCATGATTTTGGAGGAGAAAATTCTCCTGCAGCCTTTCTTTCTATGGCTCTTAAAAAAGAAATAGAACAGCTAAAGTTGTTAAATACAAAGTTTAAAAAATTGGATGATTCGGTTCTTTTTGCCCTGTATGTTTCGGGAATTGCAACAGCAAAAGCGGGTTGGAACAGAGGAAAAAGTATTGGAATTAATATAGGGAGTTCCCGGGGAGCAACCTCCCTTTTTGAAAAACACCATTCTTCATTCCTCAAAAATGGCACTGCCGATATTTCCACTTCCCCCACCACAACTCTGGGAAATATTTCTTCCTGGGTTTCTTATGACCTTAAAAGCAATGGGGCAGATATTTCACACAGTGTAACCTGTTCCACCGGGCTTCATGCCATCCTGAATGCTTGTGCCTGGCTTGGGGCTGGAATGGAAGATCATTTTCTTGCGGGAGGCAGTGAAGCAGCACTCACTCCTTTTACAATTGCCCAAATGAAGGCTTTAAGGATATATGGCCGGGAAGGCCAGGATTATCCCTGCCGATCTCTGGATATGCAAAAGAAAGAAAATTCAATGGTGCTGGGAGAAGGCGCAGGAGTTGTATGTCTTGAGAAAAATCCTGAAAACTCCATCGGCCGTATCGCCGGAATTGGATATGCTACAGAGAAGGTAAAACATTCGGTTTCCATATCTGCATCTGCAACCTGTCTAAACAAGTCTATGCGAATGGCTATAGGCAATATGCCCCTGGCCGATATTGATGCTATTGTTATGCACGCACCTGGAACTGTGAAAGGAGATCTTGCCGAATTGAAAGCTGTTCAGGATATTTTTGGAGAGAATATGCCGGCTCTTACCTCCAATAAATGGAAGGTAGGTCATACCTTTGGGACTTCCGGTATTCTAAGCCTGGAACTTGCGGTTTTAATGCTGGAACATCAGGAATTTATTGAGGTGCCTTTTTCTAACATTAGCCGGCCCCCTGAAAAACTCCGCAATATTCTTATAAATGCTGTGGGCTTTGGAGGAAATGCGGTTTCAATACTGGTAAACAATTCCTAAATTTTAATATAAACCGGGATAATCCCCCAATCTTTTAAATACAATCATTAAGAAAAGCTCCGTTTTAGCTATTTTTGAAACCTAATCATTTTTTCATGACTATTAAACACAACTGGACCCGCGAAGAAATTCTTGAAATTTACAACAAGCCGTTCATGGAGTTGCTATATGATGCCGCAACCGTACATCGTATACATCATGACCCTAATACAGTACAGGTATCCACTTTATTATCTATAAAAACAGGAGGTTGTCCTGAAGATTGTGGGTATTGCCCACAGGCAGCCCGCTATCATACCAATATTGAGGGAAATGACCTTATGAGTGTAAACCAGGTTAAAGCTCAGGCATTACGCGCAAAAGCCTCGGGCAGTTCCAGGGTTTGTATGGGTGCGGCCTGGAGAAATGTAAAGGACGGGCAGGAGTTTGACCAGGTTCTGGAAATGGTGCGTACCATTAATAAACTGGAAATGGAAGTGTGCTGTACGCTGGGAATGATTACTGAGAATCAGGCGCAACGACTCGCAGAAGCCGGATTGTACGCTTATAACCACAACCTTGATTCATCTGAAGAATACTATAAAGAAGTAATTTCAACCCGTGGATATCAGGACAGGCTGGATACCATTGGAAATGTAAGAAAAACCAACGTTACTGTATGTAGCGGCGGTATTATAGGAATGGGAGAAAAGATAGAGGACCGTGCAGGAATGCTTGTGGCTTTATCTACTCTGGATCCGCAACCGGAATCTGTACCTATCAATGCCCTTGTTCCTGTAGAAGGCACTCCACTGGAAGAGCAGCAACCTGTATCTATTTGGGAGATGGTAAGAATGGTTGCTACCACGAGAATTGTAATGCCGGAGACGCAGGTGAGACTTTCAGCCGGGAGAACTCAAATGAGCCGTGAAGGCCAGGCAATGTGCTTTTTTGCCGGAGCCAATTCAATTTTTGCCGGTGACAAATTATTGACTACGCCAAATCCTGATGTAAATGAAGATATGGAAATGTTCAGGGAATTGGGGCTTAATCCGCAAAAAGCTTTTGAGAAAAAAGCGCAACCTGAAAGCGTAGAGGCCCAGGATTCTAAATTTCAAAATCTTGGTGAAAAACCTAAATGGTCAAGACCCGGGCATACTATCCAGAAAAACCTGGAAGCACAGGAAAAAGGCAGAAGCCGCACATAATTAAATCTGGAAAATGAAGCTGGATCTTCAGGACATACCAAGGGTTAAGGGGATTTCAAAGGAAAGTTTTCTAAAGGATTATTTTCGCCCCCAACTTCCGGTTGTGTTTGAGGATCTTAGCGCCGACTGGCCGGCCACTCAAAAATGGAATTTTGAATACTTCAGGGAAAAGGCCGGTGACATTGTAGTTCCGCTTTATGACGGGAAGCCTGCCAAAGGGCATCAAAAAAGCCACGGTCCCGCTATGAAGATCAAAATGCGGGATTATATAGATATTCTGAAAAAGGGCCCCACAGATCTAAGGATGTTCTTTTTTAATCTCCTGCAGAATGTACCGGAACTTGTTGAAGATTTCAGGTATCCTGATCTGGGAGTGAAATTTTTCAAAAAACTACCCGTGCTCTTCGTGGGAGGTGAAGGTGGAAAGGTGGTGATGCATTATGACATGGATCTGGCCAATAATTTCCATTTTAATTTTGCAGGGGAAAAAAGGGTGATTCTTTATCCGCCGGAAGAGACAAAATATCTTTATAAGGTGCCATATTCCATAGTAAGCATGGAGATAATAGATATGGATAAGCCAGATTTTGATAAATATCCCGCCCTGGCAATGGCCAAAGGTTATGAAGTGACCCTGAAACATGGGGAAGCGCTATACATTCCAAGCCAGTGGTGGCATTTTATAAAATATGAGTCGCCTTGTTTGTCCCTTACCCTTCGATCTTTACCTACATCTCCTAAAAGGATCCTGGAGGTATTAAACAATCTCCTTGTGGTGAGAAATTATGATAATTTGATGCGCCGGCTAAAGGGGCAGGAGTGGATAGACCATAAAAACCGTATGGCTATAAAGAATACGCATAAAAATGCAGGAATTGACTAATGAAAGAGAAATTGCAACTAAAGGAAATACCACGAATAAAGACTATTTCCAGGAAGGATTTTGTTGAAAAGTATGTAAAGACCCAACAGCCGGTTGTAATAGAGAGGCTTATAGAAGACTGGCCGGCTTATAACAAATGGACTCTGGATTATATCAAAAAAGTTGCCGGGGAAAAGGAGGTGCCGCTTTACGATAACAGGCCTATTTCCTCGAAATATAAATTCAACGAGCCCCATTTACGAATGAAAATGGGGGAATATATAGATCTTTTAAGATCTGAGCCCACAAAATACCGGATTTTCCTCTATCATTTATTAAAGGAAGTCCCTTCACTTCAAAAGGACTTTCAATACCCTAAAATAGGATTGAGGTTTTTAAAACAGCTACCCATGCTGTTCTTTGGGGGTGAAATTTCAAAAGTGTTTATGCATTATGATATTGATTTTGCCAATATCCTGCATTTTCATTTTGAAGGCAAAAAAGAATGTATCCTATTCCCGCCATCACAGAGTAAATACCTCTACAAAGTGCCTCACGCTCTTATTGCACGGGAGGATATCAACTTTAAGGAACCCGATTTTAATAAATTCCCCGCCTTAAAAAAGGCAGAAGGTTTTATTACACATTTAACTCATGGGGAGACCCTTTATATGCCGGAGGGGTATTGGCACCAAATGACTTATTTGACACCGGGGTTTTCTATGAGCCTTCGTGCTATTCCACGATCTGCAGCCAATTTATCCAAGGCGGTGTATAATGTGGCTTTCATGAGATATTTTGACAATTATATGCGCAAATGGAGAGGGCAAAAGTGGATAGATTATAAAAATGCGCAGGCAGTAAAAACTACCCACAAAAGAAATCAAATCAAAATTTAAAATTGTTAATGATCTCAAATATAAGTGAAGATTCATAACCTCTTTGCAAAAGATAATTGGTAAGCTTCCCCCGTTTTTTATAGGGATCTTTTTCTTTTAGCAGGGCGTGTTTCTTTTCTGCAAGTTCATTGAGAGTATTATAGTATTCCTCCTCCTCAATTTCTGAAAGGGCCATTTTAATAAGGGGAGAAGAGATCTCCCTTAATTTTAACTCCTGGGTAATCTTTACCCGGCCCCATTTTTTTATTCTGAATTTTCCCCTTACAAAGCTGCGGGCAAAGCGCTCTTCATTTAAAAAATTCTCCTGCATCAATTGCATAATTATCTGCTCGCAAGCTGCTGGGATCATTCGCATTTCCCTAAGTTTTTCTTCCACCTCTTTATGGGAGCGGTCTCTGTAAGCACAGTACTGCATCAATTTAAGAGTGGCCTCTTTAACGGTATAGGATTTTTGCTCAGGATTGGATTTCATCACACCAAAGATAGACATAAGCCTTAAAATTGGAAAAGGCGAAAAAATATCATTTTTCGCCTTTTAATTTCTATTGGTTTGCGTTGTTATTCCATATAACCAAAGAGGGTCTTGTAGAAGACAAATTTATCACCGCTCTTTTGATAAAGGTTAATGGTGGTATACATCCCGTTTAACCGGCCTTTGGAAACATCTACAAAAGCATATTCCCTGTTTCGGGTAAATACGGGAGTAGAGATGATCATCCTGTCTTTATCCAGTTCTTTAAGCCTTTGATTGCTTTGCCCGTAATTGCGGTCCTTTTTTATGGTAAGGTCTTCCAGAACCACTTTTTTAGAGGCCATAAGCGGTGTATAAGGAACTTTGTCGACCTGTTCAAGTTGTTGCAACAACCATTCAATTTGGTCCGGATTCAATAATTCCTTTATTTCGGCTTCCGTAAGGGAATTATTAAGCTGCATTTTTGCAAGGCGGTCCCCGTTATTGTAAGCTTTCAAAATGCCTTTAAAATTGTGGTTGTAAAAGTTGCTTTCAATATGGATGATCCCGGCATCACTAAATTTTCTTACTTCCTCATCAACTATCTGGTTTTCGGCGGGATCATTTCGATCAATGACGGGGGTGGTTGTGCCACAGGAAACAGAGAAGGAGCTGATAATAAGAGCAATAATAAGGTGGGAAAAACTTTGTTTTCGGGGGGTATAATGTGAAAATATCATAGTATAAACAGATTTTAAAATGAATAATATCACACTAAGGTATAGCTTTTATAGAGAGTTTACCACATTTTAAAATATACTTAACCATTCCAATAAGTAACGGGTTTTTCTTTGATCGAAGAGGTTTTAAAGTCAAATTAGGAGCAAAAAAATAAAAGACACTCAAGAGAAAAAGGTGCGACCCTTGATATAATAATGCGCATAACCCTTTTCATCCTCCAATTTTTTTAAATCATTATTTTCTTCAACCAAATTAAATCCAAGGTGTACAGGCTCTTTTATTTGAGAATTCGCAATTAAAAATGACAACAGGAAGTAAAGTGTCGTGATTATATTTTTCATAAATGAAGATGTTTACGGGCAGGAATCAATTTAGGATATTAAAACCTTTTGTTCATATACAATTTCCCAAATATTATTTTCCTTTTCCAATAGATAAAGAATAACCACCCCCGATAATCTTCCCGTGTTACGACTAGCAAATAAAGCAGCCTTTGTAGTATCACAGTTAAAAGAAATCCTGGAAATTTTGATCAATTGTGGATAGGGGGAAGAGGAGGCTTCTAATGTCATCCCATAAACCAAGGAATGTCCTATACTGCTTTTAATTGTTTTCGGGTTGATTGCTCTTTCATCCAGAGTAGAGATTTCATCTACCAATGGCTGATATTCCTGGTGAGATTCAGTTAATTGGAAACCCAGATCTGTTTTAAACATTACAGTATCTACAACCAACTCCAATTTTATTCTTTTAATTGAGTCCAATTCCCTTCGGGATAAACCATTTGGAGGAGGCCAGGGTGGCGGTAAATGAACGGCTAACTCATCAATAATAATTGAATATATGTTGGATTCGGCAGCCTCATTTTTCTGAAACTTCTCCTGGTTCTGGCAGGAATTCAGACAAAACAATAAAACCAAAATAAAATAAGGTCTTTGCATTTTTTGAATTTTTAAAGATTAAAAACCCGCAGAACCTGTAGGGGAAGATTTCTGTGAAAGTTCAATTTATAAAAAATATCAGCGCTAAGCTTACTCTTAAAATATAAAACAAAAAAACGCCTCCCAAATAAATGAGAGGCGTTTGTTTTAATGCTGTAGTTTCCTTAATCTAGTACTTCCCCGGTTTTATCGTGAAAGTGGTATTCCATGTACGTGTAAGCGTCTCTTGGTACTATTTTTACCCAGCGCTTATGGTCAAGAAACCATTGGGAGCGGGGTGAAGGAAAGCCTCTGGTTAAAAAGGCTGCAATAAATGGGTGTGCGCTAAGGGTGATCTTCTTATGATTTTTCTTGATCAATCTTTCAAGATCAGATTTTATCTTATCAATTACAATGATAGGAGCTTCAATCTCCCCGCTACCATCCCCATCGGGGTTAACCTCCCGGGTTTTAATATTGGTCTCGGGCCTTACGCGCTGCCTGGTAATCTGGATCAAACCAAATTTACTTGGAGGCAGGATTTTGTGTTTAGCGCGATCATCGCTCATTTCTTCTCTAAGATGGTCGAATAGGGCTTTCCTGTTCTCAGGTTTGGCCATGTCTATAAAGTCTATCACAATAATACCTCCCATATCGCGTAAACGCAACTGGCGGGCAATTTCTGTGGCACTTATAAGGTTGACCTCTAATGCAGTATCTTCCTGGTTTTTAGCCTTATTGGACCTGTTACCACTGTTTACGTCTATAACGTGCATGGCTTCTGTATGCTCAATGATGAGATAAGCGCCCTTGCTCATGGACACAGTGCGGCCAAAGGAAGTTTTTATTTGTCTTTCGATACCAAATTTTTCAAAAACGGGAACGTTCGAGTTATACAATTTTACTATTGATTCTTTATTCGGGGCAATCTCTGCCACGTAATCCCGGATCTGGGAATAAAGCGTTTCATCATCAACCCAAATGGAGGTAAAGGTATCATTGAAAATGTCTCTTAAAATAGACGATGCCCTGTTCAATTCTCCAAGGACTTTGGAAGGATGAGGCGCTTTATATAATTTTTTACACATTGCTGTCCAGCGACCTACTAAATTCTCGAGGTCCCGGTCCAGTTCAGCTACTTTTTTGCCTTCTGCTACTGTGCGTACTATTACACCAAAATTCTTAGGTTTGATGCTTTTTACCAGTCTTTTTAGCCTGTCCTTTTCTTCTTTGCTTTCAATTTTTTGAGAAACTGAAACCCGGTTGGAAAAAGGAACCAGAACTATATAACGGCCCGGCAGGGAAAGCTCTGAGCTTATCCTTGGGCCTTTGGTAGAGATGGGTTCTTTCATCACCTGTACCAGTAGCGATTGATTTGATTTTAAAACGTCAACAATACTGCCGTCTTTATCAATATCATTTTCAAAAGTAAAATTCTGTAAGGAATAATCTTTTAATTTACCTGTGCTTACACGTTTTATGAATTTCAACAAAGTGGGGATTTGCGGTCCAAGATCATGATAGTGTAAAAAGCCATCTTTTGGATAGCCTACATTCACGAAAGCGGCATTTAATCCCGGAACAGATTTTCTTACTTTGGCAAGAAATATATCGCCAACCGCAAAATTACTGTCGTCTTCCTCTTTGTTTAGTTCAACAAGTTTTCCATCTTTTAATAAGGCAAAATCTACAGCAGAAGAACCTGATCTAATAATCAATTCTTTATCCACTATTTTAGATTTTTATCCCGCTTTAGTCGGGATGGATTAAACATTATTTTTTTCACAGGGTGTTAAGCCTGAAGAAACCTCTTATTTAAGAAGAGAATAAGGGTTTCAATTTCAAAGAACATCTTGTACTAAAAAAAGTAGTGAGAGCACTACTTTTTCTTATGGCGGTTCGCTCTGCTTCTTTTTTTACGTTTGTGGGTAGCTACCTTATGTCTTTTTCTTTTTTTACCACTTGGCATAGTGTTAGTTTTTTAATTAGTATTTCTATTCTTTATCCCTCTTTATGAGAAAGGGTAATTATTTTACTTCAACGTTGGTCTTAACACCATCTACAAATATTCTTGCTGGTTTAAAAGCGGGAATGTTATGAGCGGGGATCTTAATTGTAGTGTTCTTGGAAATGTTTCTTCCGGTTTTTTCTGCTCTTGTTTTAATTACAAAGCTACCAAAACCTCTTAGGTAAACATTGTCTCCGGCTTCAAGAG
Source organism: Antarcticibacterium arcticum (assembly GCF_007993795.1). GTDB lineage: Bacteria > Bacteroidota > Bacteroidia > Flavobacteriales > Flavobacteriaceae > Gillisia > Gillisia arctica. Next base: position 2,526,882 of record NZ_CP042476.1, on the reverse strand, counting down.
AAGTTTTTACTTCCTCCATAAACGTTTCAACTGTTGCCTGAACATCACCTTTTTCCATTCCTAATTTTTCAGAAATTTTAGCTACGATATCTGCTTTCGTCATTTTCGTCCTGTTTTTTTAATATTGGGGTTCGTATTTTTCGAGGGGCAAATATAAGAATTAAATCTCCAATATTTCAATCCTAATTCATTAAATAGTAACCTAATAAAGATTTATACTTGCAATTAAACTTATGAGTCCATGGTATTTGCTAAAACCCTGACAGGTTGGTATTTAAAGAACCGGCGGGAATTGCCGTGGAGAGAAAGCAGCGATCCTTACCGTATTTGGTTAAGTGAAATTATGCTTCAGCAAACCCGAATTGCACAAGGCCTGCCTTATTATTTAAAGTTTATAAATGCATTTCCTACCGTTTTTGACCTTGCCCGGGCTTCCGAAGAAAATGTTTTAAAGCTCTGGCAGGGTTTGGGATATTATTCCAGGGCGAGAAATCTTCATTTCACTGCCAAACATGTAGCTTTTGAACTCAACGGAAAGTTTCCCAATACATATAAGGAGCTTCTTAAATTAAAAGGAGTGGGCGATTATACAGCGAGTGCTATTGCATCTATTTGCTATAATGAAAACGTAGCCGTTGTAGATGGAAATGTTTACAGGGTGCTTGCACGCTTTTTTGATATTGACACTCCAATAAATTCAAGCCAGGGTATAAAGGAATTTAAGGGACTGGCAGAGGAGTTGCTGGATAAAGAAGATCCCGGCACCTATAACCAGGCAATTATGGAATTTGGTGCTCTGCAATGCACTCCTCAATTACCAAAGTGCGAAAGCTGCCCCCTTTCCCACGCCTGTCTGGCTCTTAAAAACAATAAAGTACACCAGCTGCCGGTAAAGCTTAAAAAAGCGAAAGTGGTAAAAAGGTATTTTAATTACCTGGTCTACAGGTCCAATGAAAACACCACTATAATTGAGCAACGGGTAGGAAAGGGAATTTGGGAAGGATTATACCAATTCCCGCTTATTGAAACACCGCGCCTCCTTACAACCGGGGAATTAATTGCTCATGCGGAGTTTAAAAGCCTTATAGATATAAAGCGTACTCCAGTGAGCTTATATAATGAAACCCCCGTTGTGCATAAATTATCCCATCAACATATTTATACCCGGTTTTGGATCATTGAAAAGGTGGGCAAACATCCCAATCATATCCCCGTAGCTAAAATTCAGGATTACCCCGTTCCTGTTTTGATAGCCAATTTTTTAAAAGAATTTGACTTTGGAGATTAGCATAATATTTTAGAAATTGACTCCCTTCCGTGGATTGCTTCTTCGGGAATTTTAATTATTTTTAAAAAATATATTCATCAAATTACTGTAATTTAGCACATTAAATTTTAAAGGGTTATGACAGGTTCACTTAACAAGGTAATGCTTATAGGGCATACAGGCGATGACGTTAAAATGCATTATTTTGAAGGGGGTGGCGCAATAGGAAGGTTTCCTTTAGCTACCAATGATGTTTATACCAATAAAACCACCGGCCAACGGGTAGAAAATACCGAGTGGCATAATATAGTGGTAAGAAATAAGGCGGCTGAAATTTGCGAGAAATACCTTAAAAAAGGTGATAAAGTATATATCGAAGGACGTCTTAAAAACCGCAAATGGACAGATGATAAAGGGGTAGAACGCTATTCGGTAGAAATACAGTGTACAGATTTCACCTTTTTAACCCCCAAAGACAGTAGTGGTGGGGTGAGCCAAAATACCAGCCAGCCAAAAGCAGATCACAATCCAAAAAATGATACTTTTGCAAGTCAATCCATGGGGCAGGAAGATGAAGATGATTTGCCCTTTTAAGTCTAACTAATATAAAAGCTATTGGATCCGGATCCTCCCAGTTTAATTTCACTTTTTTTATCGTTTGATTATTCACAGATCTTCAGCATTGTTATGTTGTTTGTTCTGCTTATTTGTTCTGCCCTAATTTCGGGTGCAGAGGTAGCTTTCTTTTCCCTTACCCCAGCCAGTTTTATGACTGAAACCGGCAAAAGGAGCAACGCCCAAAAAATTGTGGTTCGTCTTCTTGAAAAGCCTAAAAAGCTGCTTGCAACCATACTTGTGGCCAACAATTCTATAAACATTGCCATAGTACTTCTTTTTGATGTGCTTACCGATGAATACTTTGGAAGGATGAACACCACGTTCTTTGGTATTGATTTCAAATTCATTGTTGAGGTAGGGGTGATTACATTCCTTATTTTACTTTTTGGCGAGATCCTTCCAAAGGTTTATGCCAGCAGGAACAATGTGAAATTCTCCAATTTTATGGCCCACCCCATGAATATTCTGGACACTCTCTTTTCACCCTTGAGCGTTCCAATGAGGGCGGTTACCCTTTTTATTCATGAAAGACTTGGCAAGCAAAGAAGTTATATAAGTATAGACCAGCTTTCCCAGGCCCTTGAATTAACCCGCGAAGAGGATACCACCAAGGAAGAGCAAAAGATACTTAAGGGTATTGTGTCTTTCGGGAATACAGATACCAAGCAGGTTATGCGGCCAAGAATGGATATTTTTGCCCTTGCCCAGGATGAGACTTTTGAGGAGATCATTCCGCAGATCATAGAAAACGGGTATTCACGAATCCCTGTTTACAAAGAAAATATTGACCAGGTCCTGGGAATCCTATATGTAAAAGACCTCTTGCCTTACCTCGATAAAAAAAGGTTTGACTGGATAAGCCTGGTGCGCGACCCGTATTTTATTCCAGAGAACAAAAAGCTGGATGACCTTTTAAACGAGTTTAAAACCAAGAAGATCCACCTGGCAATTGTTGTAGATGAATATGGCGGAACCAGTGGTTTAATTTCCCTTGAAGATATCATTGAGGAAATAGTGGGAGATATTAGTGATGAATTTGATGATGAAGATCTTATTTTCTCCAAGCTGGATGACAGCAACTTTGTGTTTGAAGGTAAAACCCCGCTAAAGGATTTTTATAAGATCATTAAGTTGGAAGATCCAACGGCATTTGAAGAAAATCGTGGGGAATCTGAAACTCTTGCTGGCTTTTTGCTTGAAATATCCGGCGGTTTCCCCAAGAAGAACGAGATCATTACTTTTCTAAATTATATGTTTACTATTGAAGTTATAGATGATAAACGTATCAAACAGATCAAGCTTAGCATAGAGCCCGTATAAGCCGGAAAGGTTTACGTCTCTTTTTCGGTTAAAACAATTTATATGAATAAGGTATGCTTCCTTTTTGCCCTGGTTATAATGATATCTTCATGTAAGAATGACCCCCGCCCCAAACCAAAGGCGTTCCTTGCCCTTGAATATCCCGTGGCCGAATATGCTGTTTACAGTGCCGATTGTTCTTACAGTTTTGAAAGGAATCGAATTGCTGAAGTAATTCCTGCCAAAGGAAATGTTCCCTGCTGGATCAATCTTAATTACCGGCTTCTTGATGCCACCATCTTTATAACCTATCAAAAAGTAAACAATAATCTGGACTCTCTCCTTAGAGATGCCCAGCGTATGCCGTTGCAGCATACCATTAAAGCCGATTTTATAGAAGGGGATGTCTATACCAATCCCGAAAATAAAACCTACGGAATGTTTTATGAAGTGGAAGGGAATGCAGCATCACAGGCCCAGTTTTATATTACAGACAGTATCCGGCATTTTATCACAGGCTCCCTGTACTTCAACCAGAAGCCCAATTACGATTCAATAATGCCTGCCGCCGCCTATCTTAAAACCGATATTAAACATCTTATGGAGACCCTTGAATGGGTAGATTAAATCCCCGGAATTTCTCAGTTTCTGCTTTTTTATTAATACACTTTATCCCCTATCTTCTGTTATGCCAATTAAAAATCTAAAATGGATATACCTTATTCTCTTATCTATTGTTTGGGGAAGTTCTTTTATCCTTATTAAAAAAGGCCTGATAGGTCTTGATGCATTGCAACTTGGCTCATTCAGGATAATATTCGCAGCAGTTTTTTTGATTATTGTTGGTTTTAAAAGTATGCTGAAGCTTACACGGCAACAATGGAAGCTTATTGTTATCTCAGGATTTCTCGGCTCTTTTTTTCCGGTCTATTTATTTGCGTATGCTGAAACTGAAATAGACAGCGCCATTGCCTCAATATTAAATGCCACTACACCATTAATGACCCTCATCTTTGGAGTTATTTTTTTCAAGATAGTTTTTACGCAAAACAAACTTATAGGAGTTGCCCTGGGTTTAATTGGAGCCCTGGCTCTAATCTTCGCCGGGGCTAAGGTAAACCCGGACCAGAATTATTTTTATTCAGGCCTGGTGGTGCTGGCAGCATTTTGCTATGCGGTAAATGTGAATATCATAAAAAGATATATGCATGATATTTCAGCATTGGGAATAGCAGCGGGAAATTTTTTGGTACTGCTCATTCCGGCTTTGCTTATATTATATTTCAGCGGATTTTCTATGGATAGTATTGCTGCCAATCCTGAAGTTTCCCTTTCTTTAATTTATGTATTAATTCTTGGGGTGGTAGGTACCGGCATTGCCCTTATTATTTTTAACAAGCTTATACAGATTTCAGATCCTGTTTTTTCTTCTTCTGTTACTTATACCATTCCGGTGGTTGGATTGGCGTGGGGTATTTTGGATGGAGAGGTTTTCACCTGGCAGCAATTAATTGCTACCCTGGTAATCCTGCTGGGGGTTTTTATTGTTAACCGCAATAAAAAGTTATCTTCTAAAGTGAAGAAAGAACCGGTTTAATGTCGCGGATTTAAAAAATTGAGCATAAAAAAACCGGCCTTTTAAAGCCGGTTTTTACCATTAACAAAAAACTATTGCTTAAAATCTTCGGCGCTTACACCTTCATTTATTTGAATAGTACTCACCTCAAACTCTATAGTTTGTGGCCCAAATGACTGGGTAATGGTATAAGGGAATTTAACCCCTTTTGCTTCCTGATAATTGCTGTATCCAGTTGGTATACTCATGGTTTGTGGCCCCTGAGTTACAGTTTTTACAGATTGAACTTTTAATCCGGTTGCCACATCATAATATACTGTAGTATCCTCGCTCATCGAAACCGCATAGGCGTCTTTACCCTCTATAGCTTCCATGCCCATTAGTTTTGCATCTTTGGCATTAAGTTCCGGAAAAGGATTTGCCTCGGCTTTTAAAGCTACCAGCTGCTCATCCTGTAAAGTTATTTTTTGACCCTGCATTACAGAAAATCCTGTTTCTCCATCAAAAACAGTTTTACTCACAACATTGCCGTTCATTGAAACTAACTGTGAAGATTTCCCATCACTGGTGGTTTTAACCTCAAGATTCAGTTTTTGTCCCTGGATCTCTGCCTGTGCAGTCATAAATACACTGTTCACCTTTTCTACCGCGGCTTTACCGCCAATTGCCTCAATATATTTATTAAGTACACTTTCAACAGTTACTGTAGGGTCTACCGCTTTATTATAGTCCGGCTTGTCTGTTGCTACTCCGTAAGTATTAAAATATTTTACAGGAACCTTTTTATTGTTAAGTGTAACTTTTTCAAGATTTTCAAGAACCTCAGATCCTTTTCCGGCGATAACAATTCTCATATTATCTGTTTGAAAATACTTATTGGCTACTCTCTGAACATCTGCAGCGGTAACTGCATTTATCTTTTTTAGGAACGTCTGGTAGAAATCCTTTGGAAGATCGTTCGTCTTTATGTTAAGGGCATAACTTGCAATAGTTGAAGGCCTTTCAAGTCTTAAAACAAAGTCACCGGCAAATTTAGCTTTTGAATTTTCAAGCAATTCTGCATCTACAGGTTCTGTTTTAATTCTTCTTATTTCTTTCATGATCTCTTCAACGGCACTATCAGTCACCGCATTTCTAACGCTTGTTGAAGCCATAAAACGGGACGCATATTTATTTGCACCTGTTGAGCTTCCTGCGCCATAGGTGTAACCTCTGGCCTCCCGAAGATTCATGTTAAGGTAGCTTCCAAAACTTCCACCCAGGATCTGGTTTGCAACCAAAACAGGGAAATAATCTGGATCTCCCATTTTAAGGTCAATAGTATTTTGAACCCTTATTTCGCTTTGAACGGCATTGGGCATATCAATAAAATTGATCTCGGTAGCACTTACATTAGATACTTTTGGAAGGTTTTGCTCCGGTGGGGTTGCACCTTTCCAGTTTCCAAATTGTTTCTCGACCAGCTTTTTAACTTCTGAAGTTTTCACATCTCCTACCACAACCAGGTATGCATTTTTAGGTACAAAATAGCTCTTGTAATAGTTCTGAACATCCTGGAGCGTTACTGCCTCAGCATTTTCGGCAGTTGCGAATTCCCCGAAAGGGTGGTTGTTTCCATAGGCCAAAGCGGAACTCACACGGCTTGCGATAGCACCTACATTTTTTTCATTTGCTTTTAAACCTTCGATCAATTTGGTTTTTTCAGCATCAAATTCCTTTTGGGTGAATTTTGGATTAAGTGCTCCTTCCGCCATTAATTCCAATACCCTTGGAAAGAATTTGGATAAAGAACTTGCAGAGGCATTTTGAGACCCAAAACCTATACTTGCTCCAAGGAAGTCAATTTCTTCATTGTAATCTTCCTTAGACATCTTTTGAGTTCCTGTACCCAGTAAAGAAGCTACCATGCTTGAAGTTGCCGGTTTATCGCCCAGGGAATGAGGTTTGTTATCTATTATGAGGCTTGCAGTTACCTGTGGTAATTTATGGTTTTCTACCACCATCACTTTTAGGCCATTTTTAAGGGTAAAAGATTCAGGCTCTCCCAAATTAATGGTTGGGGCCGGCCCCGGTTGTGGTTGTTTGGATCTGTCTACCTGAGCAATTGCTGTGGTAGTCATAAGGCAAACTAAAAATATTGAAAGTATATTGATTTTCATTTCTCTATGTTTTTTGATTATTCTTTGGCGCTCTCAGGCAGGTAATCCAGTTCCAAACGTTGGTTCTTGTTCAAATACTCCTTTGCCACTCTCTGGATATCCTCACGGGTAATGGCCTGGTATATCTCAATTTCCTTGTTTATAAGATCTGTATTTCCATAAAGCATGTTATAAGTAGCCAGGGAAGAAGCGATACCCTGAATGCTGCTATTGGAATTTACAAATCTGTTCTCAAACTTATTCTGAAGTTTTTGATATTCTTTTTCAGATATAAGTTCCGTCTGCAACTTTTTGATCTCTTCATCTATAGAAGTGGCAAGGGTTTCAAGCGGCGTGTCGCCTAATGCCAGCGCTCCCATAACATATGTTCCATAATCTTCCTGAGATCTTGGGAAAGCAAGTACCTGTAAAGCGATCTTTTCTTCATCTACCATTTTGCGATACATTCTTGAGCTTCTTCCATCTGTAAGAATAGAAGAGATCATATCAAGGATATAGGCATCTTTTTCCTTCATTGAAGGAGTTCGGTAAACAAATATCTTTGCAGGAACCTGTATATTGCTGTCATACTCTGTAGCCTTAATAGTTTCGGTGATAGGTTCTTCTTTAATATTCACCCTTTCAACTTCGGCTCTTTTTTCAATTTCACCGAAATATTTTTTAATAAGGTCTTTGGTGGTCTTAACATCTATGTCTCCTGCAACAACAAGAGTTGCATTATTTGGGCCATAATATTTTTCAAAGAAAGCTATGAATTCTGGTAATTCAGCCGAATCCAGATCTTCCATGGTGCCTATTACTGAATTTTTATAAGGATGTTTGTTGAAAACATATTGATTGATCCCGGTAGCATAGATGATCTTTCCGTAGGGAGCATTGTCAATTCGGGAACGCTTTTCCTCTTGTACCACCTCATTTTGGGTGTCCACTCCAATTTGGTTAATAACCGGATGTAACATTCTTTCAGATTCCATCCAAAGTCCCAGTTCCAGGTTGTTAGATGGGAAAGTTTCATAATAATAAGTACGGTCCTGAGTGGTGTTTGCGTTGTTGCTACCACCATTGGCGGCCACTACGTCAAACCATTTACCCCTTTCAATATTTTCAGTGCCTTCAAAAAGAAGGTGTTCAAAGAAATGGGCAAATCCTGAACGTCCTTCCTGTTCATCTTTGGCTCCTACGTGATACATTACCCCCACGGTTACTACCGGAGCGGTATTATCCTGATGCAAAATAACGTGTAAGCCGTTATCAAGATCGTATTCGGTAAATTCAACTTCTTGTGCGATTCCGGCCATTCCCAGAAACAGCGCACAGGCAGATAATTTAAATTTATTGATCATTATAGTTTAAGTTTTTATTAATGTACCCAATTAGTATGAAAAGGTTGAAAGATGTTACATAATAATTTCGAACTTCTCTTATTTACTTAGCAGTTTGTATTTTTAAAGAGTTAAATTAACAGGCTGTTAAGTCAATTCCTGTAAATTTTTTAGAAATTTGTATAAAAACAAAGAGTATTGATATGAAAAACCTAAAGATTCCCATAAAGTTCGGGATTGTTATAGCCATTGGATTGATAGTGTATTTTTTGATAACATCAATCTTTGGGGCCCATACAAATCCATTGTTCAGTTTATTTAATCCGGTGATCGTGGGAGTCGGTATGTTTGCAGCTATAAAGTATTACCGCAATCAAAGGGGTTCCAAATTTAAATACCAAAAAGGATTCAGGACAGGATTGGTAACCGGGTTTCTGGCTACTATTATTTTCACCATATTTTTTGCTTTTTACGCTACAGAGATACAGCCCGACTTTATTGATAGACTGCTTTCTATGTGGGATAGTGATTGGTACGTTAATATAGGAATGGTAATATTTACAGTAGCCTTAATGGGTTTTGCAACCTCTGTTGTGCTAACCCTTGCTTTTATGCAATTATTAAAAGATTCCTGGAACACAAAAGAAGGGAAAGAACACGAACTGTAAAAGTTTATAAACACTTTGTCAATTAATTAATTAGAAGTATATTTGCACCCGCCTTTGAAAAAAAGAAGGCGGGTTTTTCTTTAATATAATCAATTAATTATACGCTATGTACGCAATTGTAGAGATAGCAGGGCAGCAATTTAAGGTTGCAAAAGACCAAAAAGTATACGTTAATCGTTTGGCAGGAGAAGAAGGAGATAAAATTTCCTTTGACAAAGTTCTTCTTTCAGGTGATGGTGACAATATTACTTTAGGCGCCCCAGCTATAGACGGAGCTTTGGTAGATGCAACCATCACCAGACACGTTAAGGGAGACAAAGTTATTGTCTTTAAAAAGAAAAGAAGAAAAGGATACCGTGTGAGAAATGGTCACCGTCAATCCCTTACTGAAATTTCTATTACCGGTATTACTTTACCTGGTGGTAAAAAAGCCACTTCTGCTAAAAAAGAAGAAAAAGCTGATACCAAAACTGCAGCTGCTCCGGCTCCTGCAAAAAAGGAGAGTGAAGTAAGTGAGAACTTAATTTCACGTGCTGAAAAAAGAGCAGAAGAAAAAAACATTGAGATCAATGTTGAGAAACTTTTGTCTAGTGTAGGCACTGCAACAAAAGCTGAGGCTGATGATCTTAAAAAGATCAACGGAATTGGACCATCTTACGAACAGAAATTAAATGACATAGGTATTTATACCTATGAGCAAATTAGCAAATTAAAAGCTGCCGACAGAGAAGAACTTTCTGCTCTTGAAGGAATTACCCGTGACAAGATCGAATCTGACGAGTGGGTAAAACAGGCAAAAGAATTGCTAAAGAACAAATAAGAATTTTTAATTAGAAAAACTTTAAGCCATGGCTCACAAAAAAGGAGTTGGTAGTTCCAAGAACGGTAGGGAATCTGAATCGAAACGTTTAGGCGTTAAGATCTTTGGAGGACAAGCTGCCATCGCAGGAAATATCATCGTTAGACAAAGAGGCTATACACACAATCCAGGCGAGAATGTGTATGGAGGAAAAGATCATACTTTGCATGCAAAAGTTGACGGTCTTGTGAAATTCACAAAAAAGAAAGATAATAAATCATACGTTTCTATTGAACCGTTTGATGCATAATTGATCTTGTATTGTATTTAAAAACCCTTTTTGAGAGATCAAAAAGGGTTTTTTTGTATCTTAATGTTTCTAATTACCTGAAAGATGGAATATATTACTATTTATAGCGGTGATGATCAAGCAGAGATCTCCATTATTAAACACCTTTTAGAAGAGCATAACATTGATTATAATTTGCTGGGTGAGGCCACCGCTGCTTCAGCAGGTATTGGCGCTACAGGTAATATGGGAATGCGAATTCAGGTACCGGAAAAGGAAATTGACCGCACTAAACAAATATTGAAAGATAATGGATTCCTGGGAGAGATTAAAAAAGGCAGAGCTGAAAGGCGCAAGGATCCAAAACTCTCCAAATGGATGTTCATTTTTCTTGCCGCGCTGGTACTTATAATTGTTTCATTTCTTATAATGTGGTTTATGAACCCATCCTGAAAAAATAGAAACCGAAACTTAGTTTATCACATAAAAAAAGATCCTCTTTGGTTTCCAAAGAGGATCTTGAATATTAAACATATTTTGGAAACTTTTCGTTCCAGGTCTAGTATCTGTAATATTCAGGTTTAAAAGGGCCTTCTACGGTAACTCCTATATAATCTGCCTGGTCTTTTGAAAGCTCTGTAAGCTCTACTCCTATTTTCTCAAGGTGCAGTTTCGCAACTTTTTCATCAAGATGTTTTGGCAGCATATAAACTTCATTTTCATATTTTCCTGCATTTTTCCATAGTTCAATTTGCGCCAGGGTTTGGTTTGTAAAGGAATTACTCATTACAAAACTAGGATGTCCGGTAGCACAACCAAGGTTTACCAATCTTCCTTCAGCAAGAAGAATTATATCTTTCCCTTTAATGGTGTACTTATCCACCTGAGGTTTAATGGTGTTTTTTGTATTGCCGTGGTTTTTGTTAAGCCAGGCCACATCTATCTCATTATCAAAATGGCCAATGTTACAAACTATCGTTTTATCTTTCATCGCTTCGAAGTGTTCCCCTCGTACGATGTCTTTATTTCCGGTAGTGGTAATTACAATATCTGCTTTATCAAGAACTGTTTCCAGTTTTTTAACCTCAAATCCATCCATAGCAGCCTGAAGGGCGCAAATAGGATCAATTTCGGTAACGGTAACTATTGAACCTGCACCTCTAAAAGAAGCTGCAGTACCTTTTCCAACGTCTCCATATCCACAAACCACAACGCGTCTTCCGGCAAGCATCACATCTGTGGCACGACGAATTGCATCTACAGCGCTCTCACGACATCCGTATTTATTGTCAAATTTAGATTTTGTTACTGAGTCATTCACGTTAATGGCGGGCATTGGTAATGTTCCATTCTTCATGCGCTCATATAAACGGTGTACTCCGGTGGTGGTTTCCTCAGAAAGACCTCTAATTCCTTCGGCAAGTTCAGGATATTCATCCAGCACCATATTGGTAAGATCTCCACCATCATCAAGGATCATGTTCAAAGGCTTTCTGTCTTCTCCAAAAAACAGGGTTTGCTCAATACACCAGTTAAATTCTTCCTCGTTCATTCCTTTCCAGGCATAAACCGGGATCCCCGCAGCCGCAATTGCAGCTGCAGCCTGGTCCTGGGTAGAGAATATATTACAGGAACTCCAGGTAACTTCTGCACCTAATGCGGTTAAAGTTTCTATTAGAACAGCGGTTTGTATGGTCATATGTAAACAACCTGCAATACGGGCACCTTTCAAGGGCTGCTCGCTTCCAAATTCTTCCCGTAACGCCATTAGACCCGGCATCTCTGCCTCTGCCAATTCTATTTCTTTTCTTCCCCAATCGGCAAGGGAAATATCTTTAACTTTATAAGCGGTGTAAGGCACTGTTTTCGTCGACATATTATTATATTTGATTTATAGCAATTTTTCAGTCGCAAAAATACGTAATATCTAACAAAATCTTATGCCCCTTTACAAAACAATAACAGTAAACCCTACTACTAAGGTCTTCATTTGGAAGGTGGAAGAATCTTATGAATGGTTGAATGAAGGTATAGAACTCACCCCACATTGTGAGCAGCGCGTAAAGGGGATGAAGAGCGAAATTCATCGCAGGGGTTTTATGAGCATCCGGCATCTACTTGCAGAGGCAGGATACGTAGATAAGGACCTCTTTTATGATGAAATGGGAAAACCTCATCTGGTTGATGGCAAATTGATCTCCATTACCCATTCCTTCAATTTTACGGGTATTATTGTGAGCGATGCCAAAGTGGGAATAGATATTGAAAAACAGCGGGACAAGATCCTTACCATTGCCCATAAATTTACGCCCCTTTCAGAATATCACACCCTTGCCAATGAGGAAGCCCTAATACGCAAACTCACCATAGTTTGGGGCGGGAAGGAAGCCATTTATAAACTTATGGCAGAGCCCGGCCTTAGTTTCCTGCAGCATATAAATATTACCGATTTCGATTTTGATGCCACCAAAACCACGGGCAAGGTTTTATTTAACGGCCATCCATCCTTATACGAACTCGAATTTCTGGAATTTGAAGGCTTTACCTGTGTTTATGCATGGGAGGCAGGAAAAGCAGTTTCGGGATGATCCTTTCCACTTCAATTTATAAAGACCTTATTTCTGCTGCGGAAAAGGAGAAAAAACTTCTGGCGGTGCTTATTGATCCCGATAAATTCAATTCTGGTGAGGCCGAAGATTTTTTCAGAAATTTACCCAAAAATATCACTCATATATTTGTGGGTGGCAGTACTGCTGAAAATGAGGATACGCAATTCACGGTAAATACTATAAAGAAATTTAGTTCCCTTCCTGTCATTCTCTTTCCCGGGGATCATTCCCAAATTACAGAAGAAGCAGATGCAATCCTCTTTTTAAGCCTTATTTCCGGGCGAAATCCGGAGTATCTCATTGAACAGCAGGTAAGATCTGTGGCCCGGTTACGCCAATCGAGCCTCGAGATAATTCCTACCGGTTATATCTTAATTGATGGGGGCAGGGAATGCGCTGTAGAACGGGTAAGCCAAACCAGGCCTATCTCACAAAATGATATAGAAAAAATTACAGATACCGCACTTGCGGGACAGTTTTCAGGAAAAAAACTTATTTACCTGGAGGCTGGTAGCGGTGCCTCGGTCCCGGTTGCTTCTAAGGTTATTTCAGCAGTAAAACGCGCCTTGTCAATCCCATTGATTGTGGGTGGGGGTATTCGTACGGGAATTCAATTAGAGAAAGCTTATGAAGCGGGAGCAGATCTTGTAGTAATAGGAACTGCATTTGAAGAAGGAGCGGTTTTGTAATATAATGCCTAAATTTGGAAGGCTTTAATAGCCTAACTGCATAAAAAACATCTACACATGAAAATTTCGGTTGAACTTACTCTTACTCCCATTCAGGATAACTATGAACCTGCAATTATAAATTTCATTAAGCAAATGCGAAGTTCAGGATTAACGGTTTTAGAGAATCCTCTAAGTACGCAGATCTATGGAGATTATGATGAAGTAATGAAGGTTCTCAACAAGGAGATCAAGACCGCTTTTGAAGCAATAGACCGCGGCCTTATGTATATGAAAATTGTAAAATCTGATCGCAGCGACTATGCAGCCGATTTTTGATTTCTTTTTTGCCCAATATTATGAATATCGTACTTTATTCATTGTTTTAGAGATCATTGCGGTAATTTTTGGGTTCTTATCTGTATGGTATTCAAAACAGGAAAATATCCTGGTGTACCCCACAGGAATTATAAGCACCTTAATTTTTGTGTACTTGTTATGGCAATGGGGATTGCTGGGAGATATGATGATCAATGCCTATTATTTTTCAATGAGCATCTATGGCTGGTATGTATGGACGCGCAAAGTTGATGCAGTTCACTTTACCCCTGTAACCACAATGACAAAAAAAGAACATATTTATGCAAGCCTTCTTTTTTTGGGTACCCTTCTGTTTGTTTATATAGTATATGCACTATTTGATAAATGGACAGACTGGACCGCTTATGTGGATACCTTTACAACCGCCATTTTTTTCGTTGGTATGTGGCTCATGGCCTGTAAAAAGATCGAGAACTGGATATACTGGATAATTGGTGATCTCATCTCTGTGCCATTATATTTTTACAAAGGTCTTAGCCTTACCAGTTTTCAATACCTCTTATTCACTATAATCGCCATCTTTGGTTATTTCGCATGGAAGAAAAGCTTAAACAGGAACCTTCAGCCTGCCTGAAAGTGGTACTCTTTGGACCTGAATCTACAGGAAAATCTACCCTGGCCGCCAGGCTTGCTGCCCATTTTGAAACTGTTTGGGTAGAGGAATATATGCGTTATTACCTTCAGAAAAAATGGGGTGAAAAGCGGGGGACCTGTGACCCGCACGACCTTATGGTCATTGCCAGGGGTCAAATGAAAAATGAAAACAATCAGGCCAAAACTGCCAATAAAGTGCTTTTTTGCGATACAGACCTACTTCAGTTAAAGGTATATTCAGAAGCTTATTATAACGGGTATTGCAATCCAGATCTTCATAAACATGCGTTAAAGAACTGGTACGATATTTACTTTTTAACTAATATTGATACGCCCTGGATTCCCGATGATCTTCGGGACAAGCCCGATGACAGGGAAGGCATGTTCAAACGATTTAAAAGCGCCCTAAAGCTTGCAAAAAGACCTTTTATAATTTTGGAAGGGAATGAAGATCAACGTTTTGAAACTGCCGTTTTAGCAATTAACGAACTTTTAAAACAGCAAAATTGAAATTCAATCAGGAAGATATTGCGCAAATTGAAAATCACGGAATAACAGAAAATAAGGTCAAAGAGCAGGTAGAGATCTTCCAGAGGGGGAATTTACCGGTGAATATTCAGGCTGCAGCTACAACAGGTGAGGGAATTTTTCAGTTTTCTGCCGAAAAGCGACATGATTTATCCCGGTATTACGAGGACCGTAAAAATGCTTTGTCCATAGTGAAATTTGTACCAGCATCTGGTGCTGCCACAAGGATGTTCAAGGCACTTCATTCTTTCCTTAGCGATTTTGATCCCGGGGAAGAATCTCTTTCAGGCTATTTAAGCCGAACGGAAAATAAAAACCTGGCGACCTTTTTTAAAGGAATTGAGAAATTACCTTTTTATGAACAGGCATTGCATTATGCCAGGGAATGCCAACCCGGCTTTGACAGTTTGAATGCGGAGGCAAGAAAATTTTCTCTGTTGCAAACCATGTTATTCTCTCCCGGCCTGGATCTGGGAAATTATCCTAAAGGGCTTGTGCCTTTTCATAATTACAATGATCATATAGCAACAGCCTTTGAAGAACATTTAAATGAGGCGGCCAGCTATGCGGAGGTGAATGGGGTAGCCAAAATTCATTTTACCATATCTAAAGAGCATAAAGAAAAATTTCAGGCCGAATTTGATAGAATAAAATCACGGGTAGAAACCCTGCACCAGGTAAAATTTGAGATCTCCTTTTCCTTCCAGGATCCAAAAACCGATACCATAGCGGTAGACAGCAATAATGAGCCTTTTCGCACGGAAGATGGGAAACTGTTTTTCAGGCCGGGGGGGCATGGGGCTCTAATAGAAAATCTTAATTCCCTTGTGGCAGACCTCGTCTTTATAAAAAATATTGACAATGTGGTTACAACTCACAAAGTGGGAGAAATGGCGGAGTATAAAAAAATGCTTGCCGGGAAACTGTTGCAGCTTCAGGAAAAATGTTTTTCATATTTAATGCTACTGGAGGAAAGAAAACCCCTGGTACATGAAATTACAGAAATAAAGAAATTCGTAAAAGAAGAGTTGTTTTTCACCTTCGCTCCCGGATTTGAAGCACTTACCAATGAAAAAAAGGTTAAGCAACTACAAAACAGGCTAAATAGGCCAATAAGAGTTTGCGGAATGGTAAAAAATGAAGGAGAACCCGGAGGCGGACCATTCCTGGTAAACCATGAGGATGACACCCGCAGTTTGCAGATCATTGAAGGAGCCCAAATTGATGATAGGGATAAACAGCAAAAAGAAATAGCTCAAAATGCAACTCATTTCAATCCTGTAGATATTGTTTGTGGACTAAGAAATTACAAAGGCGAAGCTTTTAACCTTACACATTATGTAGATCCCGGCGCGAGCTTTATTGCTGAAAAGACTCTTGACGGACGGCCATTAAAGGCTTTGGAACTGCCAGGCCTATGGAATGGCGCTATGGCAAAATGGAATACCGTATTTGTTGAAGTTCCTGTGAGTACCTTTAATCCGGTCAAAACTGTAGTAGATCTTCTTAAACCTACCCATCAGACAAATTAAAGCATGCCCCAACCCGATATCCTGAAACAGGAATTAAGCTTTAAGGCCGTGCGGAGTTCCGGCCCCGGCGGTCAACATGTCAATAAAACTGCTTCCAAGATGGTAGTGCAATATAATATTCCGGAATCTTCGGCCTTAAATGAAGGAGAAAAGGAATTGTTGCTGAAAAAACTTTCCTCCCGTCTCACTACAGAAGGGGTGCTTATCATGGAAAGCAGTGAGTCCCGAAGCCAGCATAAAAATAAGGAGCTGGTAGTAGATCGACTTATAGAGGTGATTACCGCTGCATTAAAAATTTCCAAACCGCGGAAAATAACAAAACCCTCTAAAGCCTCTAAACTTAAACGCCTTCGGGAGAAGAAAGAACGCTCAGATAAAAAAGCAGGGAGACAGAAGCCGGGTCTCGAATAACCACAGATTAATTTAGAGAATATCCAACATTTGTGTAGCCACTTATTAATTGTGGAAACAATCCCCATGTTATTTGATGAAAAATTAAACTTCCACATAATATTTTGTTAATAGAAAAATTAGCTTAGCGTGAGTTTTACTGTGTTACAGGCGATTGCCGGGTTAAAGGGTCCTAATTAAGATTTTGGTACAATTCTTACATTATAACTAACAACCAAAACGAATAGTAATTTAAAAAATTTAATAATTATGAAAAAGTTAGTATTATCATTTGCAGCAATTGGATTGTTCTTTACAGCTACTCAGGCACAGGTTGTTTCTGAAACAACAACTACAACCGAGGTTTCTACAACAGAAGTAACTGTGCAGGATGATTATTCACAAATAGAGGTTGCAGAACTTCCGGCTACTGTAACAGCGGCCATTACCAGAGATTTTGTTGGAGCTGTAACGCAGGAAGCCTGGGTAAAGGAGAAAGATGGAAAAGTAGTTTACAAGATAAAACTTAATGTAAACGGGGAAGAGCAAAAACTTTATGCTGATGCAGAAGGTAACTGGATCGATAAAAAAGATAAGAAAGACAAGAATAAAGATTCCTAATTCCCTACAATTAGGAGTGATCAAAGCCACCTGTTAAGGGTGGCTTTTTTTTGTGGTAATTAGTAAGGTGTCAAAGGTGCATAATTCGTAAATTTGCGGTTAAACTAATTACAATTCTATGGTTTCCATTCTTATAATCGAAGATGATGTGGCATTTTCAGCCATGTTAAAGACTTTTTTTGAAAAAAGGGATTATAAAGTGGATAATGCTTATTCTGCTGAAGAAGGCTTCAAAAAGTTAAGTGCCGGTAAATTTGATATCCTTTTAACCGATGTTAGGCTCCCGGACCGCGATGGCCTGGAGATACTTTTGGAAGTGAAAAAAAATTATCCTGGGATCCAGGTTATTGTCATGACCAATTATGCCGAGATCAATATGGCCGTTAAGGCTATGAAGAATGGTGCTTTTGATTATGTTTCCAAACCTTTCCAGCCGGAAACCATAT
Source organism: Antarcticibacterium arcticum (assembly GCF_007993795.1). GTDB lineage: Bacteria > Bacteroidota > Bacteroidia > Flavobacteriales > Flavobacteriaceae > Gillisia > Gillisia arctica. Next base: position 2,509,116 of record NZ_CP042476.1, on the reverse strand, counting down.
TACAAACCATTAACAACGCATTAAGCCAAACTGCAACTCAGGAAACTTCTGCTCCTGTTGCAGTAGAGGCTAAACCAAAAAAGGAAAATTCTGTCCTTACTTCTGAATTTGTAAAAGGGGTTAGTGATGCCGCCCGGAAATTAAACGATTATATCGAGCTTGTAGCTCCCACAAATATGTCTGTCCTTATTATTGGCGAAAGCGGAACCGGCAAAGAACAGGTTGCAAAAAGTATCCATGATAAAAGTAAAAGAAGGGGAGCGCCTTTCATTGCGGTAGATTGTGGAGCCATACCCAAGGAGATAGCATCCAGCGAGTTCTTTGGACATATTAAAGGTTCATTTACGGGGGCTATCCAGGATAAAACAGGTCATTTCGAGGCAGCAAATGGGGGAACGCTTTTTCTTGATGAAATTGGGAATCTTGGTTATGATCTACAGGTGCAGCTTTTACGGGCCTTGCAAGAGCGTAAGATAAAACCTGTGGGAAGTAATAATGAGATTAAGGTTGATATACGCGTGGTTACTGCTACTAATGAAGACCTGAACCAGGCGGTAAAAGAAGGAAATTTCAGGGAAGACCTTTTTCACAGGCTGAATGAATTTTCAATTGAAGTTCCTGCGCTTCGGGAAAGGCGGGAGGACCTGCTGTTGTTTGCAGAACATTTTCTGGATGAAGCTAATGTTGAACTGGAAAAGGAAGTAGTAGGTTTTAGCGACGAAGCTATTGAGGCTTTTCAAAACTACAACTGGCCTGGGAACCTTCGCGAGCTTAAAAATATGGTGAAAAGGGCGGTGCTTCTTACGCAGGATTCAATTATTCCATTAAAAGTATTGCCCCACGAGATCGCTCACACCCAAAGGTCTGAAGAAACTTATGGATTATTCAGAAACAAGAATGAAGAATCCCTAATCCTTGACGCGCTTGAAAAAGCCAACGGGAATAAAAGCAAGGCTGCCAGGATACTTTCCATAGACAGGAAAACCCTTTACAACAAACTTAAACAGTATAATATCAAGCTTTAACTTCTTTTTGAAGTTGAAATAAAAGCACTTCTATTTCCTCCAGAAGCATTTTTATTTGGTGAGGTATAAAGGCATGGGGTTCCTTCTTTTCAAGATCCTGTAGTTTAGGAACAATATCACGGGCTTTCATTTGTTTGAACATAGGGAGCATTCTATGTGCAATCTGGGCAACCCGTTCCTGGTCATTATCATCTATAGATCTTTCAATCTCTTTTACGTTTTGCCGGGTACTTTCTATAAACGCGGTGAGTATTGTGTCGAGGGCGACCTGGTCCTCTCCTGTAAAAAGGGAGATCTCCTCCAGTGAATATTCGGTTTGAGCCGGCGAATTACTTTTGGAGGGTTTGTTTTTTCTCGCAAATTCAATTTTTAGGATCTGTCCTATTTTATATAAAAGCGTTGCAGGTTTGTAGGGTTTTAAAATATTGCCTGAAAATCCCGCCTCTGTATATTTCTCTGCCGTTACATTCGTTTGGCCTGATATCGCAATTACCGGTATGTGAGCAAGCTCTTTATTTCCTTTAATTGCTTTGACCAATGCAAAACCATCCATTTTAGGCATTTGGATATCTGTAAGGACTAAATGATAAGTGTGGTTTTCTAATTTTTGCAATGCTTCCTCTCCGTTTGAGGCAGTATGGCAGATCATTCCGGTAGATTTTATTAACTCTTTGCTAAGGGCCAGCTGTGAGGATTCATCATCTACTACCAGAATAGATTTACCTTTTAAATTTTGTTTCGCAAATTTTACATCCTGGGTTTTCTGTTCTTTGGAAGAATCTTCAGGAAGCTTTTTAACAGGGATCTTTATTATGAATTCGCTGCCCTCGCCCTGTTTGCTTTTTAATTCAATCTTACCCTGCAGCAGGGATGTTATTCTTTTTGTGATAGCAAGTCCCAGGCCTGTACCTCCGTATTTTTTTTCGATTTCTCCATGTTCCTGGGAAAACTCTTCAAAGATTTCTTCCTGTTTAGATTCATTTATTCCAATTCCTGTATCCCTAATTGAAATAGTCAAAATATAATTATCCTCGATCTTCTTTTTCATCGAGATGGAAGCTACAATTTCACCCTTTTCAGTAAACTTATAGGAATTGCTAATGAGGTTTGAAAGAATTTGTTTTATACGGAAAGGGTCACTAACAACCTTACAATCTGTTTCCGGCGAGGCAATAACTTCAAGTCTTAGGTTTTTCTTATCATTCTCTGGAATAGTATTGTAAAAAGTATCTTCAAGAAGATTTTTTGGGTTGAAAGGAAGATTTTCAATAAGCATTTTTCCCGCTTCCAGTTTTGAAAGATCCAGAAGATCATTGACCAGGTGAAGTATATATTCTGATGATTTTTTTAAATGGCTCAGGTAATGACCTTGTTTCTCGTTAAGGCCAGATTTTCCCATTAATTCTGTATAACCCATTACAGTGGTGAGAGGGGTGCGCAAATCATGGGTTATTGTAGCAATAAACTGCTCCCTGCGATGCATTAATTCTTCAGTAAAAGATTTAGCTTCCTCCAGCTGCATCCGGTAACGCTGACTTCGGCTAATGTCTTTTACAATTAAAAATAAAAATATAAGGATTATAAGGATACTTGCCGCACCTACCCCAATTATGATCGAGGAAATCTCCTTCAGCATAACTTCAGAGTTTTCTACCCTGGCAACAGATATTTCCCTTTCTTCATTTTCTACAACCCTTAAAAGATTGCGCAGCTGTTCATTGAGGACCATATCATTAAGCAGTAGTTCATTTTCCTTCCGGTTTATTACTTCCCGGAATTGTTGATTTTCCCGCTCCAGCTCGCTTAATACAGTGCGCACCGCCCTTATAAGGGAATCTGCACTTACGGTTGAGATACGCTGGCCTTCCTGATTGTTAAATTCAAGCAATTGAATAATTACTTTGCGTTGATGAGGTTCAAGTTTTGCAAATCTCCTGTCGTAATTCGGCGGATTAAAAGAGGGGTCTACTTTTTCCAGCTCCCTTATCACCTCCCGGTAATAACTGGTATTGCGGTCCTTTGTTCGAAGGTCAAGTAACTCCCTTAAATTCTCACTCTTTTTAGACAACAGGGTTGAAATGCTGTCCAGCTCAATTTTCATCGTGGTATCCTCGTACATCCCCCGTAAAGTATCCAGACTAGTCTGCACATTTTCAATTTGGTCTGTATACCTGTTAAGGTCTGTAGTGTCTCCGGTTTGAATAAAACGCCTTCCGATATTTTCGGTTTCAATAAGCTCGGTGGCAATTTCACTCACCAGAACCAGCTGCTGGCTGTTTAGATTATTTGTTTGGGTAAGTGTAGAGAATTTAACCACCTGTGAATAGGTAAACCACACTGCCGCCGCCGCCAAAGCGGCAACAAGCAGATATCCCACAATAACCTTTACGGTTATAGAGCGCCTGGAATTCTTCATCTCGGTGTAATTGAGGGTGTTGCGGTCTTTACTAGTATTCAATTGCAGTAATATTTGAGCCAAAATTACGCCAATTCTTTTAAAATCTTTGTTGAGGGTTTAAAATCCCAAAAACCTTATTATATTTGCACCACATCTCAAAGGGGTGCCTTTCCCTGAAGAAATTCAGGAAATGGCTGAGATTATACCCAACGAACCTGGGCAGGTAATGCTGCCAAGGGAAATAAATGGAAACTTTTTTCCATTATGCGTATCTACTCCCTGTTAAACCAAATTGAGGTTTTCCGGGGTTTTTTTATGCAGAATTACTAATATAAACCATAGAATAAACTGCCCCTTTTATTCGTAGAAATTAATTTAATACGAATGAAATTTTCAATTTTTTTACCTGCTTTTTTAACTCTCTCATGTGCAGCATTTGCGCAACAAACACCGGGCGATACAATCAGGGAGGTTCCTGAAGTGCTGGATGAGGTACTTGTACGTGCAATACGCGTGAACGCAGATTCTCCCGTAACCCATTCAAACTTAACTGAAAAGAAGCTTGAAAAACGTAACCTGGGCCAGGACCTGCCTTTTATGCTTAATTTTTTACCTTCTGTTGTGAGTACTTCAGATGCCGGCGCAGGGGTGGGCTATACCTCCTTCCGGGTGCGGGGTAGCGATGCCTCCCGCGTAAATGTTACCCTAAACGGCATCCCATATAATGATGCAGAAAGCCAGGGTTCCTTTTTTGTGAATTTGCCAGATTTCACCTCTTCTGTACAAAATCTTCAGCTACAGCGAGGGGTGGGAACCTCTACCAATGGATCGGGAGCTTTCGGGGCAAGTTTAAATTTATTGACAGATGCAGTTTCAGAAAAAGCCTATGGCGAGATCACAAATTCTTTTGGCTCTTTTAATACCCGAAGGCATAACGTAAAATTTAGTTCGGGACTACTTAATGACCATATTGAAATAGCCGGAAGGCTTTCAAAGATCTCATCAAACGGATATATTGACCGTGCGAGTTCAGATCTAAAATCCTATTTTTTACAAGGTTCGTATGTAGATGAAAATACCCTTATAAAAGCTATTACTTTTGGCGGTCATGAGGTTACCTACCAGGCCTGGAATGGAATTGACAAGGTAACCCTGGAAATGGACCGCACGTTTAATTCGGCAGGAATGTTCACAGACCGCAATGGAAACATCAGGTTTCACGACAATGAAGTAGATGATTACAAGCAGGACCATTATCAACTGCACTGGAATGAGCGATATAATAATCGCTGGTCTTCTACACTTGGTTTAAATTATACCTACGGGAGGGGATTCTTTGAACAATATAAAGAGAACCAGCGCTTTTCCATGTATGGATTTGAGCCTTTGCAGGCAGAAGGGGGATTAATTGACCGGACAGACCTTATAAGACGCCGCTGGCTTGATAATGATTTTTATGTGGTCAATGCAAATGTCACTTACAAAAACAAAGAATTAGAAGTAACCTCGGGCGCTTTTTACAGCCATTATACCGGCGACCATTTTGGAGAGGTGATCTGGGCACGCTACGCTTCAGATTCCGAGATAAGAGACCGGTATTATTTTAGTGATGCTTCCAAAGATGAATTCACTGTTTTTTCAAAAGCTACCTACCGTTTCAATGATAAATGGCAGGTATTTGGTGATTTGCAGGGAAGGTTCATCAATTACAAAACAGGAGGAATTACTTCAGATATTGTACCTATAGATGTAGATCAAAATTTCAGCTTTTTCAACCCAAAGGCGGGAATAAGTTACCAGATTAACCCTTCAAATCAATTATTTGCCTACTACGGGAAAGCTCACCGCGAACCAACCCGGAATGATTTTGAAGAGGGTGTCAATACCCCCGAAAAGCTAAACGATTATGAACTTGGATGGCGTTTTTCTTCAGAAAAAATAAAACTGAACACCAATATTTTTTATATGGATTATGAAGATCAATTGGTGCTTTCAGGTGAGCTAAATGATGTAGGTGCGCCATTAAGAACCACCAGCGGCAGCAGTTACCGGGTGGGGCTTGAAATAGACGCAGAGGTGTTGTTTGGTGAAAATCTTAGTATTAGGCCCAACCTGGGATTGAGTTCTAATAAGAACCGCGACTTTGTGGCGACTATCAACGGGGAGCTTGTAAACCTTGGAAGTACAAATATTTCCTTCTCACCAGATGTGGTGATCTCTAATATGTTATTGTATCAACCAGTTAGGAATTTACAACTTGGGTTGCTTTCCAAGTATGTAGGCGAGCAATATATGGGCAATATAGACAGCAGGGCCTCCTTGCTGGAAAGCTATTTTGTAAATGATCTTAATGTATTTTATGAGCTGAATAATGTGCCTGTTTTCAGGTCAATTGTTCTTACAGCCCTGGTAAATAATATCTTTGATGTGAAGTATGAATCTAACGGCTACTTTTTTACCTATGAGGACGATTTTAGCCAGCCCGGTACAGTAACTACCATTGAAGGGGCAGGATATTACCCACAGGCAGGAATTAATTTTCTGGCAGGATTAACCCTGAAATTTTAGGGTTTTTAGGGAAACCAGCGGTTGGTGCTGGCGGCGTTCTAGTTATAAACCTCTATAATATTTCCGCTCTTTCTAACCCTGTAAGGTTTAAGGGAGTATTGCCCGGTGCCGGATGAAAGCTCGCCGGTAAGGATATTGTAGGAATTACCGTCACCACAACTACAGGTGGCAATTATTCCCTGTACCGTTAACCTGGAACAACCGGATAAGGGGTGGTTGGGATCGCTTAATTCAAAAGCGGTGAATTGGGTATTATTAATATTATAAACCACCACCCCATTAATCCCCCTGTTATAGGTCACATAACTATTTCCGGGGAAATTGAGGCTGTTATATTCAGGCAGGTTCAAATTTAGATCAAGACGAAAACTTATATTGGTAAGGTAAGGATTGTTTCTCACCTCATCATCTGGCTCACAAGACGTTAAGGCAAATGCCGCAATGAGAATAAAAAGAAATTTATGGAACATTCCCGGGTTTTTGATGGCTTCTAAATTAATTGCTTTCAATATTTAAATTTATTATATTTGTTTAGATAAATCCCGTCTCGCGTGGGATTTTTTGTATTTATTGACCGTACAAAATTTTTATTTTCAAAAAATAAGATCTTGTAAAGATCTGTTCAAAACTTTGAACTTTTAAGTTTTGAACCTAAAATTCAAAGCAAATAATAACACAGATAGGGTTGAGGGGAAAATTCTTTTCAGCCTTAAATGTTAAACGATAAAATTATGACCAAAGTATCTTATTATACTCCAGAAGGTTTGAAAAAGTTAAAGGATGAGCTTAACCAATTGCGTGATGTGGAACGTCCAAAGGCTTCCCAGGCAATTGCTGATGCCCGCGATAAAGGAGATCTAAGTGAAAATGCCGAATATGATGCTGCTAAGGAAGCCCAGGGATTACTGGAACTACGTATATCAAAAATGGAAGAGATCCTTTCCAATGCCCGTATTATAGATGAATCTCAACTTGATACTTCTAAAGTACTGGTGCATTCCCACGTGCGTATAAAGAACCTGGCCAACAAAACTGAGGTGAAATATAAACTTGTTGCCCAAAGTGAAGCAGATCTTAAAGCCGGAAAGATCTCTGTAGAATCTCCAATTGGAAAAGGTTTGCTGGGGAAACAGGTAGGAGAAACTGCTGAAGTTGAAGTGCCCAATGGAACTATGAAATTTGAGATCCTTGAGATCTGGAGGGAATAAAGTATTCACAAAATTTGAATAAAGTCCTTTTCATTGTTGATATTACCGGCAAATGAGAAGGATTTTCTAATTTTAGAAAATTTGGGGCAGGAAATCTGCCTTCGCATAATTACTTAAATAAAAAATATGACAAGTATCTTTTCAAAAATTATATCGGGGGAGCTTCCCGCTTATAAAGTGGCCGAGACTGATGAATTTCTGGCATTTCTGGATATTAATCCCAATGCCAAAGGCCATACCCTTTGTATTCCCAAAGAAGAGATCAATAAGATCTTTGATATGGAGCCTGCGCTTTATGGAAGGCTAATGGAATTTTCGCGAAAGGTGGCGGTTTCCCTTGAAAAATCTGTTACATGTAAAAGGGTGGGAATGGCAGTTATAGGCCTGGAAGTGCCTCATGTACATGTACATTTGATCCCGCTTAATTCTATGGGCGATATGAATTTTGGGAATAAACTAAGTTTCTCTAAAGAAGAATTTGAAGCTACCGCGGCCGAAATAAGAGCCAATTTTTAGCCTGCGAGAATTCGCAAATTCAAACAAACCTTGCCATTTCCCGGGGAATTGAAGAAGGTATAATCAATTTTAATTTCCTGAAAATGGGGCACAATAAAGAAGTGATTAAGGTTATGGTCTTTGACCTCAATGGTACCTTTTATAATAAAAGCTCCAAAGATGAATTTTATAAATTCATTATTTCAAAAAGGCCCAATCGTATAAAATATTATGTTGAAATGGTTTATTATAAGTTGCTTCTCAAAGTAAACCAGATAAGACAAACCGAATTCAAAGAAAACTTTTTTAATTATCTGGATGATTTTTCACCCGAACAGGTAAAAAAATATGCTGCTGAATTCTGGGAACAGGAATATCCTGACAACTTCAATAAAGAACTGTTGCAAAGATTTGCCGAACTAAAAGCTCAAAATGTTGTGATATTTTGTGCTACCGGGGGGTTGGAGCTTTACGTAAAACCACTCTTTGATCTTTATAAAATAGACGGTTTTGCAGGTACCTGCGTGAAATATACCGGGCATACTTACCTCGTACAGGGGAAAGCCTGTAAAGACGAGGAAAAAATAAACAGGTTGGAAGAATTTCTTGACGGGAAAGCTTACAGGATCATAGAAGCATATTCAGACAGTAAGGAAGAAATCCTTGACCGGGCAGAGAAAGCCTTCTTAATAAAGGATGGTGAGATCACTCCTTATTGATCACCGGACACCTTCTTTAAAGCTATCTGGAAGGTGGTTCCTTTATTTATTTCACTATTGTAAACCCTAATACGCCCTTTGTGATAATCCTCTATAATACGTTTGGCCAGTGACAGCCCAAGCCCCCAGCCTCTTTTTTTGGAGGTGTAGCCGGGTTCAAAAATGAGATTGAATTTGCTTTTAGGAAGGCCCTTTCCCGTATCTTTAATATACACATATACCCAATGAAGGTCCTGTTTTATCTCAATATTCAAACTGCCTTTGCCCCGCATAGCGTCAATCCCGTTCTTTACGAGATTTTCTATGGTCCAGCTGTAGAGGGAAGGATTCAGGTTTACATAAATAGGTGAATATGGTGTGGAAATGTTGAATTCTATAAGATCTGAGCTGCGGGATTTTATATAGGTGAAGCTTTCTTTAGTAGCCTGGATTAGTTCGGTTCTGGAAAGAATAGGCTCAGAGCCTATCTTTGAAAATCGTTCAGTTATGGTTCGAAGGCGGTCCACATCCTTTTCCATTTCTGCAATATAGGTCTTGTCTACATTTTCCTCTTTTAAAATTTCGGTCCATCCAATAAGGGAGGAAAGCGGGGTGCCTATCTGGTGAGCGGTCTCTTTTGCCATCCCTGCCCAGAGTTTGTTCTGCTCGCTGGATTTTGTGGTAGTGTAAAAAAAGTAAACTACGCTTATAAACAGGAAAATAATAAGCAGCAGTCCAATTGGATAATATTTTATTTTGGTGAGTAGGGGAGAATCGCCATAATAGATTCTGTGCACGAGGTTGTCACCTAATTCCATTTCAATGGGTTCGTTTTCCTCCTTTAAGCGTTCCAGATATCGTAATAATCTTGACTCGTCACTCCTTACTTCTTCGTCAATATTTAGTCCGTCAATGATGTTTCCTTTCTCATCAACCCAAATAGTGGGAATAGTGGTATTGCTGTTAAGCACCAAAAGGGTCAGGGCAATTTCAGTATCATTATCGGTTTGGGCAAGGAATGCCTGGGCTGCAGCCCAAATTTCCATTTTATCCCTCTCATCTTCCTTTAAGCTTTCAAAGAAAATGGAAGTGTTCCATAAAATTAAGGCAACTATGACTAAAGAGGAAATAATTATAAACCAACGGGCAGGCTTTCGTTCGTCTGAAAAGTTCATCAAGTCCTTGAATTATGGGTTAAATATAACCGTTTTCTGTTAATATTAATGTGAGGCCAGGGTTTTTCATTCCTATCCCTATTCGCTACCTTTGTGAAAAATAGCAGATGCTTAGTATTGATCCTAAAGAAATAAGTACCGGAAAATGCCACCAATATTTGCTTGGGGCAGTAGGCCCAAGACCTATTGCATTTGCCAGTACTATTGATGCCCAGGGGAGGCCAAATTTATCTCCTTTTAGTTTTTTCAACGTATTTAGCGCAAATCCTCCAATTTTGGTGTTTTCACCTGCAAGACGGGGAAGGGACAATACTGTAAAGCATACTTATTTAAATGTAAAGGAGACGAAAGAGGTTGTAATAAATATTGTAAATTTCAATATGGTGCAGCAAACCTCCCTTTCCAGTACAGAATATGCTGAAGGTGTGAATGAGTTTGAAAAAGCTGGTTTTACGATGTTGAAATCAGATTTGGTAGCTCCATTTCGCGTAGCCGAATCTCCTGCTCAATTTGAGTGTAAAGTTTTGGATGTCATAGAACTGGGGCAGGAAGGTGGCGCAGGGAACCTGGTAATTTGCGAGGTGGTAAAAATGCATTTTGATGAATCTATTCTGGATGAAACGGGTTTTATAGATCAACTTAAAATTGACCAGGTTGCAAGAATGGGCGGGAATTGGTATACCCGGGCAAAATTAGGTATGTTTGAAGTTCCAAAGCCGTTGACTACGCTGGGAATTGGGGTGGACGCCATAGCTCCCGAGATAAGGTCGAGCAAGGTGCTTACAGGGAATGACCTGGGGAAACTGGGGAATGTTGAAGCCTTGCCAACCCTGGAAGAGATTGAGAAATTTTTAAAGGAAGACACAGGCGCTGCGGAGATTTTAGGTTCCGGCGATACGGCAAAAATCCATAAGCGCGCGCAGGAATATTTAGAGAAAGATGAACCGGCACTAGCCTGGAAATTATTATTAGCAAAAAAGAGATAAAAATGGAAGTACAAGGTAAGATCAAAATGATTGGAGAAACCCAAACGTTTGGGAACAATGGATTTAGAAAAAGAGAAGTAGTAGTTACCACAGAGGAGCAATATCCGCAGCACCTAATGATTGAATTTGTGCAGGATAAAACAGACCTCCTTAACAATTTCCAGGTGGGACAACCTGTGAAAATTGGAGTTAATTTACGTGGAAGAGAGTGGGTAAACCCTCAGGGAGAAACAAAATATTTCAATTCAATCCAGGGATGGAGAGTTGAGAATTTACAGGCAGGAGCACCGGCAGGCCAAAATGTACCACCTCCTACAGATTTTCCTCCCGCTCAAAACCTGAATGATGAAGATTACGACGATCTTCCTTTCTAGGTCCCCGCTGCATTTTACTTATTAAAATGTGTAAATGATAACGAAAGCTTGGCTTCATATTATGAAGCCGGGCTTTTTTATTATTTTAAATTTGTTTCTAAATTATCAAACAGTTGAGAAAGCATAAGTCATATGAAGAATTCCCTCCCGTTGAGATGGCCAATGAAGACGGCCTTCTGGCAATTGGCGGCGATCTTTCAGTAAAACGACTTCTGGATGCTTATTGTCACGGGATCTTTCCATGGTATGAAGCTTCCCAGCCCGTAATTTGGTATAGTCCCGACCCCAGAATGGTACTTTTTCCCCATAAATTAAAGGTTTCCAAAAGCATGCGGAAATTGATAGAAAAAGAGGCTTTCAGGGTCACCTTTGATGAAAATTTTGAAGCTGTTATTAATAATTGTGCATCTATATCCCGGGAAGGACAAAAAGGCACCTGGATCACACCAGATCTTAAGAATGCTTTTTTAAAATTACACGGGTTGGGAATTGCCCAATCTGTAGAAGTTTGGAAGGGGAATAGATTGGTAGGAGGGCTTTACGGGATATATTTAAAGGAGCAAAAAGTGTTTTGCGGGGAAAGCATGTTTGCAAAAATAAGCAATGCCTCAAAGTATGGATTTATTGTGTGGGTAGAAAAGCTCAGGGCGCGTGGGATTAAGCTTATAGATTGCCAGGTTTATACAGCCCACTTGGAGAGCCTGGGAGCCGAAGAAATCCCCCGCAGGGAATTTTTAAAATATCTGGAATAATCAAATTTCGATCTTTTTAACCTCGTTGTACCGGTAACAGGTCACTTCGTGATCATTCACCATTCCGGTAGCCTGCATATGAGCATACATAACTGTTGAACCCACAAATTTAAAACCGCGTTTTTTAAGGTCTTTGCTTAATGCATCACTTATTGCCGTGGTAGGCGGTGCTTCTTTGTAATTGGTCACCTTATTGTGGATTGGTTTTTTTCCAACAAAATCCCAGATATAATTTGAAAAGCTTCCAAATTCTTTCTGCACTTCCATAAAAGCCCGGGCATTAGTAACCGTTGCCCTTACCTTTAGCTTATTTCTTATAATCCCGGAATTTTGCAGAAGTTCCTTAATTTTTCCTTCTGAATAATCTGCTATTTTTTTATAGTTGAACCCGTCAAAAGCCTCCCTGAAGTTCTCGCGTTTTCTAAGGATTGTGATCCAGCTCAGGCCCGCCTGAAATGTTTCCAGGATTAGAAATTCAAATAGTTTCTCATCATCCAAAACAGGAACACCCCACTCTGTATCGTGATAAGTCTCGTAAAGGGTATCTCCCACACACCAGCCACAGCGGTTCAAAGTGTCCATTTGCTTCAGGGTTTAAAATTATAAGTGATGGTGCCGGGTTGGGAATTGCGGCCAGCCATACGGCTAAAAATGGCCTGGGTTGCATATTGCATCGCCTGTTCGGTAAGGCATTCATTGGTAGTAGAGGAACTTCCGCGGTTTATGGAAGTTGTAAGCACTCTTCCCTCTGCATTTACCGTTATATTCACCACGATCTTTCCGGCTCGGTCACAGGTGTATATGGGATTGGGAATATGTACTGCAGTTCTCCCCAGCAGTGAGTATGTAATGGAACTATTATCCATTCCCCCGCTTTGGGTCGAGGTTTTTTCTGAAGACCGGTCTCCATCAGACCTTTTTTTTACTTCTTCCTTTTTTTGCTGCATCCCAAAACTTCCCGAGGTGCCGGGGCTATCCTCATTGGAAGATTCCAGTTGGGCAGCACTGTTTTTTTCAAATATTTCCTGGAGTTGCCTGTCAAAATTGGTTTCACGGGCTTCCTGGTTTTCATTAAAGGCCTGGTGGGTTTGCGCAGTTTGCCTGTTGGTCGTTTCCGGAGTTTCCTCGGGCTCCGGTTCCGGCTCCTCCGGTTTTTCTACCTGAAAATTATCAAGGTCCACCAGTAGTTCCCTCACTTTTTGATTTTTGCTGGACAAATTAAAATTATAAAGTGCAAGAATAAGTACTGAGCATAACAAGCTGGTAATTATAAGCGCCTTATGTCTGTCAAAAAAATCCATAAATGTAAAACTGCAGTGTTCAGGGTTTTATTCTTCGGTTAAGGTAACAAATTTTCAAAACCTGTTACATCCAAAGCATCTTCTACAAGAAACCCGCCAATTTTGGTTCTGCGAAGGGAAGAGAGATAGGCACCGGTACCCAGGGTTTTTCCAAAGTCATTTGCCAGACTCCTTATATAAGTTCCTTTGCTGCACACCACTCTAAAATCTACCTCAGGAAATCGCACTTCTGTGATCTCAAATTCCGTTATTTCAACTTTACGGGAGGGGATCTCGATGGCTTCTCCATTTCGGGCGTACTCATACATTCGTTTGCCATCCTTTTTCAAAGCTGAAAAAACCGGAGGAACCTGATCTATTACCCCAATAAATTCAAAGGTTGCCCCAATAATATCTTCTTCTGAAATATGTTCGGTTTCAAAGGTTTCATTTACCTCTGTCTCCATATCATAAGAAGGGGTTGTGGCACCCAAAGTGAAGGTGCCAGTATATTCTTTTACCTGCCCTTGTAATTCCTCAATTTTCTTCGTGAATTTCCCTGTACAAATAAGAAGCAGTCCAGATGCCAGAGGGTCCAGTGTGCCTGCGTGGCCTACTTTGATCTTTTTAATGTGGCAGCTTTTTCTTATAAGCCAACGCACTTTGTTTACCAGTTGAAATGATGTCCAGCCAAGTGGCTTGTCAAATAAAAGGATTTGCCCTTCCTTAAAATCTTCCGGAGTATAAATTTTATGTTCCATTCATTAATTGTTGAAAAAGGAATGGATTAAGTCGGTTGTCCCGGGTCCTTCATTTTTATTGATTGTAATATCCAAAGATTATAGCCAGGACACCCGCCACGAAACAGTAAATAGCAAAATAGGACAGCTTGCTCTTTTTTACCAGTTGTATCATCCAGGTACAGGCAGCTATTCCTGCGATAAAGGCCGCCAGGAATCCTATGATCAGGATGGAAGTTTCTGTGGTGCTTTCCGCGAGGTCCCCGCTTAAAATATCTTTCGCAATTTTCCCCAGGATCAATGGTACCACCATTAAAAATGAAAACCTTGCCGCCTTGCTTTTATCATTGCCTAATAATACCGAAGTTGAAATGGTCGCGCCACTTCGTGATATCCCGGGAAGCATTGCAATTGCTTGCGCCACCCCTATTACGAATGCATTTTTATAACTCACCGGTTTTTGGGTATCTTTTGCCTTATCTGCCAGCCATAAAAGCAATGCTGTAATAAGGAGCATAAAGCCCACCAACAAAATATTACCTCCAAAGAGCTTTTCCAGTTCTTCTTCAAAGAATAAACCTATTATAACTGCAGGGATCATTGAAAATATGATCTTCAGTGAAAATTTGGTTTCCTCATTCCATTTAAATTGAAAGAGGCCGGAAAGGATCTCCCAGATATCTTTTCTAAAAACCACAATAGTGCTAAGGGCCGTAGCAGCATGTAATACCACTGTGAACATAAGGGATTCGCTTGGTATACTGTTATCTCCTAAAATTGCTTTTCCAAGTTCCAAATGACCGCTGGATGAAACAGGTAAAAATTCGGTAAGACCCTGAACTATACCCAGGATCGCTGCATCAATTTCGTTCAATTTTATTTATCTTTTGTGGGGTTAACCAGGATGGCGTAGACCTGTATTCCAAATCCAATTAGCACTAATGCGGGGGCAAGACGTATTCTTCTAAAATTGTAGATCTCTTCGTTAAATACATTTGGATCATCACTACCGCCACCGGCCATTAATAAAAAACCAAGGGCAATAACTGCAAGGCCAATGAACATGAAGGTGTAATTTCTTTTTCCGAAGACGAAATTGAGGTCCTGCTTGTGTAATGGTTTCTTGTTCTTGTTCATTTTAATAGGTTTTTGCCTCCAATTATGGCAAAGGAACTAAATTATTTTCTTTTATCCTGAGTGCCAACTATTATTAACCTTCTTAATAATAAAGTTCATCTGTTTTTAGGTTCAGGAATCTGGAAGTTGCAAAGAAGGTGCTTGCCCAGGTAATAAAAATTCCCATTAAAAGAATCCCGAAGAAGAGCGCGAATAGAATTTTAACATCTGCCAGTAATTCCAGTTCAGGGAAACTTTTGTTGAGGTAGTAAAGCACAATGCCCATGCCTATAAGGGCGAGAACGGCCCCAATCACCCCAAGTTTTACGCTTTTCAATATAAACGGGAATCTTATAAAGCGCTTTGTGGCTCCCACCATTTGCATAGTTTTTATAATAAACCTCTTGGAGTAAACGGCAAGGCGAATAGAGCTGTTAATTAACAACACCGCAATAAAGGTGAAAATCCCGCTTATCACCAGGACCCAAAAACTTATTTTTTTCACATTATCATTAAGCAAGGCGATAAGGGGTTTATCATATACCACCTCTTCAACAAAATTTTTAGAAGTAAGATCTTCGGCAATTTCATCAATTTGTTCCGGGGAAACATAATCGGCTTTCATGTAAAGGTCAATGGAATTCTGCAGCGGATTGTACCCCAGAAACTCCATGAAATCCTCGCCAATTTCCTTGCTGTGTGCTTCTGCAGCATCTTCCTTGGAAATGAAAGTACTGGTTTTGGTATATTCGGCCATTGCCAGGCTTTTCTTAAGCTGTTCAATTTCCACTTCCTTGGCAGTGTCTTTAAGATACACGGTCATCGCGATCTGTTCCTTAAAATGATCGGCCACTTTTTTGGTGTTCAATACCAAAAGACCCAGAAGTCCCAATAAAAAAAGCACCAGGCCTATGCTAATAACAACCGAAAAATAGGACGAGATCAGGCGGCGTTTTTGATACTTTTCAAAAGATGTACTCATAGAGCGGTTACAGATTTTGTGTAAAAATAAGAAAGTAAATGATACTCATTCTTTAAAACGTTCAAACTTTTCACTTTCGTACATTAAACGTATTTTTGCGCGCATATCCTCTGTTTTAGGATATAATTGCAATTACTTTAAGCTGAAGAACTTCAGCAATCCAAATACATTTTCAAAATGAGTTACCATTTTAACGAGATTGAAGCAAAGTGGCAAAAATACTGGGCCGGTAATCAAACTTTTAAAGCCTCCAATTCTTCCGATAAGGAGAAATTTTATGTGCTGGATATGTTCCCGTATCCTTCCGGCGCAGGATTGCACGTAGGGCATCCCCTGGGATATATAGCCAGTGATATCTATGCGCGCTACAAAAGGCACAAGGGTTTTAATGTTTTACACCCACAGGGATATGATAGTTTTGGGTTGCCTGCAGAGCAATATGCCATACAAACCGGGCAGCATCCTGCACTTACTACCCAGGAAAATATTACCCGCTACCGGGAACAGCTCGATAAAATAGGTTTCTCATTTGACTGGAGCCGTGAGGTGCGCACCAGCGAACCAGATTATTATAAGTGGACCCAGTGGATCTTCATTCAGCTGTTTGATTCCTGGTATGATATCGCGGCCGATAAAGCCCGGCCAATTTCAGAGTTAACCGCGATTTTTTCTGCGGAAGGGAATCCTACCGTGAAAGCTGCGTGCGATGATGAAATTCCGGCTTTTTCAGCAAGTGACTGGAATTCTTATTCTTCAGAAGAGCAACAAAAAATATTATTAAAATACAGGCTCACATATTTGGCTGAAACTGAAGTGAACTGGTGCCCGCAGCTGGGCACTGTGCTTGCTAATGATGAAATTGTGAACGGGGTGTCAGAACGCGGCGGGTATCCCGTGGTGCGAAAGAAAATGACACAATGGAGCATGCGCATCTCTGCCTATGCCGAGCGACTACGGGCAGACCTCGACAAAATTGACTGGACCGAAAGTTTAAAAGAGAGTCAGCGCAACTGGATTGGGAAGTCGGTAGGAGCTCATGTAAAATTTAAAATTCAAAATTCAAAATTCAACATTGGTGTTTTTACAACAAGACCCGACACTATATTCGGAGTTACGTTCATGACCCTGGCACCGGAGCATGATCTTGTTGCAAAGATCACTACAGATGAGCAACGTGAGGAAGTGGAGGCTTATGTGAAAGCAAGCGCAAAGCGCAGTGAGCGGGAACGAATGGCCGATGTTAAGACCATTACCGGGGTTTTCACCGGTGCCTATGCCGAGCATCCTTTTACAAAAGAACCGGTGCCCATTTGGATTGGAGATTACGTGCTTGCCGGTTACGGTACGGGTGCTGTTATGGCTGTTCCCTGTGGTGACCAGCGGGATTATGATTTTGCAAAACACTTCAATATTCCTATTAAGAACATTTTTGAAAATGTAGATATTTCGGAAGAGGCATTTTCAGGCAAGGAAGGTTGCATAATAGCAAATTCCGATTTCTTAAGCGGACTTCCCTACAAGGAGGCACTGGCCAAAGCAATTGAGGAACTTGAAAAAATTGGTTTAGGAAGTGGAAAGACCAACTATCGCCTTCGCGATGCGGTTTTCTCCCGCCAGCGTTACTGGGGAGAACCATTTCCCGTTTATTATGTGAACGGACTTCCGCAAATGATAGATAAAGAACATTTACCCCTACGCTTACCCGACGTAGAAAAATACCTTCCTACTGAAGAAGGGGAACCGCCTCTTGGAAGGGCAGAAAAATGGTATTGGGATAATGAAAAGAAGGAGGTAGTTTCTAAAGAGGAATTTGAAAGTTCCCCCAATGGGGGCGGAGGGGGCCTTGAACTCAACACCATGCCCGGCTGGGCCGGGAGTTCCTGGTACTGGTTCAGGTACATGGATGCACATAACAAAGAGGAATTTGTATCTAAGGAAGCACAGGAATACTGGGAAAATGTAGACCTGTACATTGGAGGAAGTGAGCATGCTACCGGGCATTTATTATATTCAAGATTCTGGACAAAATTTCTGTACGATCGTGGTTTTGTATCTGTAGAAGAGCCTTTCAAAAAACTGATCAACCAGGGGATGATCCTGGGACAAAGTGCTTTTGTGTACAGGATTGAAGGGGAAAACACCTTGGTTTCAAAAAATTTGACCGATGGAAAGAAGGTGCAACCTGTTCATGCAGATGTTTCCCTTGTAAACTTTTCAGATGAACTGGATATTGAAGCCTTCAAAAAATGGCGTCCTGAATTTGAGAATGCTCAATTCATAATGGAAAACGGAGCTTTCATCGTAGGCCGCGAAGTGGAAAAAATGTCCAAGTCCAAATACAATGTGGTAAATCCAGATGAGATCTGTGAGCAATACGGTGCAGATACTTTGCGAATGTATGAGATGTTCCTTGGTCCGCTGGAACAGGCAAAACCATGGAATACCGCCGGGATCACCGGGGTACACAGTTTCCTTAAAAAATTCTGGAAACTTTACCATTCCGGGCCAAACGGATCTTTCCATGTTAGCGATTTCGCTACCTCTCAGGGTCTGGGAGAACCATTAAAAACCTTACACAAAACCATCAAAAAAGTAACTGAAGATATTGAGGCTTTCAGCTTTAATACCTCTGTTTCCACCTTCATGATTTGTGTGAATGAATTAATGGCCCAAAAATGTGATAACCGGGAGATCCTGGAGCCGTTGGTAATATTATTAGCGCCTTACGCCCCGCATATCGCCGAGGAGTTATGGCAAAAACTGGGACATACAGAATCTGTATCTACCGCTGCCTATCCTGTTTTTGAAGAGAAATACCTTGTGGAGAGCACCAAACTTTATCCGGTTTCATTTAACGGTAAAATGCGGTTCACAATAGAGTTGTCTCTTGAGCTGAACAAAGATGAGATCGAAAAAGCGGTGATGCAGGATGAGCGCACTCAAAAACAACTGGAAGGCCGTGCCCCTAAAAAGGTGATCATTGTTCCGGGAAAGATTGTAAACATCGTGGGTTAAAAAAAAGCACGCGTTTCAAAAGTTAATTTTAAGACAGGTTTTCTTTATATTTGAGTATGGAATATCTTTTTATAGGACTTGCGGCAGGCGCAATCCTGGCTTATTTTATTTTTGCACGTTTTAATAAACATCGCAGCAGGGAGCGGGCAGATGAGCAATCTGTGATCCTGATGGATAAGATAAAAAGCGTTTGTAAATTTATAAGCGTAGAGGGAGATTTCTCTGAGATCTACCATTATGAGAATCTCAAGGAGAAATATGTGAGTTTGCTTTTGGGAAAGAAAAAAGCCATAGTGCTTATCACGGCGCGCGCCCACGTTGGTTTTGACCTTAGTAAAATAAGGATGTCCAGCGATAACCAGAATAAAAAGATCTTTCTCACCAATTTTCCCGAGCCCGAACTGCTTACAGTAGAAACAGATTTTAAATATTATGACAAGAGGGAAGGTTGGGCAAATCCTTTTACAACCTCAGATCTGACTGATATAAACCGCGATGCCAAAAAACATATTGTTGATAAGATCCCCCAAAGCGGCCTTCTGGAAAAAGCCAGGAATGAAGCATTTTCTACCGTTTTGCTTATTGAAAAGATCGTAGAAACCATAGGTTGGAAACTGGATTATTCTGCTTTGGAAACAGATGTTAAGGACCAGCCTAAATTGCACTAAGTTTCTTAGCTCTTTAAAGTATTTAAAATCCCTCATTAAAAATTTAAGAAATGAATATTGAAACATTCAGGGATTACTGTCTTGAAAAAAAGGGAGTAACCGAAGGCCTTCCCTTTGGACCAGATGATCTCGTTTTAAAAGTAATGGGGAAGATGTTTACTATAGCAAGTCTTGATGAGGTGCCACTACGGGTGAACCTTAAATGCGATCCCGAAAAGGCGATCTCACTTAGAGAAGAATATCCCGATAATATATTTCCCGGGTATCATATGAATAAGAAACTCTGGAATACACTAATTCTGGATGGCCGCTTATCCAATTCCTTTATCTTTGAACTTATAGATCATTCTTATGACTTGGTAGTATTGGGTTTGACTAAAAAATTGCAAAAAGAACTTCAGGATCTTTGAAAAAGAAATAATTAAATGACGCCACAGGAATTTTATAAAAAAGAGAAAGAAAACCAGAATTTCCTGTTGCAGGAAGCCAATAAGCGCCTTAATATTTCCAGTTTTATACGGCTTGTTGTTTTCCTTTTAAGCGCGTACGGGATCTATTATTTTATTGATGAATTTAGAATAGTTGCCGTTATCGCATTGCTGGGTATTGCAATATTTTTATTTCTCGTTTCCCGGCATACAGATCTTAAATACAAGCGGGACAAGATCCAAAAGCTTGTTAATCTTTATGAGACGGAGCTCTTGGTGTTGAAGGGTGAGTTTTCACACCTTCCGTCCGGGGAAGAATTCAAAGATCCAAAACATCCTTTTAGCCAGGATATTGATCTTTTTGGAGAAGGCTCTTTCTTTCAGTATTTGAACCGAACCGCCCTGCGAGGAGGGACTTTAAAACTAGCTAATTTTTTATCTGAGAATTCCATAACAGATATTGAAAAAAAACAGGCAGCTATAAAGGAACTTATTGGAATGGTGAAATGGCGGCAGGAGTTTACTGCCATTGCGGGATTAGTTAAAACCGAAACTCCCTCAAAACAGGTGCTCTCCTGGTTTAAAGGGTATATGAAGTTTATTCCATCTTATATGAGATGGTTGCCCTGGGTCTTTTCAGCAATATCTCTGCTTGCCGTTCTTGGCTATGCATTTGATTATTTAACCGGGCTTCAGTTATTTCTATGGTTCCTGGTAGGGATTTTATATACCGGGGTGTATTTTAAAAAGGTAAATATGCTTTCCGGCAGTGTTAACAAGGTGCAGGATACCTTTCACCAATACCACCAACTGCTTGCCCTTATTGAAAAAACTGAATTTTCTTCTGAAATTTTAAAGAATAAAAGATCTCTAATAGCTTCGGCTTCCGGAAATTCCTCTAAGCTCTCAAAAAAATTCTCCAGGGCTATTGATTCCCTGGAACAGCGAAATAATTTTTTGGTGGGGGGGTTGCTAAACGGGTTTATGCTGTGGGATCTCCGGCAGTCCTATAAACTCGAAAAATGGATCATTGAAAACAGGCAGCACGTGAAGAATTGGTTTGAAGTGATAGAATTCATTGATGCGTATAACAGCTTTGGAAATTTTGGTTTCAATCATCCAGATTATATTTTCCCGGAGATCACGACTTCAGGTCCGGTTATAAGTGCAACAGAGCTTTCACACCCGCTGCTGGATCCCCGGAAAAGGGTTTCCAATGATCTGGAAATAGGGAATGAGCAGTTCTTCATTATTACGGGTGCAAATATGGCGGGGAAAAGCACCTTCTTACGTACGGTTTCCCTCCAAATTGTAATGTCCAATGTAGGTTTACCGGTTTGCGCTACTTCTTGTGAATATTTTCCAATAAAGCTTATCACCAGTATGCGAACTACAGATTCGCTTACAGATGATGCCTCTTATTTCCTTTCTGAATTAAAGCGCCTTCAATATATTGTTGAAGCCATCAAGACAGATAAATACTTCATTATTCTTGATGAGATCCTGAAGGGTACTAACAGTACAGATAAGGCAATTGGCTCGCGGAAATTTATTCAAAAACTTGTAAAATCAAAGTCCACCGGGATCATTGCAACCCACGATCTCAGCCTTTGTGAGGTTTCCGAAGAACTACCGCAGGTGGAAAATCACTATTTTGATGCCGAGATCATTAATGATGAACTTCATTTTGATTATAAATTCAAAGAAGGGATCTGCCAAAATATGAATGCCTCCTTCCTGCTGAAGAAAATGAATATTGTCGATTAATTCAAAGATTGTTTCAAATGGGTAATTTTCTCCGGCTACACAAATTCCCTTTGCTGCTGGTAATTACCGGACTTCTTTTCTACAGTTCTTTTGGATACAGTCTGGAAAGGGAAGATTTTGTAAAATTAATCACGCTTTATACCGGGCTTTTTTTTGTTAGCTGGAAACTTATTCAGCTCGAGAAAGTAAATTTTTGGTTTCTCGCTTCCATTGCCCTCCTCTTCCGGTTGATCTTTATTGGGGCACAGCCTGTGCTTTCCCAGGATTTTTACAGGTTTATCTGGGACGGGAAAATGCTGTTGGCAGGTTGGAACCCTTATTTATATTTACCGCAGGAACTTATTGAGCAGGGCACCGCGCCCATATCAAAGGCAGCTGAATTGTATTATGGAATGGGAAAACTCAGTGCCGGGAATTATACCAATTACCCACCCCTTAACCAATTGATCTTTGCTCTGGCCGCTTTCGCAGGGAAAGGTTTACTGGGGCCGGTGATCGTGATGAGGTTGGTAATTATAGCTGCAGATGTTGGGGTGCTTTACTTTGGAAAAAAATTACTTGAAAAACTCGGACTTCCCCGCCACAGGATCTTCTGGTATATTTTAAACCCGCTGGTGATCATAGAGCTTACCGGCAATCTTCATTTTGAGGGGGTAATGGTGTTCTTTCTCGTGTGGTCCCTGTACCTGTTGCACCATAAGAAATGGATCTTAAGTGCAATTCTTTTTGCCGCATCAGTCCTGCTAAAAATAATTTCACTGTTGTTTTTACCCTTGCTTATTGGCTATTTTATAAAAGAAAAGAAGGGGGTACAATCACCAGATTTTAAAAAATTATTTGGGTATTATTTGATAGTGGGATTAACCGTAATTCTTGGATTCCTGCCTTTTCTATCGCCTACATTTTTCAGCAGTTTTGGAGCCAGTTTAGCGCTTTGGTTTCAGAAATTTGAATTTAACGCCAGCTTTTATTACCTCGTGAGATGGGTGGGCTTTCAGGTAAAAGGCTATAACATCATAGAAACGGCCGGGAAAGTGCTGCCGTTGATTGTTTTGGCCATTTTGCTGGGACTTACCTTCTTCAGAAAAAACAACTCAACAGAGCGGCTTATATCGGGAATGCTTCTGGGGATATCGGTTTATTTTTTTCTCGCAACCACCGTTCATCCCTGGTATTTGGTCACTCCGCTCTTACTATCAATTTTTACCCGCTACAGGTTTGTGCTTATTTGGTCCTTCTTCGTAATGCTGAGCTATTTCACCTATTCCAATCCTGAATTTCAGGAGAATTTATGGCTGGTCGCGATGGAATATGTGGTAGTGCTGCTGTGGTTTGTAAGGGAGATCTATGTTAACACCAATAATAAGAAAATGGTTGTCGCCGGAAAGTAAAATTCCGCTTACCTAAACGGTATTATTTTTCAGCAGGAATATATTTCTTATGTACACGATTCCCCCGAAACAGTGAGAGGCGATCAACACAGGGTCATTTCTAAGAAGGCCGTAAGCGAGAATTAGAAGTGCACCGGCAAGGCTTAGGACCCAGAACCCAAAGGGCAACGTTGATTCCTTCTTCTTTTCAGAATAAAGCCATTGATAAAAAAATCTGGTATTAAAAACTACCTGGCCAAGGATCCCAAACCAAATTAACCAGGAAGCGATGTTCTCACTGCTCACCAGGTAGCTAAGATCGAGTTTGGAAATAAAAATGAGGTAAGACCCTATAAGTAGTGGAACTCCAATGTAGATAAATTTTAAAAAGGAATTTTCTCCCGTCCATTTATTCTGCAGTTGAAGGTTTCTTATATAAACAATGTAGATTATAACCTGTCCCAGCATAATAGCCACATCTTCTCTAAAGTAGCCGTACATGAACATAAGAATCGAACCCAATAGGCTAAGCTTCCAGAAGAGCGAAGGGGTTTCTACTTTTTTGGATCTTTCAGAAAGTAACCATTGTGTGATCAATCTTCCTGCAAAAAAGAGCTGGGCCAGAAAACCTATACTGTAAATAAGCCAGTTGCTCATATAATTAAGAGGGGGCTAGTATGAAATCTTTTGAGATGACGAAATTAAAAATAAAAAAAGGACTGTGATTAGTACAGTCCTTTTTGATTAAAATTATAAAAATTACATATCAAGAAGATATGCAAAAACCAGTGGTGCAACTATGGTCGCATCGCTTTCAATTATATATTTTGGAGTGTTAATGTCCAGTTTTCCCCAGGTGATCTTCTCATTTGGCACCGCCCCGGAATATGATCCGTAACTGGTGGTTGAGTCTGAAATCTGGCAGAAATAGCTCCAGAAGGGAGTATCTCTCCTCTCCATATCCTGGTAAAGCATTGGTACCACACATATTGGGAAGTCTCCTGCAATTCCTCCACCAATCTGGAAAAATCCAATTCCGTTCTGGCTGTTATCTGTATACCAGTCGGCCAAAAAGGTCATGTATTCAATTCCCGATTTCATGGTGCTGGCTTTCAGTTCCCCTTTAAGTACATAGGAAGCAAAGATGTTTCCCATGGTGCTGTCTTCCCATCCCGGTACTACCATTGGAAGGTTTTTCTCAGCTGCGGCATACATCCAGGAATCCTTCAGGTCTATTTCATAATATTCCTCCAGCGCGCCGGAAAGTAATAATTTGTACATGAATTCATGGGGGAAATAACGTTCCCCTGCAGCTTCAGCATCTTTCCAGATCTTAACAATATGTTCCTGAATCCTCCTGAAAGCTTCTTCTTCGGGAATACATGTATCTGTTACCCGGTTCAGGCCTTTTTCAAGCAGGTCCCACTCATCCTGTGGGGTAAGGTCTCTGTAATTTGGAACTCTCTTATAATGTGAATGCGCAACAAGATTCATCACATCTTCCTCCAGGTTTGCACCTGTACAGGAAATTATCTGGACTTTATCCTGACGTATTATTTCGCCAAAGATCTTTCCAAGCTCTGCAGTACTCATGGCGCCCGCAAGGGAAACCAGCATTTTGGAACCGTCCTGTAATTGCTTTTCGTATCCTTTGGCAGCATCTACAAGGGCAGCGGCATTAAAGTGTAAATAATATTTTTCAATAAATTGGGAAATCGCTCCTTTACTCATCTTCGTCTTCGTCTGGGTTATGGTTTAAATATTTGAACTTATAGCTCAACATTTTGTAATATAATTTAGCGGCAAGAAAATCTGATGACTTTTCATTTTCGTTAGGACATAGTTCAACTATATCAAATCCTACCACATTTTTCTTTTTGAACATTAATTTCAGGAATTCCAGGGTCTCATACCAGAAAAGTCCGCCCGGCTCGGGTGTTCCAGTAGATGGCATGATAGATGGGTCAAAAGCATCAAGATCTATTGTAATGAAAACATTGGGTGTCATCTGCCCTATGGCATCGTCCATCCAATCTTCATACAGGTTGTGAGCAAAATACACCTGATTTTCATCCATATGGTCCATTTCTGAAATATCCATAGAACGAATACCTACCTGGATAAGGTTGGTCTTTTTGCTGGCTTCATAAACCGCACAGGCATGGTTGCATTTAGAACCTTCATATTCAGGTCTTAGATCTGCATGAGCATCAATTTGAACTACGGTAAGGTCTTCAAAAGACTCGTTAAAAGCACGAATGGTACCTATTGATACTGAATGTTCCCCGCCAAAGATCGTTACAAATTTCTCTTGTTTAATGTAGTTTTTTGTGGTCTTATGAACCGCTTCAACCATTTTTTCAGGAGAGGAATTCTCTGTTACCGGAGGCGCCAGGTAAATTCCTTTTTTGTACACTTCGGTGCGGGTTTCAATGTCAAAGAGCTCCATATTTGCCGATGCTTCAAGGAAAGCATCAGGGCCTTTGTCTGCGCCTTTTTGCCAGGAGCTGGTTCCGTCATAAGGAACTGTGATCAATACCACTTTTGCTTCGTCTATACGTGCATACTTGTCTGGTATCCCGGCGTAATTCTTTTTGCTCATTACTAGATTTTAAAATGTTTTGATTAAAAAATATGTGGCTTAAAGTTATAAATTTTTTTTAATTAACTGTTTGGGCTGTAACCTAATATCTTCAACAGGTCCTCTGAGGTTTGCTGCTCGCTGAAAAGGGTGGTAGTAAGTTTCCCGTTCTCATCTTTGTCTATTAAGATCTGTTTGGGTTGTGGGATAAGACAATGCTGTAACCCCCAAAACCTCCAATAGTTTCCTGGTAAGCACCGGTATTAAAGAAGCCAATGTAAAGCGGCTTGTCTTTCCGGTATTTAGGCAGGTAGATGGCATTGGTGTTTTGTTCAGAATTATAATAATCATCACTGTCACAGGTAAGGCCTCCTAACAGTACACGCTCATACTCATCATTCCACCGGTTAATGGCCAGCATGACAAATTTCTTGCTTATGGCCCAGGTATCGGGCAGGGTGGTAATAAAAGAGGAATTTATCATATTCCATTTCTCCCTGTCATTCTGTTGTTTTTGATACAGGATCTCATATATGGCACCCCCACTTTCTCCCACGGTGAAAGAACCAAATTCGGTAAAAATATTTGGAACATCCACCCCGGCATCATCACAGGTTAACTTTATCTGGTTAATGATCTCCTCCACCATATATTGGTAATCATATTCAAAATGAAGGGAATTCTTAATAGGAAAACCGCCGCCAATATTTAGGCTGTCCAGGGTAGGGCACAGTTTTTTAAGATCTATATATACCTGGAGACATTTATTTAATTCGTTCCAGTAATAGGAATTATCCTTGATCCCGGTATTAATAAAGAAATGAAGCATTTTTAATTCTACCTGCTCGTTTTCCTTTACTTTTTTATTGTAAAAAGGTACAATGTTCTTGTAACCAATTCCCAGCCTGGAAGTATAGAATTCAAATTTTGGCTCCTCTTCAGAAGCTATTCTTATCCCTATTTTATATTTTCCTTTAATCTCTTCTGAAAGCAGGTCTATTTCCTCGTAATTGTCTATAATAGGAATGCAATTCTTGTGGCCGCTATTAATAAGATCGGCAATATTGGTGATATATTGGTCCCTTTTAAATCCATTGCAAATCACATAAGTTTCATTTGTGATCTTCCCGGTTTTCTTTAATTTCTGAACTATATTAATATCGAATGCCGCAGAGGTTTCTATATGAATATCATTCTTTAAAGCTTCATTTAAAATATGCTCAAAGTGCGAGCTTTTGGTACAGTAACAATAATTATAACCTCCTTTATAATTATGCTTTTCAATAGCATTTTTAAACCAGGTTTTTGCCCTGTGTATGTTTTCAGAAATTTTAGGGAGATAGGTGAATTTTAATGGTGCCCCATACTTCTCTACCAATTCCATCAAATCTATATCATGAAATTGTAACTCATTGTTTTCCAGCTTAAACTCTTCCTGAGGAAAGTAATAAGTCTGGTCTATTAGATCGCTGTATTTAGTATTCAATGCTTTGGGTTTCTATAATTAAAAGGGTGAAAAATTAGGTATAATATGATGCCGTCAAAAATAATGACTGGTAAAATAATGTTAAGATATATATTATGTTGAAATAACCCGCGCGCAAGGGTATATATAGGAATTCCTTAAAACTTCCGGGAGATAAACACCAGGTTGGCGTGGCAGTAAAAAAGATCAGGTTATTCAACCGGCTAAAATTCTTTAAAACAAGCTAATACTATTTTATTAAAAGAAGGATCTGTTCATTAATTACCCGGGGTGCAATTTGATGTGTTCCTGCACTTTAAAACTCAAACAAAAGTATAAAAAAATGATTTATATAAAATATAAATTTCCCCGCTTATAACATTTTAATATTGATGACCTCCTGTTTGGTCAACACTCTCCAATTTCCACGCGGCAGGTCTTTTTTTGTGAGACCGCCAAAGACAACACGGTCAAGTTTTTCTACTTCATAACCCAGGCTTTTGAAGAGTCGCTGCACCACATGTGGTTTCACGCTGTTGGTTTCCAGCCCAATTTCATTCTTTGGCCTGTTTTCAATGTAACTAACATCCTGAACTTTAATTTTTCCGTCTTCCAGGGTTATCCCCGCCATTAGTTTATCAAGGTCTTCCTGGCCTACCGGTTTCGTGAGTTCCACATGGTAGATCTGGCGTATCCCGTTCTTTGGTTTTCCAAGTTGTTTTTCCAGAGTGCCGTCATTGGTAAACAATAATAGACCACTGGCCTGCCTGTCCAGTTTTCCAACTGGTACAACCTTGCTTTTTGTGGCATTTGCAATGAGGTCCATCACTGTTTTTGAGCCTTTATCTACACTTCCCGTGGTAAAGAAACCCCTGGGTTTGTTCAAAAGTATATAAACAGGTTTTTCAGGATTTACCTTGTGACCATCAAATTTAACTTCATCGCCGGGTTTTACCTTGTATCCCATTTCGGTTACAGACTTTCCGTTTACGGTAACATTTCCTGCCGCGATATATATATCGGCATCCCGTCGCGAACAGGCTCCGGAGTTTGCAATGTATTTATTCAATCGCATTCCATCCTCTTTTGAAGCTGGTTTGGTCGCAGGTTTATCAAAAGCCGCTGTTTTGGGGCGGGTAGGTTTCTTTTTTGGGGCATCGCTGCCCGGGTTGTTGTACTTGCGTTCTCCGCCACCTGGTCTTCCTTTGAATCTGTTTCCTGAAGATTTCTCGTTACGACTCATAATTTATATTTTTTGCAAAGATACTTTATAGCTAAAGATCTTACTAAGTTATTAATTAAAGATTTGTAAGCCTCAAATCTCCCGAAAAATGCCAATTTTTAAAATTATTTTCAGCCTACTCAGGTTAAAAAACCCGGTTAAAAACATCGGCGTGATCTATTAAAAGAATACTGAAAACCCCTGCAACAATAATGAACTTTAAAATATTGTGAAGTAAGAGATATTGCCATTTGGCTGTGCTGAAATAGAGGAATAATACAAAGAATACCAGTAAAATAAGGGAGAGATAGAAATAATAATCCATTTGACCAATCTCAAATTTCGTAATGAGCAGGAGTATTGGCACTACTGAAACCACTGTAAGAACCATTAGGAAGAACTTGCTCCATTTTTCTCCATAGACCACAGGAAGGGTTTTGTAATTGAGAATAAGGTCCCCCTTTAAATTCTCCAGGTCCTTTACCAGTTCCCTCATCACGATCATTAAATATAAAAATGTAGCGTGAATAAAGATCACGGTCTCAAAATTCTTGTAGTAAATGAAGACCACAAAAAACGGTACAATAGTAAGGATGCTCGCCACGAGATTTCCCAGGAAGAGGATGCGTTTTAAGCGGTGGGAATAAAACCAGATCGCGAAAATATATATAGAAAAGAATACTACCGCGCGAAAGGAGACATAACTCGCAAAGAATATTGCGGCAAAATTAAGTATAAAATATACCGAGAGTTTGGTACGCTGACTCACAAACCTGTCCAGCATTGTTTTTTTTGGCCGGTTTATAAGGTCTTTTTCGCTATCGTAAAAATTATTAATGATGTAACCCGATGCAATAACCGTTGCCGAAGACAGGATTAAAAAGAAAAGATTGTCATCAAAGATCACCTTCCTCAATGGAAGATCAGGTGCAAGAATGAAGGCCGAAGTAAGATACTGGGCCAATATTAAAATAAGAATATTATAGCCGCGCACTACCGAAAACAAACTCAGCATTTTTAGCAATAAACGTTTGTTTTTAGCTGCCGCCATTAAAATTGGGGAGTTCTAGAAATTGTAAACTATTTCTAAACGATAATCTTTAAGAGCGTGTCTGGCTTTGTCAATATCTTCAGTGAAACCAAGAATATATCCACCCCCACCGGAACCGCAAAGTTTTAAATAGTAATCATTGGTGTCGATCCCGCGCTGCCATAGTTTATGGAATTGTGCAGGGATCATAGGCTTGAAGTTGTCAAGTACTACGTGAGAAAGCTTTTTAATGTTCCCAAAAAGAGATTTCACATCTCCCTGTAAAAAGTCATCTACACAGGCATCAGTATGTTTTACAAATTGCTCTTTCAGCATTTTTCTAAAAGGTTCCTGCTTCATATTCTCCATAA